>SLHP01000235.1 GCA_007136095.1 Nitriliruptoraceae bacterium
CAACGGGCGTTTCTGATCGGTCCGTCGCCCTGTCCTGGTGCTACGTCGAGTGCGGCCTTTCGAAGCAGCCGCTTGGGCTGGGGTGACGGAGCGGGATCGGACACGGGCCGGACGGCTGCCGACGCAGGTCCCAGCTTGATGAGAGGCAAGCACCGATCTCGTCGTCGTGCCTGTTGTCAGACACACGTACCCGGCGCGAGGTGCCGGTCAGTCACCGGTTTCGAGGCCGCGATCCCGGCATCCGTGGCTGCGTGCGGGCATCGGTCGCCACCGCGCGAACACGATTGAGGCGGACCTGGACTGGTCGACTGCCGCCGGCACGGAACGCTCCGGTCTGCGGCGTGACGGAATGCGGTGTGATTGCCCGCTCGCCGTGCCACCCATGGTGTCACCTATCCTGTTTGAGCGGACCGCTGCTCTGGAGGAGAGCGGCGTTTTCGCGGTGGGCCTCGCGCCCGGTTGTCGAGGGAATGGTCGTCCGATGGCGGTACGGCTGGCAGATCTGCTCGCCGGGTTGTCCCGGGTGGCCGACCTGGGTTTCGGGCTTCCCTCTGGTGAGGCTGTGCGTTCGGCAGTTCTGGCTGCGGTGCTGGGTCGGTCGGTTGGGTTGCCGGAGGAGGATGTCCGGGCCGGCCTGTACACGGCGCTGCTCCTGCATGTGGGGTGTGTCGGCTACGCAGATGAGACCGCGCGTCTCTACGGGGACGAGCTGGTGATGAGCGCAGCCTCGGCACGAACCAACCCGGCAGACCCACGGGATGGGCTCAAGACGTTCGTGCCCATGCTCGTGCGGGGCAGGTCACCGTTGGATCGGGTTCGCCTCACGTTCGTTGCGATCACGCGAGGAAAGCGGCATGGCGAGGCGTACGCAACGGTGGCGTGCGAGGTTGGCCGCGACGTGGCACGGCGCCTCGGGCTCGACGAGCAGGTCCAGCGCAGCGTCTACCACGCCTATGAGTGGTGGAACGGCCGGGGTGTCCCCGATGGTCTGGCCGGTGAAGAGATCCCGGTCGGTTCCCGTCTGGCGGTGGCGGCCACCGTGGCTGTGACGCTGGAGAACGTGGGAGGAGTCGAGCTGGCGGCTGCCGGTCTACGTCGCCAGGGCGGCACCGTGCTCGATCCAGAGCTGGCTGAGAAGTTCGCTGTCAGCGTCGGTGGGCTCGTCGCTACAGCCGCTGACGGTGATCCGCATCGGGTGCTGCTGGAGGTCGAGCCTCGGCCGGTGGTCTCGGTGCTCGATCCGGAACTGGTTGACGTTGCGACGGTGTTCGGGGACCTCGCCGATCTGAAGTCGCCCTACACGCACGGCCACTCCCGTGGTGTTGCGTCGCTGGCCAGTAGCGCCGGCTGGCGACTCGGCCTGCCTGCTGCCGACGTCCATAACCTCGAGCTCGCGGCACTGTTGCACGACGTTGGCCGGGTCGCGATCTCGAGCGCCGTGTGGGACAAGCCAGGTCGACTCGGTGCTCACGAGTGGGAACAGGTACGGCTGCACGCCTACCACTCGGAGCGGATCCTGGCGGGTTCGCCACGCCTTGCTCCGCTCGCACGCCTGGTCGGTCTGCACCATGAACGTTCGGATGGCAGCGGCTACCACCGTGGTTGCGGACGAAGCGATCTGCCGATGGCCGCCCGCGTCCTTGCGGTGGCCGACGCGTTCCAGGCGATGTGCCAGCGGCGTCCGCACCGTGCGGCGCTCACAGAGGACGAGGCCGAACAGCATCTGCTCGATGACGTTGGGTGCGGCCGCCTCGACGCGGAGGCGGTCAACGCAGTCCTAGCCGGTGCCGGACGCGCAACGCGTACCGAACGTCGCCGGCCGCCTGCGGGCATCACCGCGCGTGAACTCGAGGTGCTCCGCCTGGTGGCCGAGGGCTGTTCCAACCCGCAGATCGCTGAGCGGCTCGTCATCTCGCGGCGCACGGCCGAGGACCATGTGCAGAACATCTACCAAAAGATCGGCGCTTCCAGCCGAGCGGCGGCCGCCCTGTTCGCGATGGAGCACGAGCTCCTCGCGAAAGACCCGTAGGTCTACGGATGCGCGCAGCCGGCAGCTGTGTGACGCTCAGGCCGGAAGGCACCGTCCGACCGAGGAGCGAACCATGGGCCTGCCATCGATCCACCGGACCGTCTCGACCGACGGCACCGAAATCGTCGGGCGCGTCGAGGGTGCCGGGCCACCGCTGGTACTGATCCACGGGGGCCTGGGAGACGGGGAGACCACCTGGGTGCCGTTGGTGCCGTTCCTGCAGGAGCGGTTCACCTGCGTGACGATGAGCACACGCGGTAGGGGCCTCAGCCAGGACGCTGCCGACCACTCCATCCAGCGACTGGTCGAGGATGTCACCTGCTTCGTTGAGAGCATCGGTGAGCCCGCCGGCGTCATCGGCCAATCGAGCGGCGCCCTGTTGGCCCTTGCGGCCGCTGCAGGCACAAAAGCGGTCACACGTGTCGCTGCCTGGGAGCCGAACCTGGCCGCAGCGATCACCCCGACGACGGCGCCCGCGGATCCGACGCCGTTCCTCGAACTCGTCGAGCAGGGCCAGCTGTCTGAGGCGGTCCGGCTCTTCTTCGAGCGCAGCGGACTGTTCAGCGACGAGGAGGTCGCTGCGATGGCTACCGCGGACGCGTTTGAGGCTCTCGAAGCCAACGTCCCCACGTTCGTGCAGGAGCTGGCCGGATACGACCACGCCGTCGACGACGCCGTCCTCGGCGAGCTCGACATGCCGGTGCTCCTGCTCCACGGCTCCCGCACAGCTGCCTGGTACAGAGACTCGGTTGCCTACCTCGCACAACGCCTCCCCGACCCGGCCGTCACCGAGATCCCAGGCGCCGGGCACCTCGGGCCGGCACTCGCCCCCGAACGCGTCGCGGACGCGCTGACACGGTTCTTCGACGGGACACACAACCCAAGCCCAACGACAGCGGACCTTGGACCAAAGAACCTCGCTGAGTAGCGACGAATGACCGCCGCGATTACCTGGCAGTAGCGGGCGTTAGTTGACGGGTTGGGGGGTGGCATGCGTCGAGCGCGGTGCCGCGCGTTGGACGGCGTGCAGGACGCGAGTCACGAACCGGAACGGCAGGGCGGGCTTGGCGACGTCGAAGGTGCCGGCCAGGCAGAGGTCGAGTTCGTGGCAGTACAGCAGCCAGGTGGCGGTCGAGCCGGTGTGGCCGACGACCGGGGGGATGCGCTGCAGCGGGGACATCCAGCGCGAGGGGGCGTAGCGCATCAGGCCCAGCCCGTAGTCGATCGGGAAGAAGACCCGGTCGAAGCGCTGCTGCATCTGGGCGAAGGTGTCGGGCCGGTCGAACACCTCACCGCGCGCCAACGCCCTGAGGAAGCGCAGCTGATCGTCGAGGGTGGAGATGATCCCGCCGTCTGCGCTCGAGGAACGCAGCATCCCGTCGGTCTGGAGCACGACGTCCTTGGCCCAGACCGATGCGACCGGCGTGGCTCTCGGCCCGCTCGGTGGATCGTGCGGGTACGAGGAGGTCTGGTCCAGCCCCAACGGGTCGAACAGCTCCGTGGCGAACACCTGATGCAGGGGCTTGCCGGTCACCGCTTCGATGACCGCGCCGAGCAGCGCGTAGTTGGTGTCCGCGTAGTGCGCCTTGCGCCGCGGCGCATCGGGCGGTTGAGGTGCGAACTTCGGCGACAGCTCACCCTTGACCAGTTGCAGCATGTGATCGAACGGGACCTCGACGTCCTCGCCGGCCAGCAACCGGGCCTGCAGACTCACCGCGTCGGCCCCAGCATCCTCGTAGTAGTCGGGTAGACCGGAGGTGTGGCTGAGCAGATGCTCGAGCAGGATGTCGGCGGTGTGCTCGACGCTGTCGTGGACGTGGAGTCCCGCGGTGACCTCCGCGGGCAGATGATCCACGACCCGGTCGGTGATGCGAAGGACACCACGTTCCTGCAGCCGCATGACCACGACGGCAGTGAACATCTTGGTGATGCTGGCGATCGGGTACGGCGTCGCCGTCGTGATGGGGGTGCCGGCCGCATCGGCGACGCCGTGCGCCCCCTGCCACTGCCACTCACCCTGTGAGCGCGACACGGCGAGCAGGCCGTGCTGCACCGACCGGCCGCGATCGACGGCCCGTTCGAGCAGGACGGCGAGGCGCCGTCCGAGGTCGACATCGCGGTCTGGTCCCATCGGATCATCCCTTGGCTCGAAGGCGACCACGTCAGCTCGGTTGCCCGTCGGCGCTCGCATCTGGCGCAGACCGGCCCAGCTGATCGCCGTGGCGGACGACCAGCACGATGGCGGTCGCCACCCAGGTCGCGGCGAGCACGCCCTGGGCGATGAACAGCACCTCGGGGTCCGTGGCGGCCTGACCACCCACCACGAACAGCCCGGTGGAGGCGTTGAAGCTCGCGTGCAGCACGATCGCGATGATCACGCTCCGCCGCGATCGGTTCCACAGGAACGCGATGACCACCGACAACGCCACCGTCGTGGGCACGTAGAAGGACACAACGATGGGCTCGTAGGCGCCGTAGAGCCAGAGCAGCGGTGCGTGCCACACCGCCCAGACGACCCCGACCGCCACGGCCGCGACCAGCGGGGAGGTGCGCTGCTGGAGGGCGGGTTGCAGCCACCCGCGCCAGCCGAACTCCTCCTGGCCGCCGCCGACCAACGCCACGATCACGAACACCGCCACGAACTCGAGGACACCGAGCGGCAGGTCTCCGAGCGCCACCGGTGTGCCGGTCGCTGCGGCGACCGCCACTTGCACCGCGACCACCACCACGGGCAGGCCGACGGCCGCGACGTACCGGCTCGCAGGGAGCCGGAACACCGCGATTCCACGCAGCCACGACCACACGTCGCCGCCACCGACGCGCACCATGACCGCGGCCGCCAAGGCGGGACCGAAACCCCCAAGCACCAACATCCACTGGCCCGCATCAGGGTCTGCGAGCAGCACGGGGACCCACAGGACCCACGACAAGGCGAACGTCAACAACACGAACGCCGCGGCACGCCCGAAGCTGGGATGCGGCCGCGCAAGGGGTCCCCCCACGGCCTCGGGAACTTCGGCAGCGGTCACGTCGTCGCCCACTCCCCACCCACTGGGTGCCTCGTCGACCAGCAGCATCGCACACCCACCAAGAGGCGCACCGAACCTTCGAGCAGCGCTCCACCGCCTCGACGGACCAGCCGTTGCCGAGTAGATGCCACGGGCGTTAGTCCCCGATTGGGCGGCTGTCGGGTTGAGAGGGGCAGGGGTGGGTGCCCCGAAGCAGGTGCGTTCACGCTGGTTGACTCTGTGCGCCGCCAGCACGGGACGCGTGTTCAGGCGGTCGTCTCATCCCAGGGGTGAAGGCGGCTATCCGCCGGACCGCGCCTTCTCGAAGGCGCGCGAAGTCATGACGTACCGGGCCGTGTAGAACATCACTTCCCGGCGGCTCGCACGCTGCGAGTGACAGGGGCGAGAGCAGCCAGCCGGGCGGGCTCGGGCAGGAGGAACGCAGG
>SLHP01000039.1 GCA_007136095.1 Nitriliruptoraceae bacterium
CTCCGGCGAGGTGGCGAGGTTGAAGCGGGCATGGCCGGCACCGCCGGGGCCGAACTCCAGCCCGCCTGTCAGCGCGACCCGTCCACGCTCCAGGAACACCGCCGCGGGGTCGTCCCCCAGATCCAGCTCCCGGCAGTCGAGCCACGCCAGGTAGGTCCCCTCCCCCGGTTGGTACCGGATCTCCGGGAGCGCCTCGGTCAGTGCCTCCTGCAGCACCAGCATGTTGCGGGCGATGCCCTCGCGCACCGCGTCCAGCCACGCGCCGCCGTCGCGCAGCGCCGCGATGTGGGTCTGGACACCGACGTGACTGGCGCCGTGCGTCACGACCTCCGGGACACGGCCGAGGTCCGCCGCTGCCTCGGGCCCGGTGATCGCGACGGCCGCCTTCAGACCCGCCAGGTTCCAGCCCTTGGATGCCGACTGCAGCACGAACGACCGCTCGCTGCCCGGCACGGTCAGGAACGGCACGAACCGTGCCCCGGGCAGGACCAGCGGCGCGTGGATCTCATCGACCACCACCCGGACGCCGTGCTCACCGGCCAGCGCCGCGACCGCGGTCAGTTCGTCGCGCGTGTGGACCGTCCCCGTGGGGTTGTGGGGGCTGCAGAGCAGGTAGGCGGCGGGTCGGTCACCGGCCCTCGCCGTCTCGAAGGCCGCCGCCAGGACGTCGAGGTCGATGCGTCCGTCCCCACCCAGCGGCGCCGTGACCACGCGACGTCCGGCGTGTTCGATGAAGCCGTGGAACGGCGGATAGACGGGCGGGTTGACCACGACGGCGTCGCCGGGATCGGTGACCAGCCGCAGCATCTCCACGCACCCGCGCATGACATCCGGCATCAGCGCGGTGGCCTCGACGGGCAGATCCCAGTCCCACCGCTGCGCAGCGAACGCCGCCAGCGCTTGCGCGTAGTGCGGCCCGTAGGCGTACCCCGTGTCACCACGCGCACCGACGTCGCGCAACGCCTCCACGACGGCCGTCGCCAGCGGCGCATCCATCTCGGCGACCCAGACCGGCAGCACGTCCGGATCGTGCAACCGCCACTTGACGCTGGTCCGTGTCCGCAGTTCATCCAGTGACAGATCGCTGAGCGGGTCGGTCACGACCATCCTCTCGGGTGGCGGTGGGCTCGGCCGGGGCTGCCGGACGCTACCAGCGTGCCGTTGTCCACAGCCGGTGCGTCACGGACCCGTCGGCTCGTGCACCCTCCAGTAGCCTCCGGCCGACCAGGTGCCCCGCGCAGGCTCCGTGGAGCCCGTGTGCGCCATCCGATCGCCATCCGAGTCCCGTGCCATCCCTGTGAGGTGCCCGTGAGCGACCATCCGGCCGAGCCGATCCGCTACGCCGTGGATCTGACCGACCGTCTCCACCACCTCGTCCGCGTGACCCTGACCGCGCCGGCCGATCTCGCAGCCGCCGCCCGGGTCGTGCTCCCGGTCTGGACCCCCGGCAGCTACGTCGTCCGCGACTACGTCCACCACGTCCAGTGGATCCGCGCGACCGACGCCGATGACACCGAGGTCGCGCTCACCCCGGACGGCACCACTGCGTGGCGCCTGCCGGACGACGTCACCGGCCCGGTGACCGTCACCCTGGAGCTGTACGCCAACGATCTGTCGGTGCGGACCAACCATGTCGACGACCACCACGCGCTGCTGATCCCCGCCGCGACCTTCCCCTACGTCGAGCACGGCACGGACCGTCCGCACCTGGTCCACCTGCCTTCACAGACCGACAGCCACCGCACCTGGTCGCTGCTCCCTCCGGCCGATGACACACCCGACACCTACGTGGCCGAGGACCGCGACCATCTCATCGACAGTGCCTTCGAGGTTGGCGACCTCCCGCACGTGGACTACGAGGTGGCCGGCGTCCCGCACACCTTCGTGTGGGCGGGCCACGGCGGGCATCCGGACCTGCAACAGATCGCCAAGGACGCGGCTGCGATCGGCGAGGCCTGCGTCGAGCTGTTCCCCGGGGACCTCCCGACCGACGCCTACACGTTCCTGTGTGTCGGCTGGGACACCGGTGGCGGTGGTCTGGAGCACCGTGACGGGGCTGTGCTGCAGATGCCGATCCGCACCTTCCAGGACGATGACCTGACCTCGAGGTTCCAGTCGCTGGTGGCCCACGAGTACCTGCACCTCTGGAACGTCAAGCGGCTGGTCCCCGCCGCGCTCGTCCAGCCCGCCTACGAGCACCCGACCCACACGCCGTCCCTGTGGGTCGCGGAGGGCTGGACCGCCTACTACGACGAGCTGCTGCCCACACGCGCCGGGGTCTGGACGCCGCGCCAGCTCCTCGACACCCTGCGCGACACGTGGGACCGGACCGAGACGACCCCGGGTGCGCTGCTGCAGCCGCTGCGCCAGGCGTCCCACGAGGCCTGGACCAAGCACTACATCCGTGACGCCAACACACCCAACGTCATGACCGACTACTACGGGCACGGGTCACTGGTCGCCTGGGAGTTGGACCTGCGTCTGCGCCGGGCCGACCCGTCGGGCGACGGGCTCGACGCCGTGTTCCGGCTGCTGTGGGACCGGCACGCCGGCAGCGCCGCCGGCTACACGGAGGACGACGTCCTGGACGCGATCACCGCGGTGGGTGGCGACGAACTCGCCGCGTTGATCGATGCGCGCGTCGGTCACGCACAGCGGCCCGTGATCGACGACGACCTGCTGGCGGCCGTCGGGCTGGAGTTCGCGGAGGCACCCAACGGGCGTCCGGTCCCGACCCTGGGGGTCCAGACCACCGAGGATGCGCAGGGCGTCACCTTCACCTCGGTCCTGCGCGACGGGCCGGCCTGGCGGGCCGGGATCACCGGCGGCGACCGGCTGGTCGCGATCGACGGCAGCACCGTCGCGACGGGCGAGCTGTCACGGGCGCTGCTCGCCGCCGAGCCGGGTCAGGACGTCGAGGTGACGGTGACCCGCGGGCCACGGCTGCTGCGACGGATCGTGACGCTCGACGAGCCACGGCCACGTCGGCGGCTCCGGGCGCTCGAGACCACCACGCTGCAGGCCCGGCAGGTGTTCGAGCGCTGGACGGGGCACGAACTGTCCGAGCTCTGACCCACCGGGACGGACCGTACCGTGTCCCCATGGACAAGCGACGGTGGCAGAACGCGGTCGGGATCGCGGTGGCGGTCCTGTTCGTCATCGGGTTCGGCCTGTCCCGCGTCATCGGCGGTGCGGGCACCGGCGACGGCCCGGCCGCGACGTGTGACGATCCGGTCGACTGGCAGCAGGCCGGGGAACTCGACGGCCGGGCGACCGCGATCGTGGGACCGGTGGTCCGCGCCTCGCATGAACCGGAGGTCGGGGGCGGCCCGACGTTCCTGAACCTCGGCAACCCGCACCCCGACCCCGAGCGGTTCGACGTCGTCATCTACCAGGACGTCCGGGACCGCTTCGACCGGCCCCCGGAGGACCTCTTCGACGGACGCGAGATCTGCGTGCTCGGACGGGTGCGTGACCGCGACGGCGTGCCGCAGATCATCCTCGACAACCCCGGATGGATCACCACGCGGTAGCGGACCCGTCGGGCATCAGCAGGACTCGGCGATCTCCCACGGGATCGCGGCCAATCCCTGACCACTGCCGTCCGAGACCTCCAGGGTGTAGTCGCCTGCCTGGATCCCGTCCGCGGTCAGGCTGCCCGGCACCTCGAGGACCCCGTCGGCATCCGCCGTCCCGGGTGCACCGCCCTCGAAGCCGTCCGCGGGCCGGGGGTCGATCAGGATCGCGTACTGCTCACCGGGCTCGAGCCCCGTTGCCGTCGCGGTGAACGAACCACCGATCTCGGCGCACTCCGGCTCGACGGTCAGCGACACGCCGGTGGCGGTCTCGCCGACCGCGATCTCGACCGTCTGGGGGTCCTGCCCGCGCTCGACGACGAAGGGGTGGTACCCGGTCGTGCCGATCACGACCTGGTGCTGCCCTTCGAAGGTCGTGCTGACCGCGACGTCGGTCACCCACTCGCCGTCGACATCGAGCTGCGTGTTGATGAGGTCGGTGATGGCCTCTTCGACGTCCTCGGGGAACTCGGGTGGCAGCGCCATGCCCTCGAGGATGACCTGGAGCATCGCGTTGCCCTCGACCTCGATCGGATCGCCCGTGCCGAACGCGAGCGCCTCGTCGACGTACCGGATCCGCCAGCCGGCATCACCCTCGGAGCCCTCGAGGTGGTCGAGGGTGAGGGTCACGACGTCCGCATCCTCGCCGGCGTCCGTGTCGACCCCGACCAGACCGAGCCGTGCCTCTGCGTCGCCGGCTGCGAAGTCCAGGGCGAACAGCAGGCCTTCGGCGACCAGGTGATCCATCGTCCGGGCGATGAAGGAAGCCATCTGGCCGCGGGTGATGTCGTTGCCCGGCGCGTACCGGCCGTCACCGACGCCGGCCGTGACCCCGAGGGTGGCCAGCTTCTCGATGTTGGCTTCGTGCGTGCCGGAGATGTCCGTGAACACCGCGCTGCGCTCGATCTGCTCTCCGGTCACGGCCTCGATGGCACCGGCGATGAAGGTCGCCATCTGTGCCCGGTTCACGGGCTCACTCGGCGCGAACGTCCCGTCCTCGAGCCCCCCGATGATGTCGGCCTCGGCCAACCGGTTGACCGCCGCGATGTGGGCGTCACTGATGTCATCCGCATCCTCGAACAACGCGGTTCCCGGGTCGTCAGGCAACTGATAGACGCTGTTCGGGACCTCGTCGATCGCGCGCGCCACGAACGACGCCATCTGTTCGCGGGTCACGCTGTCACCGCCGAGGAAGACGCTGTCGCCGTCGACGAACTGGCCGGATGCGACCCCGTAGACCGACAGGCACGCGATCGCCTGCGCGTGGGTGTCCTGAGGGCTGACGTCAGCGAACACCGCCGCGCTTCGCGCTTCCTCCGTGCAGGCTCCCTCGATCGGCCGGTCGAACGGTGGCTCCTGCGCGGCCGCAGACGCCTGCGGGAGCAGGGCGAACGCCGTTGCGGCTGCTCCCGCGATCGCGATCAGCCGCCAGGCCCGCCGCGCGGACGCTGTCGTTCGTGCAACCATCGTGGTCATCAGCAGAACCTCCGCTTGTCAGGTGTCGGTGCCAGCGGTGCGGCCGGACCCGCACGGGAGATGTGGGGTCGTCTGGCCTGTGGCACCGCGTCATCCCAGCGTGCCGAACGAGCCCAGCACGCCCCCCTGACCGTTCGTAGGTGCCCACCAGCGAACGATCACGGCCGTGCAGCGGGGTGAGCCGGGCTGCCGGTGGTGCAGCGTCGGATCAGGGCAGTCGGCGGAGATCCGCCAGGGCCTCGAGCACGCGATCGACGTCATCGGGGCCGTGGTAGTGGACGAACCCGATCCGCACGGCGCCGCCCGCCTCGAGCAGCCCCAGTGCCCGCAGCGGTTCGATCGCGTAGTAGTGACCCGCCCACACGTTGATGCCACGTGCCGCGAAGGCCTCGGCGATCGCCGA
>SLHP01000059.1 GCA_007136095.1 Nitriliruptoraceae bacterium
AGCCGCCGCCCCCCTCCTCGACGCTGACGACGATGACGTACTGCGGATCGTCCGCCGGTGCGTAGGCGGCGAACCAGGCGTAGGGGACCCGCGGTTGCTGCTCGGCGGTCCCGGTCTTCCCGGCGATCGGGTACTCATCGAGGGGGAAGCCCGCGAACGCCTCGTTGGCCGTCCCCCGGTCGTCGGCGACGACACGCACCAGGCCCTCCTGGATCGCTGCCAGCGTCTGTGGGTCGAGGTCGAGGGTACGCAGGACCTCCCGCTCGAACTCCTCGATGACCTCACCTTCTGGTGACACGACGGCCCGGGCCAGGTGGGGCCGCAACAACTCGCCCCCGTTGGCCACCGCGAGGTAGGAGGCAGCGACCTGTAGCGGGGTGGTCTGGGTCTCGCCCTGGCCGATGGAGGTGTTGATGGCGTCACCACCACGCCACCGCCCCCCGAACTCGCAGCGGTCCAGCGAGACCTGTTGGCCGTAGGTGCCCGCGTCGAGCTGTTCCGCCAGACGGCAGTCCCGTTCACGGGACGCCAGCCACCGGTCGTTCTTGCTCTCGCGGGTCGGGACGTAGCCACCGAGCTCCGAGGGCAGGTCGACCCCGAGCGGCTCACCGAAACCGAACCGATAGGCCATCTCCGCGACGACCTCGTCGATATCGGCCTGCGAGAGATCCCGGTCCGCGGCTTCCAACTGGCGGTCCTCGCGGAGCCACTGCTCGTAGGCGAGGTCGTAGAAGTAGGTGTCGCAGGAGCGCATGATCGCCACCGCCAGGTCCATCGGCGGTTCGGCGACCGGGTTCCAGTTGTTGAAGACGATGCCACCCTGCTCGTAACTCGAGGGGCACGGCAGCTGACTGCGGGGGCCGATCAGCCCGGCCTCGACGAACGCGGCCCCGGTCACGGTCTTGTAGACCGAACCCGGCGGGTAGCGGCCCTGGATCACGCGGTTGATGGTCGGCTGCGGGACATCCTCATCCTGGTACAGGTACTCCGCGTACTCGTCCGACAACCCGCCGACGAACTCCGCCGGATCGAACGTGGGGTACGAGGCCATCGCGACCACCGAGCCGTCGGTCGCGTCCAGGACCACGGCTGCTCCCGCCGAGGACGGCAGGTTGCGCCCGTCGTCGCGGACGAAGTCGCGACTGGAGATCATCCCCTCCTCCAGCATGCGCTCCACCGCCGCCTGCACCTCCGGATCCAGGCTGACGATGAGGTCGTTGCCGGGCTGCGGCTCGGTCTCGCGCAGCACATCGAGGACGCGGTTCTGCGCGTTGACCTCCAGGAGCCGGTTGCCGGCGGTCCCGCGCAGGTACTCCTCGTAGGTCGCCTCGAGGCCGGCACGACCCACCAGGTCGCCCCCGCGATAGTCCGCGAAACGCTCATCGGCCAGCTCAGCCTCCGAGATCTGGTTGAGGTAGCCGAGCACGTGGGCACCCGCCTCACCGTTCGGGTAGTCACGCACCGGCAGACGCTCGGCCACGACACCGGGGAACAACTCCTGGTGTTCCTGCACCGCGAACACCAGCTCGGGTGCCACGTCGAAGGCGATCGGAACCGGGCGGAAGGGGCTGTAGCGCTGGCTGGTGAGCCGCTCGACGACCTCGTCGTCGTCGATGCGCAGTAGTTCCGCCAACCGGCCGATGGCCAACTCCGCTTCCTCGTTCAGGGGGTCGCCCTCGTTGGTGAGCAGGACCTGACGATCGACGCTGATGGTCAGAGCGGGCCGGTTCTGCACGAGTGGCTGCCCCGTATCGGACAGGATGTCACCCCGCGGTGCCTCCACGACGACGGTCCGCAACCGGTTGGTGTCCGCCAGGGCGACGTAGCGGTCGCCAGCCAGAACCTGCAGGAACCACAGGCGTGACAGCAGCGCGATGAACAGAGCGATCACCAGGACCGACAGGAACGTCAATCGCAACAGCGACGAGGATTCGGTGGACGCCATCTGAGCTCGGTTCAGGGTCGCGACGGGCGGGCGGTCGGGCGAAGCTGCCGACCCCACGAAAGTACCAGTGGGGGCGAACGCATTCGGCTACGGCTCACCACCGCCAGAACCCATCGGGAAGCGTGCGACCAACCTTCCGATCCCGACGAGCGCGACGGGCGCCAACAGCGTGTTGAACAGCCCCACCCGCAGCGCCGAGGTGGCGAGCAGCTCCCAGGTCACCCGGTCCTCGCCGAGCAGCAGGGACAACGAGCCGTAGGCGGCCGTCCCGATCGCGCCGGTGAGGAAGGCCAGGACGAGGGGCGCGGTGATCGATTGGGATGCCAGGTACGGACGGGCGGTCCCGACGATGCCACCGATCGAGGTCAGGACCAGCGTCGCGCTGCCGAGCGGTGCCTGGGCGACCAGCAGATCGGCCAACAGTCCCGCGGAGAACCCGACGCGCAGGCCCGCCTGCGGACCGTCCTTCAGCGCGACGGCCATCGTGATCAGCAGCAGCAGGTCGGGTGTCAGCCCTGGGACCGGCAGGAACGGCAGCACCGAGGTCTCGATCACGGCCACGGTCAGAAGCAGCACGGCGAAGACGACCGTTCGAACGATCACGGGGACGATCCGTCGTCAGCGTTGCCGAGGTCCTCGGGAGGTGCCGGGTCCTCGGGAGCCTCGTCCGTGTCGTCCGTGTCGTCCGTGTCGTCCTGGTCGGGCGAGATCGGCGGGGGTTCGAACGGGATGCCGGGGGTCCCCTCCAACGGCGGGACCGGCTCGACCGGCGCGCTGAGCACGACCAGCACGTGGTGGAGCCGCGTGAAATCGACGTAGGGAAGGACGGTGATCGAACGCGTCAACCGAGCGGTCGTATCACCCTCGTCGGCGACGACCCCGATCGGGATCCCACCGGGGAACACCCCACCTGCGAAACTCGAGGTGACGATCTCATCACCCCGCTGGATGTCGGCACCGGGCTCCAGCGGTTGCAGGAGCATGGGATCACTCCCCCGGCCGCTGATCGAGCCGATCTCGCCGGTCCGGGCGGCGCGTGACGCCGCCGAGAAGTTCGGATCGATGGCGAGCAGCACGCGCGCTGCCGATGGCGTCACCTGGATCACCCGACCGACGAGGCCCGGCCCGGCGATCACCGGCATGTCCCGGGCCACGCCATCGTTGCTCCCGACGTCGATCGTGATCGTCCACTCGAAGCTCGACGGGGCCAGAGCCACGGTCCTGGCCGCCACCGTTTCGAACTGCAGGCGCTCCTCGAGGTCCAGCAGGCCCTGCAGTTCACGGTTCTCCCGTTCCAGATCCGCAACCACCCGTCGCCGCTCTTCGAGATCCTCCACGCGCTCCCGGAGCTCAGCGTTGTCCGAGCGCAGCGAGAACAGCTCACGGACGCCATCGGTCGCGGTCCCGAGCGGCCGGACCAGCGTCGAGAAACCGTCCTGCACCGGTTGCAGGACCCCGGTGGCCGTGCCGCGGAGTCGGTCGAGGACCCCGTCACCGCCACCCCGAACATCCAGCGTGATCAACAACAGTGCCACGAACAGCAGGATCCCGATGAGGATCCTGATACGCCGCCGCTGATACATCTCGTTCTCCGCCGACCCCCGCGGACATCACGGGGGTCCTCTGCCTCGACGCAACCGGACGGCGCGTCAGCGGTGGGACCTCAGTGGCGGGACGAGGTGACGAGGACCTTCTTGAGCGTCTCGAACTCCTCGAGGCACTTGCCCGACCCGATGGCCACCGAATCCAGGGGATCGTCGGTGATGTGGATGGGCATCCCGGTCTCGTGCTTCAGCCGCTCGTCGAGACCCTTGAGCATGCCCCCGCCACCGGTGAGCACGATGCCCTTGTCCATGATGTCCGCAGCGAGTTCCGGCGGCGTCTTGTCCAGCGTGTTCTTCACCGCGTCGATGATCGCGTTGACCGGCTCCTCGATGGCCCGCCGGATCTCATCAGCGGACACGATGATCGTCTTCGGCAGCCCGGAGACCAGATCACGACCACGGATCTCCGCATGCGGCTCGTCCGGCAGCGGGAACGCGCTGCCGATCGCCATCTTGATCTCCTCAGCGGTGCGCTCGCCCAGCATCAGCGAGTACTCCTTCTTGATGTAGGAGATGATCGAGTCGTCGAGTTCATCCCCACCGATCCGTATCGACTGCGACGTCACGATCCCACCCAGCGAGATGACCGCGACCTCGGTGGTCCCACCACCGATGTCCACGACCATGTTGCCAGCCGGCTCATGGACCGGCAGCCCGGCCCCGATCGCCGCAGCCATCGGCTCCTCGATGATGTAGGCCGCCCGGGCACCGGCCTGGATCGATGCCTCCTCGACCGCACGCTGCTCCACGCCCGTGATACCCGACGGGACACAGATCACGACCCGCGGCTTGGCCAGGAAACGACGCTTGTGGACGGCCTGGATGAAGTAGCGCAGCATCTTCTCGGTCACATCGAAATCCGCGATGACCCCATCCTTCAACGGACGGATCGCCATGATGTGCCCCGGCGTGCGACCGATCATCCGCTTCGCCTCAGACCCGACGGCCAGGATCGCACCGTTCCGCGTGTTGATCGCGACCACCGACGGCTCATTGAGCACGATCCCACGACCCCGGACGTAGACCAGGGTGTTCGCGGTGCCGAGGTCGACGGCCATATCGCGGCCGAGGAACTGGAAGCTGTTCGTGAGGTTCGCCGCCACGTCAGGGACCTACCGGATCGAGGAAGGGGGGACATCGGGCCACGGTGCGGGATCGGCCGGCGGCGGGAACCGACGACGTGAACGTGCGATGCCGCAACGGCCATCGATCACGCGATGCTAACACCGGGTGTCTGGGACGGGATGCCACGACCCCGGCACACGGCCCGTGGCCGATCCGCAGGCGGGGATGAGCGCGCAGGGCGCGCGTACCGGAACTTCAGGTCGGGTGTTCTTGGACCGATGGCACGTGGGAGCCCGGAGGGCGAGCCATGAGCCCCGACGCACCTCGGACCACCACGGTCCCGGGTGAGCTGCGGGCGCTGGTCGAACGGCTGATCGTGGCATGGCGCGATGCGCCTGTCCTCGAGATCGCCGGAACCGCGGCACTCCAGCGTGAGGGTGCCGCTCAACGCACCCTGGTGAACCTCACCGCGCTCGGCATCGATATCGCCCGGACGATTTCGGGACGGGGTTCGCCTCGTTGGACCTCCTGGCGGCGACCCCCGCAACCACGCTGAAGCTGGACCGCTCGTTCATCAGCTCCGTGGGCGAGGATGGCGACACCGTGCGCGGCCGTGCCGTCATCGTGCAGGCCGCGATCGGCCTCGGGTGATCACTCGGCCTGGAGATCGTGGCCGAGGGCATCGAGACCCCGACCCAGGCCCGGTTGTCCGTCGGCATCGCCGCGAACCATGGGGCTGCCGAGGCGTTCGGCGATCTGCTCGCGCGGGCCGACGCGGCGCAGTCCACCGCCAAACGCCAGGGCAACCCCGTCGTCGTCGCTCCCGGGTGTCCCGGTCACACCCGGCCCCGTCGCGCGAGGCTGACCCATCGTCGCTCGCCCACGACCAGGTGATCGAGGACCTCGATCCCGACCAGCTGTCCCGCCCGTACCAACCGGGCGGTGACGCGCTCGTCATCCTGCGACGGCTCGGGATCACCCGACGGATGGTTGTGCGCGAGCACAAGCGCGGCGGCGTTGATCAGCAACGCATCGCGGAAGATCTCACGCGGCGACATGAAGGTGTGGTCGATCGACCCGATGCTGACCACCACGACATCGAGCAGGCGGTGCTTCGTATCGAGCAGCGCCGCGACGCACCGCTCACGATCGGCACCATCGAACGCGGGCACGAGTACCGCGGCGGCCGACTCGGGGCTGGTGACGGCGGGACGGTCCGCGGTCGCGACCGTCGGCACCATGCGCCGGTCGCAGGCGGCACACGATGGCGTGGCCTCGGGGACGAGCTCACCGGCCTCCGGCCCCGCGGTCCATGCGTCCGGTGTCACGATCGCGACATCCGTCGTGCCGGAGACGCGGTCGCCCGCGATGGAGGCGGACAGGCGCTGCCCGATGGGTCGTGGCTGGGGATGCATCGGATGCCTCTCGTCGCGTTGAAGGTGTCCTGTAGTTTCTCATGCCTCTCCATCCGGATCAGCGTCGGATCACGGGGGTGTGGACGACGGCCGATCGCGCTGCTGCGCAACGGTTGCGTCAGATGCGACGGGGCGACGGCAGCGCTAGGATCGCGCGATGGGAGATGTAGGCATCGTGCTGGTGGGAGGCCGATCCTCGCGGATGGGTGCACCGAAGGCCGGCCTGGAGTGGCACGGCTCGACCCTGTTGCGCCGCACGGTCGGGGTCCTGCGTCGGGCCGTCGACGGGCCCGTGATCATCGTGCGTGCTCCGGACCAGGCAGTGCCCGAAACCCCGGACGACGTCCTGATCGTCGACGACGACCAGGAGGGCCTCGGTCCACTGCAGGGCCTCGCGGTCGGCTTGGAGGCCGCGGCCGCGCATGGGGAGATGGCGTTCGTCTGCTCGACGGACCTGCCCTTCCTGCACCCGGCCTACATCCGGAAGGTCCTGGCCTGCTTCGACGAGGACACCGATGTGGTCCTGCCGATGGTGCATGGCCATCGCCAACCGCTGGCGGCCGGCTATCGCACGGCCCTGGCCCCCCAGGTACAGCGCCTGCTCACGGAGGGGGCCCGCAAGCCGGCGATGCTGTTCGACGTGGTCCGGACGCGGCGACTCGACGAGGATGCGCTGTTGTCCGATCCGGCGCTGGCCGCCGCGGATCCGGGGTTGCGCTCGGTGCTCAACATCAACGATCCCGATGACTACGCCCGGGCGCGCGCCACCGCGCCGCCGACCGTCGACGTCCGGTGCTTCGGCACGCTGGCGCGATCGGGCGGCTACGACGGACACGACGGCCGCCCGGTTGCCGCCGCGACACTCGAAGGAGCGGCACGTGCCGTCGGGATCTCACTTGATCAGCATGTCGTCGCCGCCTTGAACGGCGACCGCATCACGCGCGATGGCCACACACCCCTGATGGACGGCGACCGGGTGTCGCTGCTCAGCGCCGACGCGGGAGGCTGACGTGGCGGGCGGTTCCTTCGGACAGGCCCTGGTCATCGACCTCGACGTCGGTGGCGGCGACCCCCTCCCCCTGTCCGACGACGTGCTCCGGCGCTACCTCGGCGGCGTCGGTCTCGGCACCTGGCTGCTCCACGAGCTGTCGGACCCCGCTGCCGACCCACTGGCTCCGGAGGCCGTGCTGGCCTTCGTGTTCTCACCGCTCGTCGGTACCCCGCTGACCACCAGCGCGAAGTTCGCGGTGGTCGCACGCTCACCGCTGACCGGGATGCTCACCGACGCGTTGGCGTCCAGCCACTTCGCGATCGCCGGCAAACTGACCGGCCACGACGCGATCGCGATCCGTGGGCAGTGCGACCACCCGTCGGTGCTGCTGATCGACGGTGACGGCGCCCGGCTGATCGACGCCGGCGAGACGTGGGGCATGTCGGCCGCCGCCGCGGAGGCCCACCTGTCGGCACAGCTCGGCCCGGGCTGGCGGATCGCATCGATCGGCCCCGCCGGCGAGGCCCAGGTGCGCTACGCGACGGTGTCCCATGACGGACGCCACGCGGGTCGTGGTGGGCTCGGCGCCGTGATGGGCGCCAAGCGACTCAAGGCCGTCGCCGTGAAGGCCTGCACCAAGGTGCCGTCCGCGGATCCGGCAGCCGTGCTGGCCGCGGCCCGGGATCTGCGGGCCCGCTCCTTCGGGCCGGCCACCGCCAAGTACCGCGAGCTCGGCACCCTGTCCAACCTGCTGGCGTTCAACGCCATCAACACCCTGCCCACCAACAACTTCACGACCTCGACGTTCGCCGACGCTCCCAAGCTGGCTGCCGAGGAACTGCACGACCTGCGGTCCGTCACCCGCAACAGCTGCGCGTCCTGCGCCATCGGCTGTGAGCACATCTACGCCACCAAGGACGGTGGCAGCGCTCGTGTCGAGTACGAGAACGTGTTCGCTCTCGGCCCCCTGTGCGGGGTCTCCGACCCCGATGCCGTCCTGGCCGCCAGTGTGCGCTGTGACGACCTCGGGATCGACACGATCTCAGCCGGTGGCACGATCGCCTGGGCGATGTCCTGCGCGGAGGCAGGACTGCTCGACGCGCCGTGGCTACGGTTCGGCGATGGCACGGCCCTGCTGCGCGCGCTCGACGAGATCGGCTCGGGGACGGGCATCGGACCGTTGCTCCGTCAGGGTTCCCGGCGGGCTGCGGCCGAACTGGGCGGCGACGCGCCGTCCCATGCGGTCCACGTCAAGGGCCTCGAACTGCCCGGCTACGAACCCCGGACGCTGCACGCCATGGCGCTGGGGCTGGCGGTCAACGCGCGTGGCGCGGACCACAACCGCTCCGGCGCGTACGAAGCCGACCTGTCCGGTGAGCTCGACCGCTTCGACGGCGGCGACGCGCATGTCGCCGCGGCGATCGTCACCGAGGACCGTGCTGCGGTGATGGACTCGATGATCCTGTGCAAGTTCCTGCGGGGCGTGTTCGACGATCCGTTCGAGGAGTGGGCCGGCCTGCTGTCGGGCGTGACGGGCTGGGACCTCGACGGTGCCGAACTCGCACGCACGGCCGAGCGGATCGTGCTGGCCAAGCGGATGTTCAACCTCCGTGCCGGCTGGACCCCGGAGGACGACTGGCTGCCCCCACGGCTGGTGGACAACCCTCTGGAGCTGTCATCCGGGCGGGTCGCGGAACTGTCCTCCGCACGGCTGCGCGCGATGGTCGACGCCTACCACGTCGCCCGCGGGCTGGACCCCGACGGGTTACCGGACCCCGCCGCGTACGCCGATCTGCAGCTGACCGCCCCCCTGCCCGATCCTGCGCCCGACCCCCTGCCCGATCCTGCGCCCGACCCCCATCTCAGCCCCCGTCCCAAGGTGCGATCATGACCACCACCTCGCTGCCCGGCCACGACACCGCCGGCCACGACACACCGCCCCCGGCGACCGTCACCGTGACCATCGACGGCACCCGGGTCGAGGTCCCCGCGGACGCCACGATCCTGGAGGCGGCCAAGAGCATCGGTGTGGATATCCCGGTGCTGTGCCACGACGACCGCTACGACCCGGTCGGGGTCTGCCGGCTGTGCGTGGTCGACGTCGGGGCACGGGCGTTGGCCGCCGCGTGCGTCCGGCCGTGCACGGACGGCATGCAGGTCACGACCCAGTCCGAGGAACTGCACACGAGCCGCCGGGTGCTCACCGAGCTGTTGGTCGCCGACCAGCCCGCACGCGAAGATGATCCCAAGGAGACCACGACCGCCGACAACGAACTCATCGCCCTGGCGGACGACCTCGAGGTTCCTGCTGCCGGGGGCACGACCGACGCCGGTGCGTTGCCGTGCGGCTCGGGGCGAGGGACCGACGCCACCAACCCGGTCATCGCGGTCGACCACGACGCCTGCATCCTGTGCGACCGGTGCGTGCGGGCCTGCGACGACATCCAGGGCAACGACGTGATCGGCCGGAGCGGCAAGGGCTACACGACCCGGATCGCCTTCGACCTGGACGACCCGATGGGCGACTCGTCGTGCGTGACCTGCGGGGAGTGTGTCGCGGCCTGCCCGACCGGCGCGTTGACGAACAAGCCGATCAACGGGGTGCCGATCCGCCCGCGCGAGGAACTGGTCGCGGTGGACACGGTGTGTCCCTACTGCGGCGTCGGCTGCGCGCTGACCTACTACAAGGACCCGCAGCGCGACGCGATCGTGTTCGCCGACGGACGCGAACAGCCGGGCTCGCAGCGCCGGCTGTGCGTCAAGGGCCGCTACGGCTGGGACTACGCCGCGTCGTCCCAGCGCCTGACCACCCCGTTGATCCGACGTGACCAGGCCTACCCGAAGGGACCGCTGTCAGCGGATGTCCGGGGCGACTCGGCCGAGTTGACCCCCGACGGCGACCACGGGCCCGGCGGCAAGCGCGGGATCGACGGCGGCGCCGCAGACGAACCGACCGACGGTGGGTCGGGCAAGCGCTCCGGCAAGCGCCGCCGCGGCCGCAAGCCCGGGGGCCTGGTCGACGACGCCGAGGTCCTGCCCCACTTCCGCGAAGCCACCTGGGACGAGGCCCTGGACCTCGTCGCCGCGCGCCTGACCGAGGTCATGGAGGCGGGTGGCCCGGAGGCGATCGCGGGGTTCGGGTCGGCCAAGTGCTCCAACGAGGAGGCCTACCTGTTCCAGAAGCTGATCCGGACCGGCTTCCACACCAACAACATCGATCACTGCACCCGGCTGTGCCACGCCTCCAGCGTCGCCGCGCTGTTCGAGGGGATCGGCTCGGGCGCGGTGTCGACCACCTACGGCGATGTCATCAACGCCGATGTCGCGATCATCACGGGGAGCAACACGACCGCCAACCACCCGGTCGCCTCGTCGTTCTTCAAGCAGGCGCGGCGCAAGGGCACCACGATCATCTACGTCGATCCCCGGGCCGGGAAGGTGGCCGACCACGCGGACATCTTCTGCCAGATCAAGCCGGGGACCGACGTCGCGTTCTACAACGCCCTGATGTACGAGATCGTGCGCCTGGGCCTGGTCGATCAGGACTTCGTCGACACCCGCACCTCCAACTTCGCCGCGCTCAAGGAGACGATCGAGCAGTACCCACCGGAGCGCGCGGCCCAGATCTGCGGGATCGATGAGGACACGATCCGGCAGGTCGCCCGCGTCTGGGGCGAGGCGGGCGCCGGGATCATCTTCTGGGGCATGGGTATCTCGCAGCACACGACCGGCACGGACAACTCCCGGTGCCTGATCGCGCTGTGCGCGATCACCGGCAACGTCGGCAAGCCCGGCGCCGGCCTGCACCCGCTGCGTGGTCAGAACAACGTGCAGGGCGCCTCGGACGTCGGCCTGATCCCGATGTTCTACCCCGACTACCAGCGTGCCGCGGCCGACGAGGTCCGTGAACGCTTCGAGTCCGCCTGGGGCACCTCGCTCAACCCCACACCCGGCCTCACCGTGACCGAGATCATCGGGTCGGTGCTGGAGGAGGGCGGCGTCCGCGGGATGTACATGATGGGTGAGAACCCGTTCCTGTCCGACCCCAACATCACCAAGGTGCGCAAGGCGCTGGCCGCGCTCGACTTCCTGGTCGTGCAGGACATCTTCCTGACCGAGACCGCCGAGTTCGCCGACGTGGTCCTGCCCGCCTCGTCGTACCTCGAGAAGGACGGCACCTACACCAACACCGACCGCCGGGTGCAGCTCGGACGCACCGTGCTGGACCCGCCGGGCGACGCACGGCTCGACTGGTGGATCATCCAGGAGATCGCCCGGCGGGTCGGCCTCGACTGGAACTACGCCTCCCCGCGTGAGGTGTTCGAGGAGATGGTCTCGGTGATGCCGTCCTACGCGAACCTGTCGTACGACAACCTCGGCGGCACCGGCAAGCTCTACCCGAACCCCGACCCGGACCGCAGCGACGGGACCGTGGTGATGTTCACCGAGTCGTTCAACACCGACGACGGCCTGGCCCACCTGGTGCCCGCCGACTGGCTCCCGGCGGCGGAACTGCCCGACGAGGGCTTCCCGTTCGTGCTCAACACCGGCCGGCTGCTCGAACACTGGCACACGGGGTCGATGACCCGCCGGTCCTTCGCGCTGGACACGATCTCACCGCGCGCCGAGGTCTCGGTGCACCCCGACGACGCGACCGAACTCGGACTCGTGGACGGCGGCCTGGCGCGGGTGAGCTCCCGGCGCGGGTCGATCACGCTGCACGTGCAGGTCTCGCACCGCGAGCAGCGGGGCAACTGCTTCATCCCGTTCCACTTCCGCGAGGCCGCCGCCAACCTGCTCACGATCGACGAGATCGACCCGCACGGCAAGATCCCCGAGTTCAAGTTCTGCGCCGTGAAGATCGAGTCCGTCCCGAGCACCGCGACCGCGAACGTGGAGGTGGAGGCATGACCGCGACCGCTCCCCCGCCCGGGGTACCCGGCGTCGAGGCCCGCGCCGGCCGCTTCCCCGGACCGAGCCTGATCCCGGACCTCAACGCGATCCAGGCCGAGCACGGCTGGCTGCCGCGCGAGGAACTCGAGGCGCTGTCCCGGCGGACCAACCGGCCGCTCTACGAGATCCAGGGGCTGATCTCGTTCTACCCGACCTACCGCACCGAACCCTCCGCCCCGGTACGCATCGACGTCTGCCACGACCTGCCCTGCTGGTTGCGCGACGGGGACGCGAAGCTGGCTGAGCTGCAACAGACCTACAGCAACGTCGAGGATGTGGCGATCACCGAGGTCTCGTGCCTCGGCCGCTGCGACGTGGCACCCGCGGTCGCGGTCAACGACCACCCGGCGCCGGTGGGTGAGACCGCGGCGCTGGTGACGGCGGCGCGCAGCGACGCTGGCGTGTCGGACGCGGCGCCGGTGCGCTTCGGCGGCGCCGAGCCCTGGCCCAACGACCCCTACGCCCCCGACGACGCCCACTACCGGACCCTGCGGGTGCTGCTGGCGGGCGACCTCGACGCGACCGACGTCATCCAGACGCTCAAGGACGCGAAGCTGCGCGGCATGGGTGGGGCCGGGTTCCCGACGGGCCTGAAGTGGGAGATCGTCGCCGGGCAGGAGGCGGAGCCGACCTACGTGATCTGCAACGCCGACGAGTCCGAGCCGGGCACGTTCAAGGACCGCCAGGTCATGGCCGAACAGCCCCACCTCGTGCTGGAGGGGATGCTGCTCGGGATGCTCGTCACCGGTGCCGAGGAGGGCATCGTGTTCATCCGGCACGAGTACGGCCCGGAGGAGCGCGTCCTGCAGGCCGAACTCGACCGGCTGCGCGACGCGGGGCTGCTGGGCGATGACGTGCTCGGCACCGGCCGCCGCCTGGACATCACGATCTTCACCTCGCCGGGTGGTTACATCCTCGGGGAGGAGACCGCGCTGATCGAGTGTCTGGAGGGCCACCGCGGCGAACCCCGCAACAAGCCCCCGTTCCCCGGGGAGTACGGCCTGTGGGGCAAGCCCACCCTGATGAACTCGGTCGAGACCTTCGCGCACGTGCCGATCATCCTCGAGCGTGGCGCCGACTGGTGGCGCGACCAGGGCATCGGGGAAGCGACCGGCCTGAAGTTCTTCGCCGTGTCGGGTGACGTCGCCTCACCCGGGGTCCACTGTGTCCCGCTCGGAACCCCGGTCGGCGACCTGATCGACCTGGCCGGCGGGATGCGTGCCGGCACCACGCTCGGCGCGGTGCAGCCGGGCGGCGCGTCGTCGAACTTCATCGGACCCGACCAGATCGATCTGCCGCTGGACTTCGACGCGCTGGCCGCGGCCGGCACGATGCTGGGGTCGGGCGCCGTCGTGGCGCTCGCCGCCGGCACCGACCTGCTGGGTGCCGCCACCAACGTGCTGCGGTTCTTCCGCAACGAGTCCTGCGGCAAGTGCGTGCCCTGCCGGGTCGGTTCGACCAAGGCCCACACGTCCCTCCGTGAGGTCCTGGACGACGGCGCCGAACTCGACGGCCCGCGACGGGAGCGGATCGTGGAGATGGAGCAGGTGATGCGCCGCACCTCCATCTGCGGGCTCGGACAGGTCGCGCTCGGACCGGTCATCAGCGTGCTGGACCTGCCGCGTGGCTGACGGTCACAGGCCGCCGACGGTCCAGGGCCGCGAGTTCTTCACCGCGATCACGGTCGCGGACGCGCTGGCCGGGTTCGAACCCGCCCGTCGAACCCCGATCGAGTCGGTCGCGGTGCCGGACGCCCGCGGCCGGGTCCCCGCCGCGCCGGTCCACTCCCCCGCCGCGCTCCCCGGCTTCGCCCGGTCGACGGTGGACGGGTACGCGGTGCGCGCCACCGACACCTTCGGCGCGTCGGAGAGCCTGCCCGGGTACCTCGAGGTCGTCGGTGCCGTACGGATGGGCGCCGCCCCGACGGTCGCGGTCACGACCGGAGGCGCGGTGACGATGCCGACGGGCGGCGCACTCCCGGAGGGTGCCGATGCCGTCATGATGGTCGAGCACACGCAGGCCACGATGCCCGGCACGATCGAGGTGACCCGACCCGTCGCCGCCGGCGAGAACATCGTGCGGGCGGACGAGGACATCGCCGTCGACGCGGTCCTGGTCCCGGCCGGCCGACCGCTCCGGCCGCAGGACCTGGGGGTGCTGGCCGCCGCCGGGGTCACCGAGGTCGCGGTCCACATCCGGCCACGGGTGGCCGTGCTGTCCACCGGCGATGAGGTGGTTCCCCCGTCGACGCCGCACCTGGAGCCCGGCAAGGTCCGCGATGCGACCGCGTCCGCGCTGGCGGGCCTGATCGACGAGGCCGGTGGTGACGCGGACCTGCGGGGGATCGTGCCGGACGACGCCGGGGCGCTGGATGCGGCACTGCGCTCCGCCCTGGCCGACGCCGACGTGGTCGTGGTCTCGGCCGGCTCGTCGGTCGGCGCGCGTGACGAGACCGCCGGGGTCGTCGCCGGGCTGGAGCCACCCGGCATCTTCTGCCACGGCCTGGCGGTCAAGCCCGGCAAGCCGACGCTGCTGGCCGAGTGCGACGGGGTCCCGATCATCGGCCTGCCCGGCAACCCGCTGTCCGCACTGGTGGTGTTCCGGCTGGTGGGCCTGCCGCTGGTGCGCCGGGTCGGGGGCTGGACCGTCACGCCGGTGGAACCCACCTCGTCAGCGACGCTGACCCGCCCGGTCGCCTCAGCCGCCGGACGTCGGGACGTCGTGCAGGTACGCCTCGGTGACGACGGCACCGCGGACCCGTTGACCGGCGCCTCGGCCCTGCTCTCGCTGCTCACGCAGGCGGACGGTTACCTCGTCGTCCCTGAAGCGGCCACGGGGATCGATGCCGGCGCGACCGTCGAGGTCACCCACTACCAGTGACCTGACGGCGAGCCCGGGTCGACGTCGGTGTCCGGCTGTGCTTCCCTCGTGCCATGCCCCTCGATGATCCGACCCTCGGTCCCGCGGATGCCGCCGACGCCGGCGAGATCCTGGTGCTGCAGCGCGCCGCCTACGTGACCGAGGCGCAGATCTACAGCGAGCCCTACCTCCCACCGCTGGTCCAGACGCTGGAGGATCTGCGGCGTGAACTGGCCACCACCTTGAGCCTGAAGGCCACCATGGGCCACCGCATCGTGGGCGCGATCCGGGGGCGGGTCGAGGGCGACACCTGCCACGTCGGTCGGCTGATCGTCGCTCCCGACCTGCAGAACCACGGGATCGGCAGCTCGTTGCTCACGGCCTTCGAGGCCCAGGTCGCCGACCGGGTGGACCGCTTCGAGCTGTTCACCGGCTCGTTGAGCCTCGCGAACATCCGGCTCTACGAACGCTTCGGCTACCAGGAACTGCGCCGCGAACGCATGAGCTCGCGGATCGAGCTGCTCTTCATGGACAAACCCTCACCCGGTGGCCCGACCCCCGAGCCCGGATCGGCACCCCGGGGATGACCAGCCCCTTCATCAGCGACGTCCCGGCCGCTGGGGCGTTCTCCGCCTGGGAGGATGTCTGCGCTGCCGCCGGCTGTCCGCCCCGGCTGCCGACCGTGTGGGTCTCGTTGGCGGATGCGGTCGGGCGGGTCACCGCGGCGCCGATCTGGGCGACACGTTCCTCACCGGCCTACGACGCTGCGGCCATGGACGGGATCGCGGTCCGGGCCGCGGACACGATCGGCGCTGGCCCGACGACGCCGCTGCACCTGCACCCCGACGATTTCGAGGTGGTGGACACCGGCGATGCGCTCCCCGCTGACCGGGATGCGGTCGTGATGCGCGAGCACGTCCATCACCTGGCAACCGACGACGGGCCGCGGGCGGAGATCCGCGCGGCCGCACCCCCGTACCACCACGTGCGCTCGATCGGCGAGGACGTCGCCACCGGCGAACTGCTGCTGCCCGAGGGTCATCGTCTCCGGCCCGTCGATATCGCCGCAGCGGCCGCAGCGGGAGCCACGGAGGTGCTCGTCCGACGCGCACCGGTCGTCGCGGTGATCCCCACGGGTGACGAGGTCCGGTCCGTCGGTACCGACACCGCCCCCGGTGAACTGACCGACACCAACTCGCTGATGCTGGTGGCGCAGGCCCGGGAGGTCGGCTGTGACGCGTCGGCGGTCTCGATCCAGCCCGACGACCCCGCCGTGATCGCCGCCGCCCTCCGCGCCGCCGCTGCGGCGGCAGACCTGGTGATCATCATCGCGGGATCGAGCGCCGGACGCGACGACCACACCGCACAGGTCGTTGCCGACGTCGGCGTGGTTGCGGTCCACGGTGTCGCGGTCAAACCCGGACACCCCGTCGTGCTCGGAGCGTGCGACGGCACCCCGGTCGTCGGAGCACCCGGCTACCCCGTCTCCGCGGCGCTGACGTTCGACATCTTCGCCGCTCCCCTGCTCGCGACGCTGCAGGGTGCGGCCCCGCAGGCCCGTCCGACCACCACGGCGCGGCTCGCACGGAAGCTGGCCTCGGTCGTCGGGATGGACGACTGGGTACGGGTCCGGCTCGGTCGGGTCGGGGCCGGACTCGTCGCGACGCCGCTACCGCGCGGCGCCGGCGTGCTGACCTCGTTGGTCCGCGCCGACGGCCTGCTGGTCGTCTCGTCCGGGGTCGAGGGCCACCACGCGGGAGAGGACGTCGAGGTGCAGCTGCTGCGCGGCCTGCCGGAGATCGACCGCACGATCGTCACGATCGGGTCCCACGACATGGTGCTGGACCTGGCGGCGTCGGACCTGCGCGCAACGGATCCCCGCCTGACCCTCGCGTCGTCGAACGTCGGCTCCCTGGGTGGCCTGGTGGCGCTTCGCGACGGCCTGTGCCACCTCGCCGGCTCCCACCTGTTGGATCCGACCACCGGCACCTACACGCTGCCGTACGTCGAGCGACTGCTGGCCGACGAGGACGTCGTGGTGGTGCGACTGGTCCACCGTGACCAGTGCCTGCTGGTCGCGCCGGGCAACCCGCTGGGGATCTCCGGCATCGCCGACCTCGCCCGGGACGACGTGCGGTATGTCAACCGCCAACGGGGTGCGGGAACCCGGGTGCTGCTCGACCACGAACTCTCGCAGCGGGATCTCCACCCGGAGGAGATCGACGGCTACACCCGTGAGGAGCACACCCACCTCGGCGTCGCCGCGGCGATCGCGGCAGGGCGCGCCGACACCGGGCTCGGGATCGTCGCGGCCGCCAGGGCGTTCGACCTCGACGTCGTCCACGTCACGCACGAGCCCTACGACCTGGTCACGACCGCCAAGGTCTGGGCGGATCCACTGCTGGATCCGCTCCGCGACCTGCTGGCGTCACCCGCCTTCCGGTCCGCGGTCCACGATCTGGGTGGCTACGGCGTCGAGGAGATGGGGCGGATCATCCACCCCTGAAGCCTGGCTCAGAACCGTCCGGGGAAGAACAGCTCGAGCTCGCGTGCGGCACTCTCCGGCGAGTCGGAGCCGTGCACGATGTTCTCGCCGATGATGGTCGCGAAGTCACCGCGGATGGATCCGGGCGTGGCCTCGACCGGGTTCGTCGCACCCATGATGTTGCGCATGCTGACGATCGCGTCGTCCCCGGAGACGCACATCGCGACCAGCGGCGCGGAGGTGATGAAGTCGACGAGTTCGCCGAAGAACGGGCGCTCGGTGTGCTCGGCGTAGTGCTCCTCGGCGACGCTGCGCTCGAGGGTGCGCAGTTCGAGCGCCTCCACCGTGAAGCCCTTGCGCTCGATCCGGGCGATGACCTCGCCGACGAGTCCGCGGGCGACGCCGTCGGGCTTGACGAGGATGAGGGTCTTCTGGTCCGACACGGGGGTCTCTTTCGGTACAGGGATGGGTGAGAGGTGATTTGGTCGGCATCGTCCCAGCCCACGGCCCCGGCGGCAAACCCGGGCGAACCGTGTGGCGTCGGGTCAGTCGCGGTCCGGCCCGTCGATGTCGGGACCGCGCTCGCCCAGTTCACCGTCGAGCAGGTCGTTGAGCGCCGCCTCGAAGCGCTCGTCGCTGTCGAGCTCCTCCGCGAGCTGGGCGGTGAACTCGGCGTCCTCGTCGTCGGGATGCAGGTCGTCGTCATCGTCGCCCGGCTCCCACACGACGTCGTCGTCGGACCCCAGCTCATCGAGGTCGGTCAGCGGCAGGTAGCGGTCACGGGCGGCACCGACGGTGTGCAGCGACCCGGCGACGAGCACCCCGTCCCCCTCCCGCGCCATCGACTCGGCCATCTCCAGCGCGGTGGTCAGGTCATCGGCCGCTTCGACCGCGATCCCGGTGCCCTGCCAGGTCTCGATCGCGGCGTCGTACATCCGGGACAGCGGTGCGGCGCGCGGCGAGGGCGCCTGGGTGACGATCACGTGGGAGGCGGTGCTCTGCAGCGCGCCGAGGATGCCCGGGATGTCCTTGTCGTCCAGGCAGGCCGCGACGAGGATCAGCTCGCCGAAGCCGAACGCCGCGGTCATCGCCGCCGCCGCGGCCGCGGCACCGTGCGGGTTGTGGGCCCCGTCGAGCACGACGGTGGG
>SLHP01000077.1 GCA_007136095.1 Nitriliruptoraceae bacterium
CATGCAGAACTTCCAACTGCTCAAGGAGGTCGGCATGTCGGGCAAGCCCGTGCTGCTCAAGCGCGGGCTCACGGCCACGATCGACGAGTGGATCATGGCCGCCGAGTACATCGCACACACCGGCAACCTGCAGATCGTGCTGTGCGAACGGGGCATCCGGACCTACGAGCCGGCCACGCGCAACACCCTCGATGTGTCCGCCGTGCCGGTCGCACAGTCGCTGACCCACCTGCCCGTGATCATCGACCCGTCGCACTCGGGCGGCAAACGGGAACTGGTCCTGCCGTTGATCAAGGCCGGGATCGCGGTCGGCGCGGACGGCATCATCGTGGATGTGCACCCGCGCCCCGAGACCGCTCTCTGCGACGGTCCGCAGGCGCTCGTCCCGGCGGACATGATCGACCTGCGCGAGACGATGCTCCGGTTCGCGACGGCGGCAGGCCGGGAACTGGTCACGCGGCAGGACGACCGGCGGGCCGGAGCCTGGGGGCGCTCCGCGAGCGCATGACGGGTTCCGGCCGGAGCGTCAGACGGCCAGCGCGGCGACCAGGACGTCCGCGGCCCGCCGTGTCTCGTCAGCATCCACCTCGAGGTTGGTGACCAACCGCAGCAGGTGGTCACCCATGGCGCCGACGCGCACCCCCTTGTCCCGGGCGTGCTCGACGACCTGCGCGGCGGGCACGGCGCCCGTGTCGACGTAGACCATATTGGTCGCAACGGACCGCAGGTCCACCGATCCGGGAACCGCCTCGGCCAGGCGTGTAGCCAGTACCCGTGCATTGGCGTGGTCGTCGGCGAGCCGGTCGACGTGGTGCTCGAGCGCATAGCGCCCCGCCGCTGCCAGCACACCGGCCTGACGCATCGCGCCACCCAACCGGCGACGCCACAGCCGGGCCTCCGCGATGACATCGGCATCGGCGACGACCACCGACCCGACGGGGGCACCCAATCCCTTGGACAGGCAGAAGCTGAAGGCGGACAGCACCTGGCCGTAGGCACGTTCGTCCCCGCCACCCGCCACGATGGCGTTGAACAGTCGCGCGCCGTCGCCGTGCAGCGGCACACCGCGGGCATCCGCGATCGTGCGGATCTCCCGCAGGGTGTCCACACCATGGAACGCGCCACCTCCCCGGTTGGTGGTCTCCTCGACGGAGATCATGCCGAGCGGCGTGTAGGGGAAGCCGTCCGGCCGCAGGGCACCCTCGACCGCCGCCGCGCCCAACCGTCCCGCGTCCCCGTCGACCGTGCGGAACTGCACCGCGGCGATGAGCGCGGCGGCACCCACCTCGTAGGCGACCAGGTGCGCGTTCGACTCACAGATCAGTTCGCTCCCCCGGGGGCAGAGCGCGGCCAGCAGGGTCTGTGAGGCCATGATGCCGGTCGGAGTGAGCATCGCGGCCTCGCGTCCGAACCGGTCGGCGACCTCCTCCTCCAGGGCGTTGATCGTGGGATCCTCGCCGTAGACGTCGTCCCCGACCTCAGCGGCCGCCATCGCCCGACGCATGCCGTCCGTCGGTCGCGTGACGGTGTCACTGCGCAGGTCGATCACGTCGGTCATCGGTGCTCCTCAGGTCGTGTGCGCCGGCATGGTCGGCACAGGCGCAGGCTAGAGGCCCTCGGACAGCCAGGTTGCCAGGGCATCGTGGGCGACCCGACCACCGGCAACGACGCCGGGGTGTTCGCGACCGCCGAGGACCCGTGTCGGAGTGCTCACGGTCCCGCCCGCCTCGGTGACGAGCAGCTGACCGGCAGCCCAATCCCAGGGGCCCAGGCCGAACTCGAGGTAGCCGTCCACGTGGCCGGCGGCGCACCAGGCGAGGTCCAGCGCCGCCGACCCGGCCCGCCGCACGTCGCGGACCCGCGGCAGGAGATCCGCCAGATCGCGCCCCTGATCGACCCGCACCGCCGCGTCGTAGGCGAACCCGGTGGCGAGCAGGATGTCGTCCAGGCCGCTGACCCGGCTCACGGCCAACGCACGTTCCCCGAGGTGTGCACCCCGGCCCCGGTGGGCGTGGAAGGTGTCACCCGTGGTCGGCTGGTGGACGACCCCGGCGAGGATGCCGTGCTCGTCCTCGACGGCGATGGACACGCACCATGACGCCAGGCCGTGCAGGAAGTTGATCGTGCCGTCGAGTGGGTCGATCACCCACCGCAACCCGCTCGTCCCGCGGTGGCTGGCCTGGCCCTCCTCCCCCAGCAGACCGTCGTCCGGGCGTGCAGCCCGAAGGTGCTGTGCGATGGTCCGCTCGGCGGCTCGATCGGCATCCGAGACCAGGTCGGTGGGGGTCGCCTTCGATCCGACATCGAGGTCGGCCCCCTCAGCCAGACGACCGACGTGATCGAGCAGGACGCGGCCGGCGTCCTGCGCGGTACGGACCGCCAGCTCGACCAGCATGTCGTCATCCGGTGGCAGCACCGGCGCCCCTCTCTGTCCAGCTGTCTCGGTCGGCTCGCGCGTCGTGGTCGCGGATGTCGGTTCGAACACTAGGGTTGCGTGCACGGCGATCTCGGGAGGCAGACAACCATGACCGTGCGGATCCTGTCCATCGACGAGGGCACGACCGGTGTCCGCGGGTTCGTGTTCAACGGCGATGGCGCCATCCTCGGCAGCGGGTACCGCGAGTTCACCCAGCACTTCCCGCAACCCGGATGGGTGGAGCACGACGTCGACGAGATCTGGTCGGCGACCCTCGACGCCTGTGCAGCCGCGCTCGAGGACAGCGGGACCGCAGCCGACGACATCACCTGCATCGGGATCACCAACCAACGCGAGACCACCGTGGTCTGGGATCGCGACGGCATGGAGCCCATCCACCATGCGATCGTGTGGCAGGATCGCCGGACGTCCGGTCGATCCGATCGCCTGAAGGGCGACGGACATGCGGCGCGTATCCGCAAGGTCACGGGACTGGTCGTCGACGCCTACTTCTCGGGCACGAAGCTGGCCTGGTTGCTCGACGAGGTCCCCGGCGCACGGGAGCGCGCAGACGCCGGCGACCTGGCCTTCGGCACGATCGACACGTGGCTGGTCGCCAAGATGACCGGCGGCCGTGTCCACGTCACCGAACCCTCCAACGCCTCGCGCACCATGCTCTACGACGTCCGCAAGGGGCACTGGAGCGACGAGATGCTGGGCATCCTCGATGTTCCCGCGTCGGTGCTCCCCGAGGTCCTGGACAGCGCCGGCGAGTTCGGGGTGACCGATCCGGACGCCTTCCTCGGCATCCGTGCGCCGATCACGGGCATCGCGGGTGACCAGCAGGCCGCGCTGTTCGGACAGGGGGCCTGGGCGGCGGGAACCTCAAAGAACACCTACGGGACCGGATCGTTCCTGTTGCTCAACACCGGTACGAAGGCCGTCGACTCGGACAACGGGCTGTTGACCTCCGTGGCCTGGCAGATCAACGGGCAGCCGACCTACTGCCTGGAGGGCGCCATCTTCATCACCGGCGCGACCGTCCAGTGGTTGCGCGACCAGCTGGGCGTCATCTCGTCGGCCGAGGAGACCGAAGCGCTCGCCGCCGAGCTGCCGGACGGCAACGAAGGCGTCTACCTCGTGCCGGCGTTCGCGGGCCTGGGCGCACCCCACTGGGACCAGTACGCACGCGCAATGATCATCGGCATGACCCGCGGCACCGACCGCCGGCACTTCGCCCGCGGCGCCCTCGAGGCCATGGCCTACCAGGTCACCGAGGTGGCCCGTCTCATGGAGCGGGAGGCGAAGCAGGATCTGCAGGAGCTGCGCGTCGATGGTGGTGCGGCCGCGAACGACCTGCTGTGCCAGTTCCAGGCCGACCTGCTGGGTGTCACCGTGTTGCGGCCCCGGTTCGCGGAGACCACGGTGCTCGGTGCGGCGTTCCTGGCCGGGCTCGGCGCCGGCGTGTGGTCGTCCACCGACGAACTCGCCAGCGTCTGGCAGCTCGACCAGGAGTTCCAGCCGCAGATGGAGCGTCATGAACGTCGCCGCCTGATGGACGGTTGGCGGGCTGCGGTCGACCGCGCCAAGGGGTGGGCGCACGTCACCGAGGGGTGAGCGATCGGACCGGTGCGTTTGTCCACAGGTCCGGGACGATCCGACGACGACGGCCCGAGCCGATGGGGCAAGGTGGACCCGACCGGGCGCGCGTCCCGGGCCAGGAGGCCACCGCATGTCCACGCAACCACCACCCGAACACCGCCCCCATCGGCGGGACGACCGGCGGGACGACCGGTGGGACGACGTCGAGTCGGAACTCCTCGACCTGGCCACCCTCGACCTGCTGTCGGGGGCGGATCCGCGCCCGACCCTCACCGCGTTCATCGGGGAGCAGCCGCTGGCCATGGTGGGCTTGCGACCGTTCGCGCCGGGCGAGGCGCTCCAGGCCCTGATCGAGGTCCTGGCCCTGCTCCTGCCGCTGGGTGCCGATCGCCTGGCCTTCGCCACCCCTGCTCGCGCCTGGTCGACCGAGGATCCGATCCCCGCGGTCTGTGACGATGGGGACCTCCGGCAACGTGTGCTCCTGATCGTGATCGTCGACGGCCACGGGCAACCCTGCCGGTTGACGACCTCGGTACACCCCTTCTCGGTCACCGGGGACGGGCCCGGCTGGCAGGCTCCCCTGCGGCCCGATGAGGCACCCGACAGCCCGGTCGCGGCCGCCCTGACCGTGCTGGTCGATGCCCGCGACGACCTCGACGATCTCGGGGACGCCGGGAAACTCGCCGCACAGTTCGGCCGCGTCCTGCTGCTCGGCCACGACGTCGCCCTGTCCGACACCGTCGCCGCCGATCTGGTCGCTGCCTCGGCGTCCTGACACGCGGCGTGTCCACCGGTCCGTCACCCCTGTCCGCCCCGTACCCTGGTGGCCACCACCGGAGCATGCGACAGGCAGGAGCGACCATGGCCGACCAGGACGTGACCCTGACCGACGACCAGTGGCGCGAGCGGCTGACCTCGGAGCAGTACCGGGTCCTGCGGCAGCAGGGCACCGAGCGCCCCTTCACGGGGGCCTACTGGGACACGACCACCGACGGGGTCTACCGCTGCGCCGGCTGCGGCACCGAACTGTTCCGGTCCGACACCAAGTTCGATGCCCACTGCGGTTGGCCGAGCTTCTACGCGCCCGCCGACGATGCGGCCGTCGTCGAGCACGAGGATCGGACGCTCGGCATGCGGCGGGTCGAGGTCGTCTGCTCGACCTGTGGCGGACACCTCGGTCACGTGTTCGATGATGCGCCCGACCAGCCGACCGGTCTGCGCTACTGCATCAACTCGGCGTCTCTGGAACTCACGCCTGACGACGCCTGAGGCCGACCGGCGGCATCACGGTCCGACCAGCGTCCGACCAGCACGACGGGTCGGTCAGGAGGCCCGGCTCTCGCCGCGCTCCTCGTCCTGGGTGTCCTGCTCCGCGGCCTCTTGCGCAACCTGCGGCGGAGCCGGGTCGGCGATGTCCGAGCTGACGTCGACGGCCCCGGACTTGACCTTCGCGGCGTACTCATCGACGTACTCCTGCTCCGAGAGCAGCATGATCTCGTACATCAGCTCATCGGTCGCTGAACGCAGGACGAACGGGTCGTGACGACGCTCCCGGTAGCGCGACAGGTGGAGCGGCTGGCCGTAGCGGACCGTGACCGGCTCGCGTCGTGGTCGGTAGGCCCCCGTGGGCAGGGCTCGCTCCGTTCCGAGCACCGCGCACGGGATGACGGGCACGTCCGCTTCGAGCGCCATACGGACCGGTCCGGTCTTCCCCCGGTAGAGGCGACCGTCGGGACTCCGCGTGCCCTCGGGATAGATGCCGAGCAGGTCACCCTGGCCGAGGATCTCGACCCCGGTGCGCAGGCTGTCCTCGCCCTTGCCGTCGCCACCGCGGTGGACCGGAACGACCCCGGTGCCCTGGAAGAACCACCGTGTCCGCCACGAGTCCCAGTAGTCGGCCTTACCGAGGAAGTAGACGGGCCGCGGGACGTTCATCGGCAGGACGATCGAGTCGATGAACGACAGGTGGTTGCAGGCCAGGATCGCCGGTTGGCGATCGGGGACGTTGTCGAGCCCCTCGACGCGCAGGTGGAAGTAGGGGTTGGCGACCGGCGGGATGGCGCGCCGCAGCACCCGGTACATACGCGGTGCATCGGACATGCCGGCCACGGTGGCTCCTCTGGTCGTGTCATCGTACGGTCGTGTCGTGCCGTCGGATCCTGGGATCGGCGGAGAACCGGCGGACACGTTCACACCGCTAGCCTAGGGAAGGGATGCAGGTCCGTCGACCCGACCGGTCGACCAGACCGACCCAGCGCCGTTCCGAGAACGAACCACCCGGAACGACACCGACGCCGCCATGACAGACCGCCGGAGGGACCGTGGCCGAAGATCTGGGAACCTGGCCCCCTGAACAGGCGACCGTCCTGCTCGATGTGCTGCAGAAGGCGGGCATCGATGCCAAGGCGAAGCGAACCCGTGAGGGCGTGCTCGTGACGGTCCAGGACGATCAGGCCGATGATGCGCACCGCACCCTGGTCTCCAACATGGACGCGATCGCGAAGGCGGCCCGCTCCGCGTCCCCGCCCCGGGGGCGGCCGAAGAAGGCCGCCACGGAACGGCGGGGTCCGAAGCTCCCGACGCCCTCGTCCAGTGGGGACGGCGAGTCACGCCTCGGGTCGCTGTCACGGCCGGTGATCATCCTCATCATCGGCCTGGTCCTGGCGACCCTGATCCGGGGACTGATGGTCCCCATCCTGGTGTTCACCCTGGCGGCGATCATCTACACGCTCGGCAAGCAGACCCAGGCCGACGACGACGGCACGGGATAGGCGAGTCGCGTCCCTACGAGGCGGGGACGGGGCCACCGAGCACCTGCCGCAGGAAACGCACCTGCAGCTCGAGCAGACGCTCGGCCACGACGTCCTGCGGCGTCATGTGGGTCACCCCGGACAGCGGGAGGAACCGGTGCCGCCGTCCATCGGTCAGGAGCGCACTCGACAGGCGCAACGCGTGGGCGGCGACGACGTTGTCGTCGGCCAACCCGTGGATGAGCAGGAGTTCCGGGGTCTGTTCCCCGGTCCACGGAGCCGCCGGCCCCAGGCCGGCATCCGCATCGACGAGGCTCGAGACCTCGTAGGCCTCGGGCGCCGCGGCAGGGGTGCCGAGGTAGCGCTCCGTGTAGTGGGTGTCGTAGAGACGCCAGTCGGTGACCGGGGCGCCGGCGATCGCGGCCCGGAACAGGTCCGGAGCCCGCAGTGCGGCCAGCGCGGCCAGGTACCCACCGAACGACCAGCCGCGGATGCCGACGCGGGCCAGATCCAGGCGTGGTTCCAGGTCGGCCGCAGCCATGACCGCGTCACGCTGGTCGGCCAGCGGGACCGTGGCCAGGTCACCGTGGACCGCCCGTTCCCAGCGCGGACCGCGTCCGGGTGACCCGCGACCGTCGACCACCAGCACCGCGAAGCCCTGGTCCGCGATCCACTGGGGGGTGACGAAGGCGCCGTGGCTGGCAACGACCCGCTGCGCGTGCGGTCCCCCGTAGGGATCGAGCAGGACCGGAAGACGGGACGTGCCATCGTCGTCGGTGGGCAGCAGCAGAGCAGCCCGCAGCCCGCGCTCCCCCAGCTCCAGCATCCGTGGCCGCGCGGTCACGGATGGCAGCTGCGTGACCACCTCCAGGTCGTGGGTCGCCTCGCCGTCCGTCGTCGTCCAGTGCACGCGGACCTGTGGGCGGGCCTGGTCCAACGTCGAGGTGGTCACGATGCGCACGCCCGATGCGACCGTCGCCCCGACGATCGCCGGCTCGGGCCCGGTGAGCGCGGTCAGGCCCTGCCCGTCCCAGCGATGGAGATGGATGACGGTCGGATCGTCCGAGGAAACGGTGACGTACACGCCATCCTCGTCCACGCCGACGATCGATCGGACCTGGATCCCGGGAGGCGTGACCGGCCGACCGTCGACGACCAGCGCACGGCTCCCGACCTCACCGTGCGCATCGAGGTCCTCGACGGTGACCAGCGCCGCACCGGACCAGCTGGGGCTGCCGTTGACGAGCTCGACCCAGGCGTCATCGGTCAGCGTGCACAGGACCTCCGTGCGACCGCTGACCGGATCCGCCCGTCGCACCTCGACGGTGGCCTGATCGCGACGTTGCACCTGCAGGATGAGCCGGTCGGCACCGCCCGGGTCGGTGTCCCACGCCACCCGCGTGAGGTAGGGCAACTGCTCACGGTCCCAGGCGACATCGACACGACGGCCGTCCTGCAGCGACACGACGGCGAGCCGCACATCGGCATCCGTGCCCCCGGCGGCCGGATAGCGGTGTTCGCGCGGTGCGGTCCAGGGTGCGGCCGGATCGGCGATGTGCCAGCTGGCCACCTCGGACTCGTCGACCCGGGTGACCGCCAGACGTTCACCGTCCGGCGCCCACCAGTAGCCACGCGTGCGCCCCATCTCCTCGGCCGCGACGAACTCGGCCCGACCCCAGCTCACCTGTTCCTCGACCAGCAACGGGCGGGTGATCCCCGGTTGCGTCGGACCGCCGGGCAACTCGAGGATGTGCAGGCCGTCACCGCTGAGGTAGGCGACACGCCTGCCATCGGGTGACGGTCGCGGATCGAAGACTGGCCCCGCCGCGGGATGGGCGACGGTGGTACCGCTGTCTCGATCGTGGGTGAACAACACACCCCCGAGGGCGAACGCGTACAGGCCCAACGCACGATCGGCCGCGTAACTGGTGATCCCCGCAGCCTGCTCACGGGCGCGCTCGCGTCGGGCCCGCTCGGCGTCGGGGAGAGCTTCGTCGTCCACGGCCAGGGTGCCGGCATCCACCACCAGTTCCTCAGCGGCGGTGCCGTCGTCGTGGAGGATCACCTCCCACAGCGACGTGACGGGATCCTCCCCCGTCGCGGTCCGCAGGTAGGCCACCCGCCGCCCATCCGCGGCGATCGTGGCCGCCCGTGGGAGCCCGAGCGTGAACCGCCGGGTCCGGGCGAGTTGCCGTGGGAAGCTCATCGGTGCCTCACGCGCGCGGTGCGCAGGGTCGGGTCTGGCAGGGTCGCTGCGTACAGGGCGGCCCCGACGGTGCCTGCATCGTCACCGAGGGTCGCCAGTTCGATCGGGGGTGGCTCGCGGAACGCGGCACCGAGTAGCCGCTCCTGCATCGCGTGCCGGGCCTCCGGCAGCAGCCACGGTGCGGTGTTGGTCGCCGCTCCTCCCCCGACGATGATGATGTCCGGGTCGAGGAGGTTGGCCACCGATGCTGCCGCGGTTCCGAGCCAGCGCCCCGCCGTGACCAGCACGTCCCGGGCCACCGCGTCCCCGGCCTGGGCGGCGTCGCTGACCGCGCGGCCATCGACGTGATCGCGGTTCCGCAGGACGGACGCTTCGTCCCCGTCCGCGAGGCGATCGCGGGCGATGGCGCCGATCGCCGTCCCGGAGGCGTAGGCCTCGATACAGCCGCGGTTCCCACAGGGGCACGGCCGTCCGCCCTCCGCGACGATCATGTGACCGGTCTCGCCGGCGTATCCCGACCGTCCGAGCACGAGGTCACCCCCCCGCGTGACGCCACCGCCGACGCCGGTGCCGAGCGTGAACATGACGACGTCGAGGTGGCCGCGGGCCGCACCGACGCGTTGCTCGGCCAACGCCGCCGCCGATCCGTCGTTGAGCACGGTGACGGCACGCCCGACCCGTTCCCCGAGCTCGCGCGCCAACTGCAGGTTCCGGATACCGATGTTGGGTCCATAGCGGACCGTGCCGTCGAGACTGACCAGCCCCGCCATCCCGATCCCGATCGGCAGATCACCGTCGAAGGTCTCGGTGACCTCGACGAGGACGTCCAGTAGCTTCCCCGGCGCGTGCGCGGGGGTCTGGCGTCGGACCGGATCCTCCAGCGCACCGTCGGCGGTCACCCGTGCCGCTCGTAGGTGGGTGCCCCCGATGTCGATGCCGATCGCGACCGATGCGCCCGCCCCGGCACCATCCTCGGAGGGCTGCGCGGATGACGCCGCACCCGACCGGTCGACCGCGTGGTCGGTCATGCCGAACCCGTCCCCGGGCCCCGGTCCTGCTGCTGCCCATCAGCCGCGTCCGGCGGCGGCTGCCCTCCCTCGTCGGGTCCGACCACCTCGATGCGCTCGAAGCGGTCCGGCGGGTGGGACGAGCCCCGATCCTCGCCGGACCCGTCGACGGTGGGTTCGAGCAGCCCGCGGAGTGCCGCCGCGAGGTGACGTGACGCCTCGTTGAGGTGGTTGAGGACGTCGGGACGGTGCTCACCGAGCAGGCGCAGCCCGATACACACCGGACACAGACCGCAGGTCGACGGATCGTGCGTCCCGCCCGCGGACGGAGCCTCCCGCTCGGGCGCGGGATCCGCGTCACCGTCGGCCGGCGCCGGATCCGGTTCACCATCCGCCGGCGCCGGACGACGGGCGGTCCGGTGGGCGGTCACGGGATCCTCGTCGGCGAACAACTCGTCCACACCCGGATCATCGGACGCCCACCAGGGGCGTGCCCGCTCAGCTCCCATACGGCCGCACCTCCACGGGGCGCCTCATGAGCCGACCTGCGCGGGGACGGCAGCACGGAACCGAACGACGAGCCTGCCACCCTCGAGGCGGGCGCCAGCGACCTCGCTCGCCCGCAGTGAGCTCGGCAAGCTGAGTCGACGTCGCACACCGGCGACCTTCAGGTGCAGGTCGTCACCGTGCCGATGGATCTCCAGATCGTCGGTGGTCGCGAACGGCAGGACCAGGGTCAGCTGCCGCTCGTCACCGTCCGAGGACAGCTGCAGCGGCACCGAGTCGTGCAGGACCCGCGCAGGGTCTCCGTCGGGGTACAGGTGCGCGGACAGTTCCAGGAGTGCGTCGATCCCGATCGGCTCGTCGCGTAGCAGCGGAGCCTCACGGATCGTGAGCGGGGTGAACGCCTCACGCAGCGTCGCGAGGTGCTCCGCGTGACGACCATGCCAGCGCTCGAGGTAGGGATCGGCGACCTCGACGGGCAGCACCCGGTTCGCGATGACGGCGTCGATCGCGTACCCGAACAACGACAACGACGTCGCGGTGCGCATCGCCTCGGCCACCACCAGCCGCTCCGGGTTGGTGACCAACCGCACGCTGGACCGCTCGGGGTCCTGGAGCAGCGCATGCACAGCCGCGAGGTCCGCATGGACCTGCTCGACGGCATCGAACACGTTGTCGTCAGGGACCGGGACACCACCGGACGGATCGGCCCCATTGCGACGCAGGGGCCGCGCCATGCGCGCGAGGTGACGTCCGGCGCCGAGGAAACGGTCGGCGTACCAGCGCAGCGCATCCGGCAGCGCGAGCAGTCGTAGGGTCTCGGCGGTCGGCGCGCAGTCCACGACGATCAGGTCATGACGGCCGGAGGCAACCCGGTGCCGGAGGTCGATGAGAGCGAACAACTCGTCCAGCCCCGGCAGCAGGACCAACTCTTCGGCACGGGCCGCCTCCATCCCGCCGGCGGCGAGCAGCGTGGCCAGGTAGTCGCGGACCGCACCCCAGTGCTGTTCGAGGCGGGTCTGGGCATCGATCTGCTGGGCGTGGAGTGCACCGTTGCCACGACCCGTGCCGCCCGGCATCGCGATCGGCGTGGGTTCGTCGACCAGCGGCTCGGCGAGCACGTCGGCGAGCGAATGCGCCGGATCGGTCGAGGTCACCAGGACACGCGACCCACCCGCCGCCGCCCGGGCAGCCGTCGCAGCAGCGACGGACGTCTTGCCGACGCCGCCTTTGCCGGTCACGAGCAGGATGCGGGTCAGGGGATACCTCCGTGGGGACGCGTGGGGCGCGTGCGACCGGGCGCCGGGTGGCAGGTGCTGGAAGACGCCGATCGACCGGCCCGCTACGGACCGGAGGCTAGCTGAACTGACCGCCCGCCCCCGGCGGTCGCCACGTGGCCAGTCGCGTCGTCAGCCCGTCAGCCCCCGAGTGAGCCGGCGGCAGCGAAGGCCACCATCAGCATCAACAGACCGGTCACACCGACGACCGTCCAGAGCAGGCCACGGACCCCGAAGGGTTCGGTGGCCCGGCGCTTGGCGATCGCGTTCGCGTCGACGAGGGTCGTGCCCCAGAGCACCGCCGCGCCGACCAACAGCACGATCCCGGGGCTGCGACCGTCCTGGGTGCTCAGGATCCACCACAGACCACCGGCAGCCCAGAGCAGGAAGAGCGCGATCCGGGTGATCCCGGAGCCCGTCCGACCCGCGAGGAGGTGACCGGCCCCGGGTAACACCGCGGAGGCCCCCAGCAGGGTCTGCTCCGACACGTCAGCGACATCCGCCGTCGGTGTGACCGGATCTCCGAATCCGACCCGAGCCGCACCACAGGTGGCACAGACCGCGTCCTCCAGCGCCACCCAGGACCCGCACGTGGCACAGCGCCACTCCACGCGCCCGTCGATCGCGCGGATGTCACGGTCGGAGGGTCCCGCGGGCTGCGCGGAGACACCCGCCGGATCCGCCGTGACGGCGCGTGCGTCATCGCTCGGTGTTCGCAGAGCCGCTACCGAGGCATCCGGTTCAGGCGCGTCCCCGGCGCCGACGTCTTCCGGGTCCACTGGCGGCGACGGCAGGGTCGGTGGGTCGGACACGGGTGGGGCCACGTCATCGGGGGCGGCTGCGGCCGGCGCGGCATCCTGGAACGATGCGTAGCACTGGGTGCACCAGGCCGCATCGTCGCTGTTGCGTGCGCCGCAGGCATCACACCTCATGGGACCAACCCCACGGAGGTCCGCGCCTCGAGCTGCAGGACGTCCTTGAGCCCCCAGAGACCTCGACGTACCGCTCGTCGGTAGCCACGGTGCACGCGGGTGGGCCATCGCAGTGGCGAGGTCGCCACGACCAGGTGGTGGACCACGGTCCCATCCCCGGCACGTTCGAGCCAGAACTCACCACGGCCACGCAGGTCACCGTCGAGGAGCAGCTCGAAGCCGGCTTCGTGGCGCCAGCGGACCGGTGTGACCCCCAGGCGCAGGCGGAGCCCGGCACCAGCGGCCAGCTCCATCGCCCAGCGCTCGTCGGACCCGACCGACGGCAGCCCACGGACCTCGGTCCCCGGCCACCAGGACGGCCAGGTGCGGATATCGGTCACACGGCGGTAGACGAGCTCGATGGGAGCTCGGACGAACCCGGCATCATCGACCGACAGCACCACGTCAGGATCCCGTCACATCGGTCACGAACTCCACCACCGCAGCCTCCACCGCCGGACCGTCGTGGTCAAGCATGACCACATGGTAGGAGCGCTCGCACAACATCTCACGGACGTCCGCACTCCCCACCAGTTCCTGCAACTCGAGCCCATCGCGGGGCGGCACGGTGTGATCGACCAAAGAGCGCACCACCAGGAGCGGCTGCGTGAGGTCCAGCAACTGGGCCCGGATCCGTGGCAACTCGACGAGCAGGGAGTGTGCGGCGCGGGCGGGGACCCGGTCGTAGGCCAGTTCCCGCACACCGGGGCGGGCCACATCGTTCGGGGGCATCCCGGCCAACCCGCGGGGCACCGACGGGACGAGGTACTGCAACAGCGGCGAGAGGGTCGCCAACAGCCCCCCACGGTCGGTCAGTGGCGCGTTGATGGACACGACCGCATCGATCTCGGTGGGACGACGACTCGCGATGTCGAGCGACAGCGTGCCTCCCATGGAGTGACCCACGAGGATCAGGTACTCGAGTCGTGGCCGGAGGTGATCGACGAGCCGCTCCACCGCTCCGACCCAGTCGCTGTACCGCGTTCGCGCCAGGTCGTGGTGGTCCGTCCCGTGGCCGGGCAGCACGGGCACCTCGACGCTGAATCCCTCGGCCGCGAGCCGCTGTCCGAGCGGACGCGTCGATGCGGGGTTGCCGGTGAATCCGTGCGTGACGATGACGCCGACCGCGCCGCGTTCCCCCGAGCCAGCGGCTGACCAGGGTTCCGCGCCAGGTATCGAGACCACCGCTTCCACCGTCCGCTCCTGACCGCTCATGCCCACCATGCCCGCCGTGCGCGTCTTCCCGACCGACCGTCGCATCACCGTGCCGTCGCCTGCCCGGCGCACCGGGTGACCATGGCGGCACCGTAGCCGTGGCCGTCGTGGATCCGACGGTCGGGGCATTAGGCTCCCCGCCCACACCTGCGGTGGAGGACCCGGTGAGCGACGTTGCACGGCCGGGAACCGTCGTCCCCGCGACCGCACTGCTCGCCCTGGTGTTCTTCGATGTGCTCAGGGTCTGGTTGCCCTCGTTGCTGTTCATCGTGGGGGACGCGGGATCGACCTCTGCCGTCGTCATGGGTGGCATCGCGATCGCCATCGCGCTGGCTGCACCGTTGGTCTGCGGTCTCCTCGGTGGGGCCGCCGTCCGGATCGGCTGGCCAGTGGGTGTCCTGCTGCTTGTCGGTGGGAGGGTCCTGCTGCAGTTCTCTGACGGCGGACCCCTGCAGTTCGCCGCCGCATCGATCGCCTTCGTCGGTGCCGGGATCGCGTTCGGCGCGATCGGTGCCGGAGCTCCCTCCGGTCGGCAGGCCCGGATCGCGGTGCTGTTGGGGATCGTCGGATCGGTTGTCATCCACACGGGTCTGGGGACCACGGACCTGGTGTGGCGCGACGGACCGGCGGCCTGGTCGGTGCTCATCGTGTTGCTCGCAGCCACCGTCCTGGCCGCCAGGAACGCGACCGCGGTCCTCGGGACCGACCGGACGCCCACCTCCGGCCCCGCCTGGCCGTGGTGGCTCATGGGCCCGGTCGTCGTGCTCATCGGCGTCCTGACAGCACCACCGGGGCGCATGGTGACCGCCACGGACTGGCCGGATGTCCTGGTGGTCGGCGCGGTCATCGGAACGCACGGCGTGGCGATCGTGACCGCCGTCTCCGCCCGCTGGTTCGGTCCGGCCGTCGCAGGTGTCTCGGGCGCGGGCCTGGTGTTGTTCGGCACGGCCGGATCACTCCAGGCCGCGTCGCTCACCGCGGTGGCCGCGCAGGTGCTGCTTGCCGCCGGGATCGGCCTCATCGTGGGTGCCGCAGCCCGGGCCGACATCGACGTCAGCCTGCGCCGACGTGCCATCGCCGCCGCCGGCTTCCCTCTGGCGCTCGTGGTGATCGGGTTCCTGTACTACGCCGGTTACGACATCGCCCTGCCGTTCCCGAGGCGGGCCGTCCTGCTCGTCACCTCGACCTTGGTCGCCGGCGCCGGCCTGTTCATCGCGACCGCGGAGTTCCGTCCCGCACTCCGCGAGCGCAGCACGGCCCGCCAGGTCCTGGCCGTGGCGACGGCGACCATCGCCACCGCCGGAGTCGCCGCCGCGCTGGTCGCCTCGCCGACTCCGATGCAGCCGACACCCGGCGCGGCCGGGGAGGAGATCGGCATCACCCTCTACAACATCCATATGGGATTCGACCCGGATGGTCGGATGTCCCTGGACCAGATCGGTGACGTCGTCGAGGGCACCGATCCTGACATCGTCGTGCTCAACGAGGTCGACCGCGGTTGGTTGACCACCGGCAGCCGGGAGCCACTGCGCATCCTCCAGGAGCGCCTGGACATGCCCTACGTCTTCGCACCCGCAGCCGACGAGATCTGGGGGAACGCGGTCTTCAGCCGCTACCCGATCACGGAGATCAGCATCGAACGACTACCGCGGGGACGCGATGCGATGGTCCGGAGTCAACTGATCGTGATCATGGAGGTCGAACCCGAACGGCGGGTGGCCCTGATCGCAACCCACCTCTCGCATGTCGACCTCCAGGGTGACACACGCCTTCCCCAGGCGCGGGCCATCGCCGGCACGCTCGCACGCCTGCAGGAGCGCGGGGTCCCCGTCATCATCGCCGGCGACCTCAACGCCGAACCCGACGATGCGGAGTTGGCCACCTTCGGCGACATCGCCAGATCAGCCGTCCCCGAGGCCAACCCCACCTTCCCGTCGCACGCCCCGGAGGTCCAGATCGATCACATCCTCGTGACCCAGGAGTTCGACGTCGTGGGGTTCGATGTGCCGCAGACCCGGGCCTCGGATCACCTGCCCCTGACCGCGAGACTGGTCCTGCGCTCCGAGGACGAGGACTGATGGTGGGACGGCCCCGAACGGGAGCCGCTCACGCGACCATCCCCGGGTCGTTGGCCGGCTCGCTGGCGCCGTCGATAGCCCATCGGCCGGCCTCCTCGACCATGGCGTACACCAGGCTCATGCGTCCGCCATCCACCCCCACCACGTCCACGAGCACCTGTGCCGAACCCGGCTGCGAACGGCACCCCCGGATCGAGAAGCTCTCCGGGTCCGCAACGGCCGGGTAGGCATCCGTGATCAACCGCTCGAACGAGGCGACATCGATCTGTGCCCGGAAGGCCTCCGAGGCGTAGCTCAACGCTCCGGCGACGTCATCGTCGGCGAAGGCATCCAGTTGCGAGCCGATCGTCCGTTCGACGTCCGCGAGCACCGGTGATGGACAGGTCGGGGACAGCTCGCCCGCACCGTCATCCTGCGCGCCACCGTCGTCCTGCGCGTCACCGGCGTCATCCGGGGTTGCGGTCGATGGACCATCGGGCGAGCAGGCCGCCAGCAGCATCAGCATGGCCACGAGACACGACCATCCCACGATGCCGCCGCGGGCAGCGGCCCTGGCCGTCCAGCTCCGATCAGGTCGCATGGCATCCTCCTCCGTCACGGTTCGGAGCCACGACCGTCCCGGTCGGTCAGCGCGAGTCCACGACCTCATCGAGCAGTTGGGTGAACCGGTCCGCGGTCGCGGTCCAGGACCAGTGTCGGGCGACCCATCGCCGCCCGGCGTTCCCGGCATCCTCCCGGGCTGCGGGATCGTCAAGCCACCGATCGACGGCCGCGACCACCGCCGCCTCGTCACGGCCATCGACCACGGTGCCGGTGGCACCGTCCAGCACCGTCTCCGGCGCACCACCGGAGCGACCGGCGACGACCGGGAGCCCTGCCGCCTGCGCCTCGAGGTAGACGATCCCGAGCCCTTCGACATCCATCCCGGCCCACCGGTCGCGACACGGCATCGCGAACACGTCCATCGCCGCATAGACCCCCGGCAGGTCGCGGTCCTCGACGCGACCGGCGAGAACCACCTGGGAACGACCATCGAGCTGCTCCACCTGCCGTTCGAGGCGTCCCTGTCGGGGCCCCTCACCGACCAGGACCAACCAGGCATCCGGGTGGCGGCGCTGGATCGACGGCCAACAACCCAGCAGCGTGTCCTGGCCCTTGCGGGCCACGAGGCGTGACACGCATCCGACCACCGGCGCATCAGCGGGGACCCCCCAGCGGCGACGCCATCCCCCGCCCACCGATGGCTCCAGGCGGAAACGCTGCGCGTCGACGCCCGGAGCCACCCGCACGATCCGATCGGCACGGACGTGTGGACGCAGACGCTCTTCGGACCAGTCACTGATGGTCGTCACCGCCGCCAACCCGCGGGTCGCCCGACCCACCAACCGCCCGCCACCGACACGCACCAGTCCGGCCTCCAACCCGTGTGACAACGCGACGACCGGCACACCGAGCTGATCCCGCAGGGCCGGCGCCAGCTCACCCAGCGGCCACATCGCCCCGAGCACGACCACCTCGACGTCGTGTTGTCGGGCCAGGCCCACCGCACGCCGACGGATCGCCGGGGTCGGCTGCACCCCGCCGGCCCCGCGCACCGTGCGGTACGGCTGCTCGGCGTCATGAGCCGCCCCCGATCCCTCGCCCGATGGCCCGAGGACGACGGTGCTCGCCGGATGGACGCGTTCGAGCAGGTTGCCGACGAACACCTCGATGCCGCCGGATCGGGGTGGCAGATCGTTGGTGATCCACAGGACCCTCACGATCCGGAGCCGATCATCGCGGGATCCGTCACCGCAGGACCCAGATGAACTGATCCGCGGGCACCACGTCGGCGCCGCTCTGCTGACAGCGTTGTGTGAGCTCACGGTCGTTGGTGACCACCAGGATGGGTTCGTCGGTGCTCTCGAGCTCGAAGACGATGTCGTCGTCCGCCGTGATGTCCTGGCCGGAGAAGCGAACCGTGACCTCACGCCCCCCGCCCGACCGCTGCTGACCACCGACGGATGCGCCGTCGAACACGACGGTGGGACGCACGCTCCGCTGCCGGGCCAGGTTCCCCAGCGCCTGCACCAGCCAGGCGCGCTGTCGCTCCAGGTCGAGCTCGGTCCGGTGTTTCAACGTCACGTTGTAGCCGTCCACGAGCACGCGGCGGCCCCGGTGCAGGTACAGATCGAGCGCCTCCGTCGTCCCGGGTACCACGCCCGGCGGCAGGCGACTGGGGCGACCCGGAACGATGCGGGTGGTGGTGCCGGTCTCCTCGCGCCCGGAGTCCGACTCCTCCTCGGTGCCACGGTTCGCCGTGGATCGTTCGGCGGCTGTCCGGCGCCGTTCATCGGCCTGCCGGCGCTGCGCAGCGCGGCGTTGGTCGTCCGCCCGGCGAAGCTCGGCGAGCTGG
>SLHP01000126.1 GCA_007136095.1 Nitriliruptoraceae bacterium
GCGTTCGCGATCAGCATGTCGATCGGGCTGCAGTACGGCGTGCCGCTCGAGGCCTACGTCAGCAAGTTCATGAACATGCGCTTCGAGCCCGCCGGGATGACCGACGATGACGAGATCCGCTTCGCGACCTCGATCGTCGACTACCTCGCCCGCAAGATCGCGATCGAGTACCTGCCCTACGACAAGCGCGAAGGGCTCGGCATCTACACGCTCGACGAGCGCAGGGAGATGTTGGAGCAGGGCTACGGCGACCAGACGACCGCGGTGCCCACGGCCCCGTCTGCGGATGCGGTGACCCGGGCGGAACCGATCGCTCCGGTCGGTGGCGCGGCGATCCCCATCGACCACGACGCACCGATGTGCTTCGAGTGCGGGATCAAGATGATCCGCGCAGGCGCCTGCCACGTCTGCGAGTCGTGCGGCACGACGAGCGGCTGCTCGTAGTGGAGAAGGACAGCGTTTCGGACCGCAGAAGGACACGCTTCTGGGACTGAAGTGACACTCTCTTGGGACGAGAAGGACACCCAAGTGAGACCGCTTCGACGGGGTCGCTAGCAACAGCAAGCACAGGGAGGGGCCAAGCGGTCCCTCCCTGTGCCGTTCAGGAGAAGTGCCCATGGGAAGCAGCAACAAGGACATCCACGTTCAGCCGACCGGTGACGGCGACTGGGCGGTGCGCCGCCGTGGACAGGACCGCGCCGTCGCACGCGGGGGCACACAGGCAGAGGCCATCGAGCGTGGTCGGTAGACCGCCCGCAAGGATCGCACCGAGCTGTCGGTGCACGGCCGCGACGGCCAGGTCCGCGCGAAGTGGAGCTAGGGCAACGATCCACGCCGTATCAGGGCCTGAGTCAGCGACGTTGTGTGGCAGGGCTCGGTCTGGCGTGGGCGGCGTCAGCGTCGCTCGGGTGCCGTCAGACCAAAGGGTCGTGGTCGTCAACTCCGGTCGCGATCCTCATCGGACGTCAGGCAGTAGCGATTCGTGGACATCGTCGCTGAGGCGTGCTGGCACCGTTCGCTTCGTCCCCTCGACGACGAGTCCACTGTTCACGCGGCTGTGTTGGGCGCGTTCGTCGTTGGTCGACTCGATGGACCGCGGGGTGACCTGGCTGGTCATGATCCGGTACAGCAGCGCCGCCGTGTTCGTCCGAACCTCGAGCCGCGTTTGTGGCGATCGAGGTAGCCGGACCGCCCACGCTGGCCAGCATGGAAAGGACATCGGACGGGACAACGGGTTGCGGGGCGCCGGGTCCAGCAACTCCGGTCGGTCAGCGTTGTTGCTCCTCGGCGATCCAGGCGAGGAACTGGTGCACATCGCCTGAGCCGAACTCCGCCGTGTAGGTGGTGGCCCAGGCGTCGATCTGCTCGTCGTTGAACCCCTGGTCGCGGAGGATCGACCGCGCCTTGTTGGCCAGCAGGTTCGCCGCTTCGATCTGCATCGCGTCCGGCACCTCGTCGGGCACGCCCGTTTCCTCAGGGTGGGCGGGTTCGAGGTCAGGAGCCACGCGGTCCTCGGGCTCAGGTGGGCGCTGTCGCTCGTGACGACCGTTCATCGGATCTGACCTTCCTTCGCTGTGTCGCGGTGGAGCACCAGCCTACGGACCCTGCCGGTCGCTTCCCGGTCCGATGGTCACGGCTGCGCTGACGGTGAGCCCCAGGCACCCTGTCGTTCGGTGCCCGTCGCCGGCGCAACGAGACCAACGTCACCCTGCGGGGGTCAGTGACTGCGCACGTTTGGCTCCGCACCGGGAACCCTGGAGCGCTCGGGGTCGCGGTTGATCGGGAGATCGCGATTGCGCCGCCGGTAGTGGCTGGCCAGCAGCAGTGCGAGGGCGCCGATGGCGATGGTGGCGCTGATGCCGAGCATCTCGCGGGCCTGTCCCGAGCCTGGAAGCTCCATCATCAGGCCCGGCGTGGGTGAGACGCCGAACCGCGACCAGCATGCGCGATCGAACAGGCCCTCACTCCTGGCAGACGCCCGGATGTGGCGACCGGCTCGTGCCCGATGGGCCATTCGGCCCGGGTTGGATGCGCCGAGCTCCTGCACACTAGGAGGTCACGCAGCGGACCAGCAGAGAGCGCCGGCAGGGAGATCGATGCAGCCGCCAACCGAAACTTCGTCGGGGTCGGGATCGACCCGGCTCACAGATCTTGCCTCGGCACGGCCTGTACGGGACCGGTTCGGCCGGCGTCTCCAGGGTCCGATCGGCGTCTTCCTGGACTACGACGGGACCCTGACCCCCATCGTTGATGACCCGGACCAGGCGCTGCTCACCGCGACGATGCGGACGACGATCGAGGATCTCACGTCGGTCACGCTGGTCGCGATCGTGAGCGGCCGGGACCTCGATGACGTGCGTGCCAAGGTCGGTATCGACGGGATCGCCTACGCGGGCTCCCATGGTCTGGACATCCTGCACCCCGATGGAGATCGCCAGCAGCTGGCGCCGGACCACCTCGAGGTGCTCGATCGTGCGCAGCAGGAACTCGAACGTGAACTCGGTGCCATCCCCGGGGTCCGGGTCGAGCGCAAGCGCTTCGCGATCGCCGTGCACGACCGGCAGGTCGATGACCCGGACGCTCGCTCACGGATCGCGGAGGCTGTCGGACGACTTGGCACACGGTTTGACCAGCTGCGCGCGACCGGCGGCAAACGGATCCACGAACTACGACCCGACATCGACTGGGACAAGGGACGCGCGATCGAGGCGTTGCTCACGGCACTGGATGCCGAGGATCATCTGCCGATCTATCTGGGCGATGATCTCACCGACGAGGACGGGTTCCGGGTCGTCAGCAACCGTCGAGGTATCGCCGTGGTGATCCGGGGGGAGGACGACGACCGGCTCACGATCGCCGACGCGGGGCTGGACTCCCCGGACGACGCCCAGCGGTTCCTCGACGAGTTGTACGAGCTCATCACCGACCGAGACCGGAGTTGAGGAGCGGACGTGGACGAATGGACGCTGACCTACGACGGATACGACCCGCAGGAGGAAGGTCTCCGGGAGGCGCTGTGCACCCTGGGTAACGGGGTGCTCGCCAGCCGGGGGGCGGCTCCGGAGGTCCGCGCAGATGGCGTGCACTATCCGGGGACCTACCGGGCAGGGCTGTTCAACCGGCTCGCCGACGAGGTCGAGGGAGTGGAGGTCACCAACGAGTCCATGGTCAACCTGCCGAACTGGCTCGTGCTGCACTTCCGCGTGGACGACGGTCCGTGGTTCCTGCCGTCCGAGGCGGAACTGGTCGAGTATCGGATCGCACTCGACCTGCGTCGAGGGGTCCTCACCCGCCATCTGTGTACGGAGATCGCCCCCGGACAACGCCTCTCGGTGACCCAACGGCGGCTCGTGCACATGGTGGAGCCGCACCTCGCGGCGCTGGAGACGACCTTCGGCGCTGAGGGGTTCTCCGGGAAGCTGACGGTCCGATCGGCGATCGACACGGCCGTTCGCAACACCGGTGTTGAGCGCTACCGGGACCTGTCGGACCTGCATCTCGATGTCATCACCCGCGAGGAGGTCGGCGAGCAGTGCGTCGGTGTGGTGGCGGAGACCAACCAGTCGCACATCCGCATCGCCGAGGTCGCCCGGACACGGATCCACAGCAGGGATGCCGAGGAAGGTGGCGGAAGTCGCTACCGGTGGTTCGAGGAGGACGGGCTCGTCGGTCACGAGGTCGAACTCGATCTGGCCGACGGTGCGCCGGTCACCGTCGAGAAGGTCGTGGCGGTCGTCGCCGGCGGCGATCCGGCGATCACCGAGCCCTACGAGTCGGCGATCCGCAAGGCCATGGTCGCGCCCGACTTCGATGAGCTGCTGCGGTCGCACGTCGCCCAGTGGGCCCAGCTGTGGGATCGGTTCGAGCTGCGCTTCGGGGACCGTCCGCGGATCGAACACATCCTCAACCTGCACACCTTCCATGCGCTACAGACGACGTCGCACAACACCATCGACCGGGATGTCGGGGTGCCGGCACGCGGCCTGCACGGCGAGGCGTACCGGGGGCACATCTTCTGGGACGAGGTGTTCATCCTGCCGTACCTCAACATGCGGATGCCGGTCCTGACCCGGTCGTTGCTGCTGTACCGCTACCGCCGGCTCGGCGAAGCGCGTCGGCGCGCCCGGGAGGCGGGGCACGAAGGAGCGATCTTCCCGTGGCAGAGCGGTGCCGACGGGCGCGAGGAGAGCCAGCAGATGCATCTCAATCCCGTCTCCGGGGAGTGGAAGCCCGACAATTCGCAGATCCAGCGGCACATCAACCTGGCGATCGCCTACAACGTCTGGCAGTACGTCGAAACCACCGCAGACCGGGACTTCCTGCGTTACTACGGGCTCGAGCTGATGGTCGATATCGCCCGGTTCTTCTCCAGTCTGGCGACCTACGACCGGTTGGAGGACCGCTACCACATCCGGGGCGTCATGGGACCCGACGAGTTCCACGATGGCTACCCGGACCGTGACGATCCCGGGCTGGACGACAACGCCTACACCAACGTGATGGTGGTCTGGACGTTGCAACGGATCTTCGAGTTGCTCGAGCTGTTGCCGGAGCACGTCCGCCATGATGCCTGCGCGGAACTCGATGTGGCGCCTGCGGAGCTCGACCGTTGGCGCGACCTGACCCGCCGGATGTTCGTGCCGTTCCACGGGGACGATCTGATCAGCCAGTTCGCCGGCTACGACGAGCTCGAGGAGCTCGACTGGGACGGCTATCGCGAACGGTACGGCGACATCCAGCGCCTCGATCGGATCCTGCACAGCGAGGGGGACACTCCCAACCGGTACAAGGTCGCCAAACAGCCCGACGTGCTGATGCTGTTCTACCTGCTCACCGCCGAGGAACTGCACCGGATCATGCGGTCGCTCGGCTACGGCTGGTTGCCCGCGAGGATCCCGGAGACCATCGAGTACTACCGGGCACGCACCTCCCACGGCTCGACCTTGAGCGCGGTCGTGACCGCGTGGCTGCTGGCGCGTTCAGACCGTGCGCGGTCCTGGGACCTCTTCGAACATGCGCTCAACAGCGACGTCGCCGACATCCAGGGCGGCACGACCCCCGAGGGCATCCACCTGGGCGCCATGACCGGCACGCTGGACCTGGTGCAACGCGGCTACACCGGGCTGACGGTCGAGAAGGATGAACTCCACTTCGATCCTGCGCTGCCCGACGAGGTGCCGCGGCTCGACCTCCTGCTGTACTACCGGGGCCATCATCTATACGTCTCGCTCGATCACGAGTGCCTGCGGGTGAGCGCACCTGTCTCGGATCTCGCGCCCGTGTCGGTCGGCTGCGATGGGCAGCGGGCTCGGCTCTCGGCAGGCGAGACCGTGGCGTTCGAGCTGAC
>SLHP01000197.1 GCA_007136095.1 Nitriliruptoraceae bacterium
CCCAGTCGCTGCATCGGATAGGCGCGGGCCGCCGCGTCCTCGTCGTCGGCCCACAACGCCTCGGAGAGCCGGGTCTTGACCACGGCGGCGGCGATGGCGTTGACGCGGACGCCCGGCGCGAGTTCGTTGGCGAGTTGGCGCACGAGGTGGTGCAAGGCCGCCTTGGAGACGTTGTAGGCCCCCAGGAAGGGGCTCGGAGCCAACCCACCGACCGAGCCGAGCGCCACGATCGAGCCGCCACGTTCCCGCATGGAACCGTGCCAGGCCGCACGCGCCCAGAGCAGCGGTGCGCGCTGGTTGACCTCCCAGGTCTTGTCGACGGCTCCCAGGTCGACATCCATCAGAGGCCCCACGCCGGGGTTCGTGCCGGCATTGAGGACCAGCAGGTCACAGGACCCGAAGCGTTCGACCGCGGTGGCGACGGCCAGTTCGGCGTGGGCCTGGTCCGTGGCGTGGCCGACGACCGGGACGACCCGATCCCCGAGTTCGGCGGCCAACGGCTCCAGGGTCTCGGCCTTGCGGCCGGTGATCACGACCCCGTCGACACCGCTGGCCAGCAGCTGGCGGCAGGTCGTCTCGCCGATGCCACGGCTGGCACCGGTGATCAGCGCGACGCGACCGTCGAGTCGGACGTCGACCGCCAGCGGACCGTCAGGCGTCGACGGCGCCGTCGATGGCCGCCGCGAGGTCCAGGTCACGCTGCGTGATCCCGCCCGCGTCGTGGCTGGTGAGCACCACCTCGACGTTGTTGTAGACGTTCTTCAACTCCGGGTGGTGGTTGGCCTCGTCGGCGAGGTCGGCGATGCGCACGATGAAGTCGATCGCGTCGCGGAAGCCGTCGAAGGTCAGCTCGCGGCGGATCGCATCACCGGTCGACTCCCAACCATCGAGGTCGGCGAGTGCGGTACGGACGGTGGTCTCATCAAGGGTTCCCATGCCGACAGAGGTACCAGGGACCGACCCGTACCGCCAGTGGCGGCGAACTCACCGGACGAACCGCCGATGCACCCTGCCCGATGCCCAGGAACCCGATCCAAGGAAGCCGCGTGCCGGAGCTCCCGATGTTCCCACTCGGAACCGTCCTGTTCCCCCACATGGCGCTGCCGCTGCACATCTTCGAGCCGCGCTACCGCGCGCTGATCAGCGACGTGCTCGCTGGCGAGCGCGAGTTCGGCGTGACCCTGATCACCCGTGGACACGAGGTCGGTGGTGGCGACATCCGTTCCGACGTCGGCACGGTCGCGCGCGTGTTGCAGGCCGAGGAACTCGACGACGGGCGCTGGGTGTCCATCGCCGTCGGAACCCGCCGGTTCCGGATCGAATCCTGGCTCCCCGACGATCCCTACCCACGGGCGGACGTCGTGGACCTGAGCGATGACGCCCCCGGGGACGCGGCCCTGGCGTTGCTCCCGGACCTCGAACCCAAGGTCCGCCGGGTGCTGGCGATGACAACGGAACTGGGTGACGAGTCGGTGCCCGCGTCCTTCGAACTGTCCGACGATCCCGAGGTGGCGTGCTGGCAGACCATCGTGGTCTCGCCGCTGAACCCGTTCGACGCCCAGCGCGTGCTCGTGACCGAGGACTGGGAGGAGCGCCTGCGCCTGACCGACGCGTTGCTCGACGACCTGGAAGCGAGCCTGGTGTTCCGTCTCAGCGAGGGATAGAGCCGCCCCTGGCGGTGGGCGGCCGGAACGGATCCGGTGATATCGTTCCGTGACCGCCTCTGACCCGACGGGAGCCGCCACGTGCGCACGACCCCCTTCACCACCGAACACGACGCGCTGCGGGCCTCGATCCGCCGGTTCGTCGAGGACGAGCTCGCGCCCCACGCCCGTGAGTGGGAGGAGGACGGCTGGATCGCCGACTGGGTCTGGCCCCGGATGGGTGAGCTCGGCCTGCTGGGCCTGAGCGTCCCCGAGGAGTACGGCGGCCAGGGTGGCGACTACTGGTCGACGGTCGTGCTCGCGGAGGAGTTGACCCGCTGCGGCTCCGGATCGCTGCCGATGGCGATCGGGGTCCAGACCGACATGGCCACCCCGCCGATCCTGCAGTTCGGCACCGAACAGCAGAAGCAGGACTACCTGGTCCCCGCGATGCAGGGCACGAAGATCGCCTCGATCGGCATCAGCGAACCGGATGCCGGGTCCGACGTGCGGGCGATCCGGACCCGCGCGCGGCCCGACGGCGACGGGTGGGTGCTCAACGGGTCCAAGACCTACATCACCAACGGCGTCCGGGCGGACTTCGTCACGATGGTGGTCCGGACCGCGGACGCCGACCCTGGTGATCCGTGGGGCGGGATCTCGCTGTTCCTGATCGAAACCGACCTGCCCGGGTTCGAGGTCGCCGCGAAGCTGGACAAGGTCGGCATGCGCGCCTCCGACACGGCGCTCCTGCACCTCGAGGATGTTCCCGTCCCCGGCGACGCGCTGCTCGGCACGGTCCACGAGGGGTTCAAGCAGATCATGTGGCAGCTGCAGGGTGAACGGCTGATCGGGGCGATCGGCGGCGTCGCCGGCGCCTGGCGGACGTGGGAGTCCGCGCTGGCCTACACCCGCGAACGTGAGGCCTTCGGCCGGCCCATCTCCGGGTTCCAGGTCACCCGCCACACCCTGGTCGATCTGGCCACGGAGATCGAGGCCGCACAGGCGCTGGTCTACGAGGCCTGCGACGCGTGGAACCGCGGCGAGTACGACGTCGAGCGGGTCGCGATGTGCAAGCTGGTCGCGGCGCAACTGGCGTTCAAGGTCGCCGACACCTCGATGCAGTTGCACGGCGGGTACGGCTACTCGCGCGAGTTCGACGTCGAACGCAACTGGCGTGATTCGCGGCTGGCCCGCATCGGCGGCGGTGCCGATGAGGTCCAACGTGAGATCATCTCGAAACTGATGGGGCTGTGATGATGAGCACCGTGAACCTCACCCCCGCCTCCCGGGCCGACGAGCCCGCGATGCCGCTGTTCCGCCCGGAGCACGCCGCCCTGCGCGACAGCGCCCGCGCGTTCGTCGAGCGCGAGATCGTGCCCAACGTCGAGTCGTGGGAACGCGACGAGTTCTTCCCCCGCGACCTGTTCACGAGCGCTGGTGCCGCCGGCTTCCTCGGGCTCAAGTTCGACGCCGAGGTGGAGGGCTCCGGACCGGACCTCCTTGCCCAGGCCGTGTGGGTCGAGGAGTTGGCGCGTTCTCTGTCCGGCGGTGTCGCGGCCGATCTGGGGGCCAGCACCGACCTGGCGGCCGTCTACATCGACCGGGCCGGCACGGCCGACCAGCGGGCGGCGCTCCTGCCCCCCCTGCTCCGCGGCGAGCGGCTGGGATCGTTGGCGATCACCGAACCGGACGCCGGCAGCGACGTCGCGGCGATCACCACGCGTGCCCGCCGGGACGGCGACGGGTGGCGGCTGGACGGGACCAAGGTGTTCATCACCGGCGCCGCCCGCGCCGACGACATCGTGGTGGCGGCCAAGGTCTCGGCCGACGACGGCGCACCGAGTGACGATCCCCACGGCCAGATCACGCTGTTCCACGTCCGTGCGGACGACGACGGGGTCAGCCGCCGTCGCCTGCCGATGCTGGGCTGGCGGACCTCGTTCACCGGCGAGCTGACCTTCCAGGAGGTCCGGCTGGACGATGATCGTCGCCTGGGTGAGGTCGGCAGTGGCTTCGCACACATCACCGGCGCGTTCGCGTGGGAACGACTGGCCATGTCGTTGGGTGCGGTCGCCGCCGCGGAACGCACCCTTGAGTTGGGGATCGCACACGCCCGTGACCGGGAGGCCTTCGGCCGACCGATCGCCACGTTCCAGGTGTGGCGTCACCGCTTCGCCGACCTGCACACACGCATCCGGACAGCCCGGGCGCTGACCTACCAGGCCCTGCGGCTGGTGGTCGCGCAGGCGGACGGCGATCCGGACCTCGACGCTGCCAGGGTGGTCCGCACCGTCGGGATGGCCAAGCTGCTGACCCAGCGGCTGGCGTTCGACGTCGCCGACGAATGCGTCCAGGTGCACGGCGGCGCCGGTTACATGATGGAGTACCCGGTCCAGCGCGCGTGGCGCGACTCGCGCCTGGGTCCGATCGGGGGCGGTACCGATCAGATCATGAAGGAGATCATCGCCAAGACCTACGGGGCGTGAAGCGGCCGTGAACAGCACGGGGCCGACGGCGGATGCCACCACGGGCGCGGTCACGATCCGGCCGTTCCGCGACGATGACGCCGATGCCGTCGGGCGGCTGACGATGACCGCCTACGACGCCTACGGCCGGATCGAAGGCCCCTACCGCGACTTCCTGGCCGACCCGCGACGACGTGTCAACGGGAGCACCGCGCTGCTGGTCGCCGAGGCCGACGGCCAGGTCGTCGGCACCGTCACCTTCGTTCTGGCCGGCGATCCGGAGTGGGAGGGTCGTCCGGTTCCCGAGGGAGACGCCGCCTTCCGGGTCCTCGCGGTCGCCCCCGGCCAGGAGGGACGCGGGGTCGGACGGCAGTTGGTGGCTGCCTGCCTCGACCTCGCCCGTGGGCACGGCCGCCATCGCCTGGTCATCACCTCGATGGCATGGATGCACCGCGCGCATCGTCTCTACGAGGCGTTCGAGTTCGTCCGACGGCCGGACCTGGACGTCCGGTTCCCCGGCGGTGACGGGGTGGTCTTCACCCTCGACCTCACCGATGAGGCGCCGGACCTCTTCCCGGCGCCGGGACCGATCCCGACCGAGCGGCCCTGGTTCGAGGACGTCTGGGACCGGTGACCGTCAGCGCGGTCAGGTGACCCGGCGCGCGATCAGGCGTCCTCGTACTTGAAGGACACCTTGACCTTGGCGCGGTAGGCCGTGACGTTGCCCTCCTCGAGGGTCATGTCGAGCTGCGAGATCTCGGCGACACGCAGGTTGCGGACCGAACTGCCTGCTCGCTCCACCGCAACAGCCGCCGCCCGCTCGAAGGACTCCGTGCTGGTGCCGATCAGTTCGATGACCTTGTACACGTTCTCTGCCATGAGGTGTCCTTCGGTAGTGGTGACGGATGCAGCGTTACGTGTCGGGACACGAGCGTCAAGGGCTCACGGGCAGAGGCGGGGCCCGTTCGGCCGGATCGGCGGATCGCCGACGGCCTCAGCGGGATACCGTTCGCCACCGAACCCCATCAGGACCCACGCCACCGCACCCCATCAGGACCCGCTTTGAGCGCACGCCACCCCGTCTCCCCCTCCGCACGCGGCCTGGTCGTCATCGTCGCCGCCACGGCCGCACTGCTGGCCGGGTGCTCGGAAGCCGATGGCCAGGGCGATGCGGACGGCTCCGGCGACACGATCTCCGATGAG
>SLHP01000122.1 GCA_007136095.1 Nitriliruptoraceae bacterium
CCCATCCGGGGCGGCGTTCCGCGGCACAGTAGGCTCTGCCACCGCGGGCCGGTAGCTCAGCTGGTCAGAGCACTCGACTCATAATCGAGGCGGCGCGGGTTCGATCCCCGCCCGGCCCACCGTCGATCCCCACCCGCTCACCGTCGCCTACCCGGTCTGTGCGCCCTGCAGGTCAGCATGCCCGCAGAGGCCACGGTCGTTGTCTTCGTTGATGACCGGCCCTAACTTCGTCGCGCTCCATCACGATGGAACGATGCGAGCTTGAGGAGAACGGTGATCGACGTGACGACCGCAACCATGACGCTCGCGGATCCCGTCGCGGGCTCCGGTCCCTGGCTCGTCCTGGTGGTCGGCCTCAGCGCCCACGTCGCGGCTGGCCTGGTCCTGCTCGCCGGTGTGGCCAAGATCCTGCGACCGTCGGCGACCAGTGATGCGCTGGACCTGTCCCACCTCCCCGCCGCTACCGGGCTGGTGCAAGCGCTGGGTACCGCCGAGATCATGCTGGCTGCCGCGGTGGTCACGATCGGTGGCCCCGTCGCCTTCGGCCTGTTGGCCGTCGCGTACGCCGCGTTCTTCCTGGTTGCCGTCAGGCAGCGCACGGTCGACCGTAGCTGTGGATGTTTCGGAGCCGCGTCGACGACCGTCGGCCCGTTGCACCTGGTCACGAACGGGGTGGCGGCGCTTGTCGCGGCCGTAGCGGCCGTGCTCGCCGTGCCGTCGCTTCCGGCGCTGTTGCCCGACCAGGTGTTGCCGGCGATGACCGCGGTGCTGCTGCTCATCACGGCTGTCGGGATCGGTCAGATGCTGTTGACGTCGTTGCCGGATTTGCTGCGGGCGAGGGCCCTGACCGCGGCCGGAGGTCGGCGATGACGGTCGTCGTGGTGATCCTCGCCATCGTGGTCGTCCTGTTGGCCGTGCTGGTTGCGGGGCTGTTGCGCAGCCATGCCGAGATCCTGCGGCAACTGCACGACCTGGGTGCTGGCATGGGCGGGGGTGCCACCGCCCCTGGTCCGGATCCGGGGGTTCCGGCGACCGAGGTGAATAGACCGCGCACCGACGGCCGGGTCCCCGCACCCGCCTCGGGGGTTCCGGACGGTCGACGCGCCGTCGACATCGTCGGAACGGGTCCACGCGGTGAGTCACTGGCGATCCGCACCATCGAGGTCGAGCACGACACGGTGTTGGTGTTCCTGTCGACCGGCTGCACGACCTGCTCGACGTTCTGGTCGGACCTGCAGGATCCCGAGCTGCCTGCCGGGACACGGCTGGTCATCGTCACTCGCAACCCCGACGAGGAGCTCCCCGCGACCGTGCTCGACCTGGCTCCGGCAGGATCGACCGTCGCGATGAGCACGCAGGCCTGGGACGATCTGCGGGTCCCGGGCAGCCCCTTCGTCGTGCACGTGCACGGGCCGTCAGGACGGGTCATCGGGGAGGGCACGGCGGCATCCTGGGACCAGGTGCTGGAGCTGTTCCTGCGGGCTGGTGGTGACCAGCGGCTCGGCGGTGGGAAGGCGAGCGCCGACGCACGTCGCGAGCGAGAACTCGACCGGGTCCTGCTGGAGGCGGGCATCGCCCCTGGTGATCCGAGCCTCTACCCGGCGACCGAGGACGGCGGGACCGACCCCGCAGATCGGAGCGGCGGATGACGGCGATGCTGGTCGTCGGTATGACGCTCGCGGCGGTGGCAGCCCTGCGCAGTAGTTGGTCGCCGTGAGGAGAGTCCATGCTCGCGAGCATCTCCCCGGTCGGGGAGGCCTCACGCCACCAGCGCTGGTCGATCACGGTCAGCGCCTACCTGCTGGCGTCCGCGGTGGGTGGTGTGCTGATCGGCGGACTGCTCGGCGGGCTCGGATCGCTGCTGGGCGTCGCGGCGCTCCCGGCGGACTGGCTCCTGGCGGTGATCGCCCTGGCGTCGGTGCTCGGTGCGGCGATCGACGCGGGGTGGACCAAGGTCCAGCTGCCCAGTTGGCGCCGGCAGGTGGACGAACGTTGGCTGACCACTTACCGGGGATGGGTCTACGGCGCCGGGTACGGCCTGCAGTTGGGTATCGCGGTCGTCACCATCGTCACCTCGGCGGTGACCTACGCGGCGCTCCTGGCGGCCCTCCTGGTCGGCAGCGTGCAGGCGGGAGCGGCGATCGGAGCGACCTTCGGGATCGTGCGAGCCCTGCCGCTGCTGCTGACGGCCCCGGTGCGTTCCCCGCAGCGGCTGCAGCGGCTGCACGTCGGTCTCGCGACCGCGGCACGGCCGGTCGCGCAGGTCACGGTCGCCGCCCAACTGGGGGCGGCCGCGCTCGCCGTGATGCTGGGGGTCTGATGGTGCCCACGATGGCAACGGCCAGGGAGGTCGAGGTGGACGGATGCGTCTGAACGGTCACGGGCTGTCGGCTGACCTGCCCCGTGGGTGGGAGGGAACGATCTCACTCGATCGCTCCGACGAGGCCCTGACCCTGGCCGGGATGGGCGGCAGCCTGCGCCCCGTCGCGCATCTGGCCACCTTCCCGCTGCCCGGGGGCCGGGGAGATTTCGGCAGCGGTGCGGTCGAACTCATGCGCACTGAGGATGTCTTCGTGGCGCTGGTGGAGTACGCGGAGGAAGAGGCCGACACGCCGCTGTTCGCGCGTCAGGGCATGCCGCGTCACCTCGATCCCCGACGGTTCAGCAACCGGTCGCTGCAACGCGGGATCGCTGGGCAGGTCGGGTGGCAGGTGTTCTTCACCGAGGCTGGTCGGGCGTTCTGCCTCTACGTCGTGCTCGGTGACGGTGAGGACGTCCACCTGCTGGTGCGCAAGGTGGAGCAGGTCCTCACCGATGTCCGCATCGAGCCGCGATCATGACGACCACCGCGCCCCTGTCCAGACCGTCGGCCACGTCGGGCACGTCGGCACCACGAGCACGTCAGAGCCTGACCCACCGTGCCGTCGACGGCCTGGCGCGATGGGTCGCTCCGCAGGCGTTCTCGCGACGCAGCTTCCTCGTGCGGGCGGCCATCGTCGGATCGGTCCTGACGATCGCGCCGCTGCGGTGGGCGCTGCGCCCGACGAGCGCCTATGCCTCGATCTGTGGGGAGGGTGCATCCTGCGGGGGTGGCTGGACGGCCTTCTGCTGCACGATCAATGAGGGTGCCAATACGTGCCCGCCGGGTTCCTACGTCGCCGGCTGGTGGAAGATCGACCGTTCGCCGTTCTGTCAGGGATCGGCGCGCTACATCGTCGACTGCAACCGGACGCCGGGCGAGACCTGCCGGTGTCGTTGCGCGACCGGCTCCTGTGATCAACGACGGGTCTGTTGCAACAACTTCCGGTACGGCCAGTGCAACACGCAGGTGCCGGGCGTGACCGAGGTCGTCTGCCGGGTCGTGATCTGCACGACCCCCTGGACGTGGGATCCAGCCTGTGGGACCACGGTTCGGACCGACAACCGGACGGTGACCCACAACGCTCCCTGCCTGCCGGGAACCAACGCCACGGCAATCGATCTGCGCTACCAGGATCTCGGTCTGGTGGGCTCCGAGCTCGGTGCTCCGACCGCTGCGGAGGCCACCGGCCCTCGTGGTGGTGCGTGGCGACGGTTCGAGAACGGGGTCATCACCTGGCGCGAGGCCGTGGGGACCCACGTGCTGACTGGCGCGATCGCGCGCGAGTACGTCGAACTGAACGGCCCGGGTGGTGCACTCGGCTACCCGACGAGCGAGCACGGATCCGTCGTCGGTGGACCCGGAGTGATCGCGACCTTCGAACGGGGCATCGTGATCGCCCGTGACGGTGTCGCGGCAGCCGTGTTCGGGCCGGCCGCCGACCTCTTCGCGGAACTCGGTGGTCCCGCCGGAGTGCTCGGCTATCCGACCGCGAGCACCCAGCCGGTCGGCGATGGCCGTGGTGGCGTGACGAGGTTCGAGAACGGCGCGATCTACACCTCCGGTGCGGGTGCCGCGGCCCTGTTCGGCGCGCTCCTCGAGCGGTACGAGCACCTCGGCGGGCCGGCGGACAGTGCGCTCGGCTACCCCGTCGGAGACACGACCGGGATGCAGGTGCGGTTCGAGCATGGGCTGCTCGTGATCGTGGGTGACCAGGTCCGTGTCCTGCGCGGTGCGATCGCCAGGAGGTTCCTCGCCGAAGGAGGGATCGACGGTCCGTGGGGACCTCCGACCGGTGACCAGCAGGACGTGGGGGTCGTGGCGCGCGCGGAGTTCGCGTCGCGCACCGTGTTCGCACGTCCGGGAGCCGCCGCGTGGGCGCTCACCGACCCGGTCCTCAGGCACTACCTCGACGTCGGTGGACCGGGGGGCGAGCTTGGCGCACCCACCTCGGACAGTTTCCGGACGCGTTCCGGCCAGCACCGTGCTTCGTTCGAAGGAGGCGCTATCGAGGTGTCGCCGGTTCGCGACGAGGCACGGATACTCACGCCACGGTCGACACGTTCGGCCACGGAGGTCCAGCGATGATCGTGCTGTGTGACCCCGGACCGGCCGGCCACGATGCCGTGGAACGGACGTTGAACCAAGGAGGTCGGCCATGAGCCGCCGTTCGAACCGCCCCTGGGTGATGCTCGCCCTCCTCGCGGCCATCATCATCGCTGCTCCGGCCGCAGCCACGGACCGGTTCGGTGATGTCGCGTCCGACTCGGTGCACCACGACGCCGTGTCGGAACTGTCCGACGCCGGCGTGACCGCTGGGTGCGCGGACGGCCGCTACTGCCCACGTGACCCGGTCCTGCGCGAGCAGATGGCGTCGTTCCTGGTTCGGGGCCTCCCGCGCGCCACGGCGAACGACAGCGTCGCGTCGTTGACATCCGAAAACGACTTCAGTGGTGCCCCCGCATCCGTCACGGTGCAGGCGACCGGCACCGCGGGTGGTGAGGGCATGGTCAGCCTCCAGGGGACTGTGTCCGTCCTGGCCGAGGGCAGCGTCGTGTCCTGTCCCTGTGAGGTCGAAGCCTTCATCTACCGCGACAGCGACGACGCGCAGGGTCCGTCGATGTGGGCCCAACTCCCCGGTGAGGCGACGGGAAGTGGGCGTGCCGTGGTGTCCGTCCCGGTGTCCTGGGCGACGACGATCCCGAGCGGCTCGACCGAGACCTTCCGGCTGGCCGTGCTGATCAACGACGGCCAACCCATGGAGGTGACCGCCCAGGGGACGTTGACAGCGATCACCACGCCTCTGTCGTGACCGGACCATCGTGATCGGACCGCCGAGGTGATGCTCTACGCCCTGGCGGTCGTCGTGATGCTGATCGGCATGATCGGCATCCTGGTTCCCGTGCTACCGGGGCTGTTGCTGGTCTGGATCGCCACCGTC
>SLHP01000102.1 GCA_007136095.1 Nitriliruptoraceae bacterium
GTCGGCAAGGGGCCCGGTGCCCGGTCGATCCGGTTGGACCTGCCGCGCTTCACGATGGTCGGCGCCACCACCCGGACGGGCCTGATCGCCTCGCCGCTGCGTGACCGGTTCGGCTTCTCCGCCCAACTGGAGCACTACGAGGTGGACGAGTTGCTGGCCATCGTCCTGCGATCGGCCGGCCTGCTGGAGATACAGATCGACGATCGCGGATCGCGGGAGATCGCCGGGCGCTCCCGTGGGACCCCGCGGATCGCCAACCGGCTGCTGCGTCGGGTCCGCGACTACGCCGAGGTGGAAGCCGACGGGTCGATCGACCTCATGGTCACCCGCGCCGCGTTGGAGGTGTTCGACGTCGACGACCTGGGTCTGGATCGGTTGGACCGGCGTGTGCTCGAAGCGCTCGTCGACCGGTTCGGCGGCGGCCCGGTCGGTCTGACGACCCTGGCGACCACCGTGTCCGAGGAACCCGACACCATCGAGGATGCGGTCGAGCCGTTCCTGCTGCGCTGCGGGCTCGTGCAGCGCACCCCCCGGGGCCGGATCGCGACCGCCGGCGCCTACGCCCACCTCGGCCGTCCGGTCCCGCCACCCGGCGCGGTGGTCCCACCCCGCACGCCGGGTGCGGTGCCGCTGTTCGACGACGAACGGTTCGATGAGGACCTCGGGGACGACGACCCGCCCCCACATGCCCGGTAGGATGCCCGACTGACGCGCCCGCCGTTGGCGGGCGCCGACGTGCACCCGTGGCCGTGACCTGCTGTGACCTGTCACGCCCATCCGTCCACGCACGGTGCGGTGCGCGTCACCTCTGACCCCGATCGCCGCCCGGTGATCTGCTGACACGTTCCTGCGAAAAGGTTTTCCTGTGGAGGCCATCGGCTCACTCGCCCTGCCGATCCTGTTCATCGGTGTGCTGTACCTGCTGCTGATCCGTCCGCAGCAGAAGCGGACCAAGGAGCACAAGAACCTCGTCCAGAGCCTCTCCGTTGGCGACGACGTCGTCACGATCGGGGGGATGCACGGCCGCGTCGCCGACCTCACCGACGAGACGATGGACCTCGAGGTCACCGACGACATCATCCTGCGCTTCCAGCGGACATCGCTGGCGCGGGTGGTGCGCGATGACGTGATCGAGGATGTCGACGATGATGTGGCGGACGACGAGGACCTCGTGGATGACGCCGTCGATGCCGACGACGCCGACGACGCCGACGAGAAGTGAGTTCCGAGCACCCGCCCGTCGAACCCGCCGTGGGCGGGGAGGGCGAGGCGCGCGGTGAGTCGCCGGGGCTCGCCCCACCGGTGGAGGATCCCGCACCGTCGGCCATGACCGATCCGGCCTCAGCGATCCTCGATTCCGCCGAGGCGGCGCTGGTCCGGGGCGTCGATGCGTCGGCCGCCGTGCGCGAGGCGGCGGAGGTGGCGCTCGACGCCGAACGGCGGACCGGGTCGCACGTCGACATCCTCACCCGGTTGCAGCAGGACGAGGTCGTCAGCGCGTTCATCAAGCTGTCGGACCAGTTCCTCGGCGCGCAGGGGTTCACGGAGCACGGCTTCCGGCATGCCAACCTCGTCGGTCGCATCGCCAACAACGTGTTGCGGCACCTCGGCGCGGATGAGGATCTGTGCGAGCTGGCCGCGATCGCCGGCTACATGCACGACATCGGCAACGTGGTCACCCGCGCCAACCACGGGCTGTCGGGGGCCTGGATCGCCTACGACGCGTTGCGGCGCCTGGAGGTCGATCCGTACCGGATCGGGCTGGTACTCTCTGCGGTCGGGAATCACGAGGAACAGTACGGGTCGTCGATCGGACCCGTCGGAGCCGCGGTCATCCTGGCTGACAAGGCCGATGTGCACCGCAGTCGGGTCCGCAAGGGAGCGGATACGACCGCCGACATCCACGACCGTGTGAACGATGCGGTGACGCATTCGTTCCTCCGTGTTGACGCCGACGCGGCGACCATCACGCTGGAACTGACCCTCGACACCGACCGGTCGACGGTCATCGAGTACTTCGAGATCTTCCTCGAGCGCATGATCATGTGTCGCCGCGCAGCCCGGACACTCGGGTGCGACTTCCTCATCACCGCCAACGGCGTTCCGCTCGGCTGACACCGGGTCGTCCCGCCACCCTTCAGGACCTCTGACGTGAACAAGAAACCTGTCATCGGCGCGCTGGCGTTCTCGCTGGCGATCGTGATGGCCGCCGGCATCTACCTGGGCCTCGGCGCGCGCCCGCAACTGGGGCTCGACCTGCAGGGCGGCATCAGCGCGGTCTACACCGCCGAACTGCCCGATGATGTGGAGACACCCGAGGACTTCGAGGACATCCTCGACGAGACCATCGAGGTCATCCGTGCCCGGGTCGACTCGTTGGGGGTCGCCGAGCCGGACATCTCGCGGTCCGGCACCGACGTGCTGGTGCAGTTGCCGGGTGTCGCTGACGCCGACCGTCTCCAGGAACTGATCGGCACGACGGCGCAGCTGACGTTCCGCAAGGTGATCGCAACCGTGCCGCCCGGCGCCGAGCCCCAGCCAGCGACGGGTGACGTGCCCGCCATCCCAGGCTACGACGAGGGGCCGGACTGCACGGCACCCGTCGACGAACGCGAAGAGCTGGGTACCGACGAACGTGGCCTGATGTGCGGCACCGAGGACGAGTCGCAGCCCGATCCCGAGACGGGCGAACTGCTGGTGCCGAAGTACTTCGTCGAGCCCGCCGCCCTGACGGGGGACCGCATCGATGATGCGTTCGCCGCCTTCGGCCAGGCGGGCGGCCTTGCGGTGTCCCTGGAACTCGACAGCGAGGGCGCGGCCGAGTTCGCCGAGATCACCGCCGAGTTGGCCTGTGAACGCGATCAGGGGTTCCCGGGGCAGGGACGCTTCGCGATCACCCTCGACGGCATCGTGGAGTCCGCCCCGACGATGGCACCAGGTGTGCAGTGCGGGGTCGGCATCCGGGACGGGTCCGCGTCGATCACCGTGGGTTCCGCCGGCTCCCAGCAGGAACAGGAAGAGGAGGCCCAGGACCTGGCGCTGATCCTGCGGACCGGTGCGCTGCCGATCTCGCTCGAAGCGGCGACCTTCGAGACGGTCTCCGCGACCCTCGGTGCGGACTCCCTGCAGGCGGGGCTCCTGGCCGGACTGATCGGCCTGGCGCTCGTCGGCGTGTGGTTGATCGGCTTCTACCGGATCCTCGGGGTCGTGGCGATGCTGGAACTGGTCGTCTTCGGGGTGATCGTCATGGCGTTGATCTCGCTGCTCGGCGAGGTCGGGTTCGCCCTGACGTTGGCTGGGGTCGCGGGGCTGATCGTGTCGATCGGGATCGCCGCCGACTCCTCGATCATCTTCCGTGAACGGATCCGTGACGAGGTCAACCTCGGCAAGACGGTCCGTTCGGGCGTGCAGAAGGCGTTCACCTCCGCGTTCCGCACGAACCTCGCCGGCAACACCGTGACGCTGACCGCCGCGGTGATCCTGTACTTCCTCGCGGTCGGTCCGGTCCGCGGCTTCGCACTGATGCTCGGGATCGCCACGGTGCTGGACCTGTTCATCCTCTACTTCTTCACCCGACCGATCGTGTTCCTGTTGGCCAACACACGCTTCGTGAACCGAAAGACGGTGCGTGCCGCCGACACGGCCGCCGTCGTGACCGCAGGGAGCCGCCGATGAGGACGCCGACGTTCGACTTCGTGGGCAACGCTCCCCGGTGGGCGATCCTCTCGGCGGTCCTGATCCTGTCCGCGGTGATCGTCGTGTCCTTCCGGGGTCTGGATCTGTCGATCGACTTCGTGGGCGGCAACTCCTACACGATGACCGACGTGCGACCGGACCTGCAGTCCGGTGAGCTCCGTGAGACCGCCGAGGCCGCGGGGGCCGAGGACGTGGTCGCGCAGATCCAACTCGACGGCGACCAGGCCATCGGGGCCGTGGTCCGTACCGAGTCCATGGAGCCAGGCAGCCCGGAGTCCATCGCGGTCCGCGATGCGCTGGTCGAGGCCGCCGAGGCCGGCGAGGTCTCGGTCAACTTCGTCGGCCCGACCTGGGGGCAGCGCATCACCCAGCAGGCGCTCGAGGCGTTGGTCGTCTTCCTGATCGCGATCGTGATCTACATCTCGTTCCGGCTCGAGTTCAAGATGGCGATCGCCGCGCTCGTGGCGCTGGTCCACGATCTGGCGATCACGATCGGCGTGTACGCCCTGGTCGGGTTCAATGTGTCACCGGCGACGGTGATCGCGCTGTTGACCATCCTCGGTTACTCGTTGTACGACACGGTGGTGGTCTTCGACCGCGTCAAGGACAACTCGATCGGGCTCGGGGACCCCGGCCGACGGACGTACGCGGAACTCGTCAACACCTCGTTGAACGAGGTGCTGTGGCGTTCCATCAACACCTCGGTCACCTCGCTGCTCCCGGTCGGCGCGTTGCTGTTCATCGGTGGGCAGGTGCTCGGTGCGACGACCCTGCAGGACCTGGCGTTGGCCCTGTTCATCGGTATGGCGGTCGGGATCTACTCATCGCTGTTCGTCGCGGGTCCGTTCCTCGCCTGGTGGAAGATGCGCGACCCCGAGGAGGTCCGCCGGGCCGCCAGGGTCGCCAAGAACGAAGCCGATGGTGGCGAGGTTGCTGACGACCCCGCACCCGTCCAGGCGCCCGCGCCGGGTTCACCGGAGTCGCGTGCACCGATCACCACCGAGTACGTCCGCGGACAGGGCAGGGGCAAGAAGCGCAAGAAGAAGCGCTGAGCCGCCCGTCAGGCCCGCCGGGAACCCTGGAGCCGATCATGCAGTTGCAGTTCGATGCCGCCATCCTGTCCGCTCGCGTCCGCGACGTCGTCGACTACCCGAAGCCCGGGGTCACCTACAAGGACATCACGCCGCTGCTGCTCGATCCCGTCGCGTTCTCGACCGCGATCGACGTGCTGGTGATGCACTTCGGCCGCGGGACGGTGGACAAGGTCGTCGGGATCGAGGCCCGCGGCTTCATCCTGGCGGCGCCGGTCGCCTACCACATCGGTGCCGGGTTCGTCCCGGCGCGCAAGGCCGGCAAGTTGCCCTCCGAGAGCCGCTCGGTCGCCTACGAACTGGAGTACGGCGCGGAGAGCCTGGAGATCCACGACGACGCGATCGACCCGGGTGACCGGGTCATGATCGTGGACGACGTGCTCGCCACCGGGGGAACGGCTTCGGCCGCCGCTGAGCTCGTGGAACAGCTCGGGGGCACCGTCGCCGGGTTCGGGTTCCTGATCGAACTGGACTTCCTGGCCGGTGCGGCCAAGCTCGTCGGTCACCGTCACATCTCGCTCCTGCACTACTGAGGGGTCGCTGAACCGCGTTCCGTGGGCGGTACGCTGGACCCCGGACCCCTTCAGTGGAGGAACCGCTGGCAGCCGATCAGACCGGAACGCAGGATGTCCGGGACACCCGTCCCGGGCAGATCCCCCCGCGTCCTTCCGGTGTGCAACGGGTCCTGGCGAAACTACCGTTGGTCCAGCGCGACACGCCACCACCTGAGCTCGATGAACTGGCCGTCGCGATCCGCGCGGCCGGGAAGGCGGACCTGCGCGAGGTCGTGCGTGCCTACCGGTACGCGGAGCTGATGCACGAAGGGCAGCGCCGCCGGTCCGGTGAGGCCTACATCACCCACCCGGTCGCGGTCGCCACCGAACTCGCGCAACTCGGACTCGGGACCCCGACCCTGGTCGCCGCATTGCTCCACGACACCGTCGAGGACACCCCGGCCACCCTCCAGGACGTTCGCGAGGGCTTCAGCGACGAGGTCGCCCACCTGGTCGACGGGGTCACCAAACTCGACCGCATCCACGTCGATTCCAAGCAGGAGCAGCAGGCCGAGACGCTGCGCAAGATGATCATGGCGATGGCCAAGGACATCCGCGTCCTGGTCATCAAGCTCGCTGACCGTCTGCACAACATGGAGACGATCGGGCACATGCCACGCGACGCGCAGAAGCGCATCGCGACCGAGACCCTGGACATCTACGCACCACTGGCTCACCGCCTGGGTATGCAGAACTTCAAACTACGGCTCGAGGATCTCGGGTTCGGGGCCCTGCACCCCAAACGGTTCGAGGAGATCGTCGCCCTCGTCGAGGAGCGCAACCCCGAACGTGAGGTCCTGCTCGACGAGGTCATGGATTCACTGCGGGAACAACTGCGGGAGCTCAAGATCCGTGGCGAGGTCACTGGACGCCCCAAGCACTACTACTCGATCTACGAGAAGATGGTGCTGCGCGGCAAGGAGTTCGACGAGATCCACGACCTGGTGGGCATCCGGGTGATCGTGGGGTCGGTCCGCGACTGTTATGCGGTCCTCGGACAGGTGCACGCGACCTGGCGTCCGGTCCCCGGGCGGTTCAAGGACTACATCGCGATGCCCAAGGTCAACCTCTACCAGTCGCTGCACACCTCGGTGATGGGGCCCCGCGGCCGGCCGATCGAGATCCAGATCCGCACCCGCGCCATGCACCAGACCGCCGAGTTCGGTGTCGCCGCCCACTGGAAGTACAAGGACACCGGTCGGTCCGGCGCGGACGAGGAGACCGGCACCGAGGACCTGCCCTGGGTCGAGCAGCTCCTGGAGTGGCAACAGGAGGTCCAGGAGCCGGGTGACTACCTCGAATCCCTCAAGATCGACCTCTACCAGGACGAGGTGTTCGTCTTCACGCCCAAGGGCGACGTCATGGGCCTGCCCGCGAACGCCACCCCGATCGATTTCGCCTACGCCGTGCACACCGAGGTCGGCCACCGCTGCATCGGCGCCCGCGTCAACGGCCGGCTGGTGCCGTTGGACCACCAGCTGACCAACGGCGACACCGTCGAGGTGATGACCTCCAAGGCGGAGGATGCGGGTCCGTCACGTGACTGGCTCAAGCTCGCCGCATCGACCCGGGCCCAGTCGAAGATCCGTGCCTACTTCAACCGGGAACGGCGCGAGGACGCGATCGTCCGGGGCCGGGACTCCGTCGCGCGGGCGCTGAAGCGCAAGGGCATCGGGTACGCGCGTTCCATGGCCGCCGGCGACCTGACCGACGTGGCGCACGTCCTGAACTACAAGGACACGGAGGCACTGTTCCGTGCGGTCGGCGAGGGCCACGTCGCGGCATCGACCGTCGCGAACCAGCTGGTCAACGAACTCACGGAGGTCGAGGAAGAGACGGTCGAGTCGTTCTCGGACACGATCACCCAGGCGCCGATCCGGATCGGTGAGGGCGTCGGGGAGGACGTCGAGGTCGAGGGTTCCGGCGGCATGCTGGTCAAGCTCGCCCGCTGCTGTACGCCGGTGCCCGGTGATGCGATCGTCGGGTTCGTGACCCGTGGTCGCGGCGTCAGCGTCCACCGCGCGGACTGTCCGAACGTTTCCGACCTCGAGCGGGATCCGGAGCGGTTCGTCCCGGTCGACTGGACGGGGGAGTCGACCTCGTCCTTCCGGGTCTCCATCCGGATCGAGGCGCTGGACCGGAAGCATCTGCTGCGGGACATCACCGCGGTGCTCGGCGATCTGCACATCAACATCACCTCCGCCCAGGTCATGACCCGCAAGGATCGCGTCGCCGCGTTGACCTTCACGTTCGAACTGGGCGACCCCACCCACCTCGAGTACGCGTTGCGCTCCGTGCGCGGCGTCGAGGGCGTCTACGACGCGTTCCGACTGGTGCCGCAGGCCTCGGGGAGCTGACCGGGGGCCTCGCTGACCGACCGGAGATCAGCGGTCCGGCTCGCCGGGTCCGGGATGGCCGCGTGGTCGATCCGCCCGACGTGCGTAGTGCAGGAGTGCCAGGGCGCTGAGTCCGGACAGGATGGCGCCGCCGAAGGTCGAGGTGCCGTAGAACAGGTAGTTGACCGCCATCTCGGGTGGTGTGACCAGGGCGGCGATCAGCAGGATCCCCGTCAGCAGGAAGGCGGCCGCCCCGGCGATGGTGAACGGGGCGATGGCGTCGTAGCCACGGCGGCCCTGGAGCAACACGACGGCCAGCGCACCGAACGGCCAGGCGAACAGGATCAGGGTCAGCACCGTGATCCCTCCCGGACACCCGTGGCCATGGTCATCGTGCCGCCACGGTACGGGGCCGCGGGCGGGGCGTGGGGACCCGCGACGACGGTCAGCCGACCTCGATGATCCGGGTGCTGACGAACGGCGGTCGGCCCTCACCGTCGGACGGATCGTCCTCGGCGACCTCGACGGTGTAGGTGCCGGGGTCGGACAGGGTCACGGTGTGCTCCCACGTGCCGCGTTCCGGACCGCCGGCGGTGGCCGTCACGAACGTGTCCTCGATGGCGACACCGTCGGGATCCAGGACCCGGATGAGGAAGGTGGCCTCGAAGACGGTCGCCTCACCGCCGAGCACGACCTCGCCCACCTCGGCGCTCGCGCCGTCGGGTCCCATCGGTGGGGAGGTGATCGTGATCGGTGACAGCGCGAACGGGTCCGGCTCGATCGGTTGCGAGAAGTCGACATGGCCCCACAGCCCGTCGATCGGCTCCCCGTCGATCCACAGCACCACCGCGTCGACGGTGTCGAAGGCCGTGGCGGTGTGGGCGAACTGGTTGGTGAAGGCGACCTCCTGGGCCGACGCGCCGCCCTGCTCGGCGAGTTCGCCGGACACATCGACGGTCAGGAGCCCGTCGTCGAGGCTGACGTCCAGGACCTCGACCCCGTCGGGCACGAGCGAGGTCAGCTCGGGGTCATGGGGTTCGGCGGAGAACAGCAGTTCCATCGCGGCACGCGCGACGGCGAGCGTCGGCGCGTCCAGCTGATGGCGTTCCGGCTCCACCCAGAAGCCGGAGTCGTCTGCCCGGACGAAGTAGACCTCCACGAACGGCAGGTCCTCGGCGTCCTCCGCGTCGTCGCCGTCGTCGGTCTCCGTCGGCGCGGCGTCATCGTCGGCGTCATCCGGCTGGTCGTCGGTCCCGTTGGGATCGTCGGGGGTGTCCGTCTCGTCGGTCGTGTCGTCGACGGGAGGTGGATCTTCGGCGTCAGGGCTCTGCCCGCAGGCCTGGGCTCCGACCAGCACCACCGCGATGAGCAGCGCGAGGGACCGCCACGGACGTTCGGAACGCATGATCGAGCCTTTCCGCGGATCGCCCGCGTCGTGTGCTGCAGTGTCTCATCCGGTTGGCCGCGTCGCTGTCATCCTGTCAGACGCCCCGGGACGCTCCCGGGTTGCATCGGCAGCCAGGTAGCGTCACCGGTGCGGCCGCGCGCAGCCCGCGCGTCCCGTGATCGCGAACCACGTGGCAGGAGGAAGTCGTGACAGATCGGTTCGTCCTCGGTGCACCGCTCGGTCGGTGGCAGACCAACTGCTATCTGATCGGCGACCACGATCGGGGCAGCGGGGTGGTCATCGATCCCGGTGAGCACGGTGAAACGCAGGTGCCGACGATGCTCGAACAGGCGCAGGTCACCTGCGAGGCGATCCTGCTGACCCACGGGCACCTCGACCACCTGTGGGCGGTGCCGTCGTTGGCGCGGAGCCTGGATGTGCCGGTGTTCCTGCACGCCGACGACCGGTGGCTGTGGGACGATCCCGCCGCCGCCTTCGGTGCCCCGCCGGAGCTGCTGGCCGCCGAGTTCGGGATCGAGTGGGACCCTCCGACGGACCACCTCGAAGCTATTGCCGACCATCAGACAGTCGCCTTCGCCGGCATCGACTTCCACGTCCGGCACAACCCCGGTCACACTCCGGGCCACGTGACCTACCTCGGCCGGCAGTTGGCCGGTGTGCCGATCGGGTTCGCGATGGGTGCGGCCGATGAGGCCACGCAGGACGTGCTGTTCGCCGGTGACCTGATCTTCGCCGGCTCGATCGGGCGGACCGATTTCCCCCGCGGGTCGATGGAGGACATGTACACCTCCCTGGTCGACACCGTGCTCGCACTCGAGGACGACACGCTGATCCTCACCGGGCACGGCCCCGACACCACCGTCGGGCGCGAGCGCGCCACCAACCCCTTCCTGCACGAAGCGGCCTCCCGCCGCGCCCAGAGCTGAGGACCCCGTGACCAGCATCGACGCGAACCCGCCGTCCGGCACCCGTGACTACCTGCCCGCCGAGGTGGTCCGGCGCGAGCGTGCCTTCAGCACCATCCGCGACACCTTCCACCGGCACGGGTTCGAGCCGCTCGACACGCCCGCCTTCGAACGCCTGGACGTGCTGACGGGCAAGTACGGCGAGGAGGGCGACCAGCTCATCTTCAAGATCCTGCGTCGAGGTGACCACGAGGCCTCGGGCGATGCGGACCTCGCGCTGCGCTACGACCTCACCGTGCCGCTGGCGCGGGTCGCGGCGCGCTACGGCTCGCAGCTGCCGACCCCGTTCAAGCGCTACCACATCGCCCCCGTCTGGCGGGCCGACCGCCCCGGCAAGGGACGCTTCCGCGAGTTCTTCCAGTGCGACCTCGACACGGTCGGATCGGACTCGCTGGTCGCGGACGCCGCCACGATCCAGGCGGTGGCCGACGTGCTGGACCGGCTGGGGTTGACGGGGTTCCGTATCCAACTCAACGCCCGGCCCGCGCTGGCCGGCCTGATCGAGGCCTACGGGGTGCCGGCCGAGTTGGAGGGGTCGGCCCTGGTGGCGCTCGACAAGCTCGACAAGGTCGGTGCGGACGGGGTCGCGCGGGAACTGGTGGAGCGCGGTGTCCCGCACGCCGCGGTGGACGCACTTGTTGGCGACCTGGGCTCCGCCGACCTTGCCGGGGCCGTCCGGGAGCGGTTGGCGTCGACCGAACGGGGCCGTGACGGCCTGGCGCAGGTCGACCGGGTCCTGGAACTGGTCGGTGAGGTGCCGGGCGGGACACTCGCGTACGCGCCGGTGCTGGCCCGGGGGTTGACCTACTACACCGGCCCGGTCTTCGAGGTCGTCCACGACGGCCTGGACGCGACGATCGCGGCGGGCGGCCGGTACGACGGGTTGGTCGGGATGTTCCAGGCCAACGACGTGCCGGCGACGGGTGGGTCGCTCGGGATGGAGCGGATCCTGCTGCTGCTGGAGCAGGCCGAGGCCGCCTCCGACACGCGGTCGGGTCCGGACGTGCTGGTCACCGTGATGGACGAGGAGGGGGCGGCCGACGCGATGAAGCTCGCGACGCAGTTGCGCGACGCGGGGTTCACCACGGACCTGTACACCGGGGGTGGGAGCCGCAAGCTCGGCAAGCAGCTGAAGTACGGGGACCGTCGCGGCGCCCACACGGCCATCATCCGCGGCGCCGACGAACGCGCCGCGGGTACGGTCGCCGTCAAGGATCTGGCCTCCGGTGATCAGACCACGCTCGATCAGAGCGAGCTGGTCGCCCACCTGGGCGCGCTGCTCGGTCGGTGACCGCCACCTCGGTGCTGCTGGCGGCCCCGCCGCGTGACGTCTGATCGCTCCACCTTCGAACAGTGAGTTCCCCGTGACCATCACCCCCTTCGGTTCCCTGCGCACCCACGGTGCCGGCACGCTGCGTGCCGAGCACGTCGGCGACACCGTCACCATCGCCGGGTGGGTCGACACCCGCCGCGACCACGGCGGGGTCGCGTTCCTCGATCTGCGTGATCGCTCCGGCCTGGTCCAGGTCGTCGCCGATCCGGAGGCCGGCGATGCACTGGAGGCCGCGCACCGGGTGCGTTCCGAGTGGGTGGTGCGCGTCACCGGCACGGTGCGTGCCCGTCCGGAGGGCATGGTCAACGACAGGATCGACACCGGTGACGTCGAGGTCGCGGCCACCTCGATCGAGGTGCTCTCGGAGGCCGAGACGCCACCGTTCCCGGTCGAGGACGGCATCGAGGTCTCCGAGGAGCTGCGGCTCAAGCACCGCTACGTCGACCTCCGGCGACCGAAGATGGCGGCGATCCTGCAGCTGCGCTCCCGGGCCACGTCGGTGATCCGCCAGGTCATGGACCGCCACGGGTTCCTGGACGTCGAGACCCCGATCCTGACCCGCGCGACGCCCGAGGGCGCTCGGGACTTCCTCGTGCCGTCGCGGCTGCAGCCGGGGGAGAGCTACGCCCTGCCGCAGTCCCCGCAGCTGTTCAAGCAGCTGCTGATGGTCGCCGGGGTCGAGCGCTACTACCAGATCGCCCGCTGCTTCCGCGACGAGAACCTGCGTGCCGACCGCCAGCCCGAGTTCACGCAACTGGACGTCGAGCTGTCCTTCGGCGACCAGGAGGACGTGATCGCGGTCATGGAGGAGCTGCTGGCCGAGGTGTGGCGTGAGGCCATCGGTGTCGAGGTGGCGACGCCGTTCACGCGGTTGACCTATGCGGAGGCTCTGGCACGGTTCGGCAGCGACAAGCCCGACCTGCGGATCGAGCGCATGGAGCTCGCGACCCTGAACGACGTCTTCGCCGACACCGAGGTGGGCGTCTTCAAGGGCGTGCTGGGTGACGGCGGTTCGGTCATCGCGCTGGCGCTACCGTCCGGCGGTGACATGACCCGCAAGCAGTTCGACGACCTGGTCGAGTGGGCCAAGCGTCGTGGGGCCAAGGGTCTGGCGTGGGGGGTCGTCGAGGACGACGGGTCCCTGCGCTCGCCGCTGTCGAAGTTCATGTCCGAGGACGAGATCGCCGGGGTCATCGCCACCACGGACGCCTCCGCCGGGGACGCGATCTTCTTCGGCGCGGGGGAGACCACCTTCGCCCGCGAGCTGATCGGTGCGCTCCGCAACCACCTCGCCGCGGAACGTGGCCTGATCGGTGAGGGCTTCCGGTTCTGCTGGATCGTCGACGCCCCGATGTTCGAGCCGGTGGAGGACCGGGGTGAAGCGGTCGGGTCGACGGCCTGGACCCCGGTGCACCACCCGTTCACCGCACCAACGCCGGAGTGGATGGACCGGTTCGAGGACTCGCCGGGCGAAGCGCTGTCCAACGCCTACGACGTGGTCTGCAACGGCTACGAGCTCGGCGGTGGGTCGATCCGTATCCACGACCGCGAGGTCCAGGCCCGGGTGTTCCGGTTCCTGGGCATCAGCGACGAGGATGCGGAGGAGCGCTTCGGGTTCCTGCTGCGTGGCCTGGCGCACGGGGCGCCGCCGCACGGCGGGATCGCGCTGGGTCTCGACCGGTTGGTGATGCTGCTGGCGGACGCGACCAACATCCGCGACGTGATCTCGTTCCCGAAGACGCAGACGGGCGGCTGTCCGTTGACCGACGCACCCGCTCCCTACGAAGAGATCGCGCTCAAGGAGTTGGGCCTGCGCCTGGCGCCCAAGCCCGTCAAGGGCTGAGCACCTGATCGCGGATCGCCTGGTCGCGGGCCGTGCGGCTGGTGGGGCTGGAGTTGGCGTTGGCCGCCTCCGTTGGCCGCCGGTCTCCGGCCGCCGACGCTGGTGCTGCTGCTGGTGCGGATCTGCGTCGCTCAGGTACGTGGATCCGCATCGCCGAGGGACGCTGCCGCGGTTCGTGTCGGATCTGCGTCACCTGACGACGCAGATCCGCCGACCGGGGGGCGCGGTGGGTTCGGGAGAGGGGCGCGGGTCGCCGGCCCGTGGCGTACGCTGCGAAACGTTCGCAGCACCGAGCCGGCTGGTGCGATGCCAGCTGCTGGGACCCGCCAGCCAACGCTCCACGTCGATCGGGGGTGATCACGTGACACGTCACCCCGCCGGGGCCGCCGTCGAGTTGCGCGACGTCACCGCTGGCTACGGCGGCGAGAGCGTCCTGCGCGGTCTGTCGGTGCGGCTCGAGCGTGGCGAGTTCGCCGGGATCGTGGGGCCGTCGGGCTCGGGTAAGACCACCCTGCTGCGGTTGCTGACCGGGCGCGCCGATCGCCACCAGGGCCACCTCGAGGTGCTGGGGTCCCCGGTGCGCAGCGGTCGGGCACCGCACGGTGTCGGTTACGTGCCGCAACTCGAAGGTGTCGACTGGGATTTCCCCGTCACCGTCGAACAGGTCGTGCTGCTGGGGGACAGCGCCTCGTCGCCGCCGGTGCCCTGGTTCTCTCGTGCGGAGAAGCGCCAGGCGCGGGAACTGCTGGACCGGCTGGGGCTCGCGGGGATGCACGGCAAGCGGATCCGCGAGCTGTCGGGCGGGCAGCGTCAGCGCATGTTCCTGGCCCGGGCCCTGCTGCGGAAGTGCGAACTGCTGCTGCTCGACGAGCCCACGTCCGGGGTGGACCTGGCGACGCGGGGCGACGTCCTGCGGCTGCTCGGCGAGTTGCACCACCTGGGCCTCACGGTGCTGCTCACGACCCACGACCTGAACTTCGTGGCGGCGCATCTGCCCCGGATCGTGTGCCTCAACGGCGTGGTCACCGCGGACGGGTCCCCCCGCGAGGTGTTGACACCCGGGGCGCTCGAGCGGACCTACGGCGCGCCGATGCGGGTGCTGCACGACGAGGACCGGGTCGTGGTCGTCGATGCCGACCCGATCCGGCTCCACGCCGGCCCTGACCACCTCGAGGCACCGGTGGCCGACCTGCATCGCGACGCGCCCGTCGATGTCCGGGTTGATGCCTCTCTCGACGTCCGGGTCGATGGTGTTCCCGACGTCTCCGCGGACGGCGACCGGCACCCCGGCGATCCGACGGTCCGACGATGATCGAGCTCGTGACCGAACCGTTCCAGTACGCCTTCTTCGGGCGGGCCATGCTCGCCGGTGTCCTCATTGGGGCGATGTGCGGCGCGTTGTCGGTCTTCGTCGTGCTGCGGCGCATGAGCTACATCGGCCACGGCTTGGCGCACAGCGTGCTCGGCGGAGTTGCCGTCGGGGTCGCGTTCGGGGCGGACCTCTACATCGGGGCGATCGCGGCGACGGTGGTGTCAGCGTTGCTGATCGACCGGGTCACGCGGCGTCGCGGTCTGCACGCGGATGCGGCGATCGGCATCGTCACGACCGCGATGTTCGCGATCGGGGTCGCGGTCCTGGCGATCATCCCGACCCGTGTCAACACGGAAGCTTTGCTGTTCGGCAATATCCTCGGTGTGAACCGGGTCGATCTGTGGGTGGCCGCCGGGGTCGGCGGGGCCTTCACCGTGGTGTTGTTCACCCTCTACAAGCGGCTGGTCTTCACCACCTTCGACGCCGAGGTGGCGGGGGTCCACGGGGTGCGCACGGGCGTGATCGAGCTGGTCTTCAGCCTCTCGACGGCCGCCGTGGTCGTCGCGTCGGTCCGGGTCCTGGGCGTCCTGTTGATCGCCGCGGCGGTGGTCATCCCGGCGGCCATCGCCCGCCTGCTGACGCGCTCCTTCGGCGCGACCCTGGCGATGGCAACGGCGATCGGTGTCGCGACCAGCGTGATCGGGCTGTTCGCGTCCTTCCACCTCAACGTGCCCAGTGGCCCGACGATCGTGTTGTCGGGGGCGCTGCTCTTCGCCGTGGTGTTCGTGGTCACCGCGGTCCTGACGCGACGGCAGCTGGTGCGTGCACGCCGGCCCGAGGCGGTCGTGCCGGCAGACGATATGCTGCAAAGCGTTCGCAACAACTGACGCCGCACCGTCCGATCCCGGAGTTCCGCCGTGCCTCGTCGCCGATCCTGGTTCATCGCCTGCCTGCTCGCTCTGGCCCTGGTGGTCACCGCATGTGCCGGTAGTGACGCTGAAGACGCTGGCGGGGTCGAGAGCGTCGTCGGCTCCGATCGCGATACCTCCGGGGACGAGGTGGTTGAGGATGAGCCATCGTCGGACGACGAGGTGGAGCCTGCGGACCAGGCGGACGCCGAACCGGTCCTCAGCGTGGTCGCGACTGTTGCGCCCGTTGCCGACCTGGTCGCGCAGGTCGGGGGCGACCGCGTCGAGGTGGCGCCTCTGGTCCCCGCTGGCGGGGACGCCCACACCTACGAACCCCGGCCGCAGGACGTGGTCGTGCTCTCCGAGGCCGACGCCTACGTCGGTATCGGCCTGCAGCTCAACGACGGTGCGCTGCGCCTCGCGGAGGAGAACCTGCCCGAGGATGCACCGCTCATCCTGTTGGGGGAACTGGCGCTGACGGACGCGGACCTCGTCTTCGACCACTCGCACGACGACGATGGCGGGCATTCGCACGGCGACGACGGGCACAGCCACGATGATGGCCATTCGCACGACGAGGACGGCGGCCATTCGCACAGTGGTGATGGCCACAGCCACGGTGACGACGACCTCGGTCCGAACCCGCACGTATGGACGTCACTGCGCAACGCGGCCGCGCTGGTGGCGGGGATCGCAGACGCGCTGGCTGAGCTGGATCCGGACGGGGCTGAGTTCTACGCCGACAACGCGGTGGCCTATCAGGACGAGCTCGAGGCGTTGGACACGTTGGTCCGTGATGCGGCCGTGACGATCCCCGCCGCGAACCGGACGCTCGTGACCTACCACGACGCCTGGACCTACTTCGCCCGCGACTACGACCTCGACTACGCGACCGCCGTCCAGCCCGCTGACTTCTCGGAGCCGTCGGCCGCGGAGGTGCGCGCGGTGATCGACCTCATCCGCGACCTCGAGGTACCGGTCGTGTTCGGCAGCGACGTGTTCCCGACACCGGTGTTGGAGACCATCGCGGAGGAGACGGGCGCGGACTACGTCGCCAACCTGTCCGACGACGTCCTACCCGGCGAGCCGGGCAGCGCGGAGCACACCTACCTCGAGTTGATGCGCCGCAACGCCCACGCCATCGTCAACGGACTCGGCGGGGATGCCAGCGAGCTGCGCTGAGCTGAGCACCCCTGCCGCTGCCAGCCGGTCAGGACAGCAGGTTGTCGCGCAGTTCCTTGACCTTGTCCGGGAAGCCGACGACGAAGCCGATCCCGGCCGAGAGACCAAGCGTCAGCCAGAACACGCGCCGTGGCCAGGTCGTGCGCTTGCTGACCGAGACGTCGGCGAGCCCCTCGGCGAACGTCTCCTCGGCGGAGGCGACGCGTGCGTCGATGGTCTTCTCCGCAGCCTCGATGCGGTCCGCCAGGCGGGCGATCGCCCGGAACACGGATTCACCGTCGCCGCCGAGTGCTTCGGCGGCCCGATCCCGGACCTCTTCAACTCCCTGGGCGACCTTGCCGGACAGTTCCTCGACCTTCATGTGGTCCTCCTTGGTGCGTGTGGCTGGTGGGTGAGGCCGGTGGATGTGGGCTCTGGAGCGGGGCAACACCCTCAACGTTCAGGGTCGCCGCTTCGCACGCGCGCCGACACCGGCGTCCCCCCACCGTACGGACACCTGTCCGTTCGGGCACGGGCCCAACCCGGCCGCTCGCACCGGGTTCGCGTGCAGCCGTGTTCGGGTGCTGGTCGCGGATGCACGGAAACCCAGTAGCAGGCCGGCCAGTAGGGTGCGGCCGTGTCCAATCAGCAGCTCTTCGGCGATGCTGACGCGGGGTCCGACCCGGCGTCGGATCCGTCCGTGGGGTCCGTTGGCCAGTCGGGCGACCGCGGCGGGGATCACGCCCGCCCACGCGCCGTGCCGTCCAGCATGCCGCTGGCGGCCCGGCTGCGACCCCAAAACCTCGACGAGTACGTGGGCCAGGCCGATGCGCTCGGCCCCGGCACGCCACTGCGTTCGATGCTGGACCAGGGCGAACTCAGATCCCTGTTGCTCTGGGGCCCGCCCGGGGTCGGCAAGACGTCGTTGGCCACGGTCATCGCCGCGCACATCGACGCGGCCTGGACCGAGATCTCCGCGGTCACCGCCGGTGTCAAGGACGTCCGCAGGATCATCGAGGAGGGCCGCAGCCGCCAGCAGATCCGCGACCGCCGCACCGTGCTGTTCGTCGACGAGATCCACCGCTTCTCCAAGAGCCAGCAGGACGCGCTGCTCCCAGGCGTAGAAGCCGGCTGGGTGACCCTGATCGGGGCGACGACCGAGAACCCCTTCTTCGAACTGAACGCTCCGTTGCTGTCGCGCTGTCAGCTGATCCGCCTGCAGCCCCTGACCAACGACGACATCCGCGCGCTGCTCGACCGCGCCTGCGCGGACCCGCAGGGTGGCTTCGGGGGACGCGTCAGCCTCGACGAGGAGGCGATCGACCACCTCTTGCACGTCGGCGACGGGGATGCGCGGGCATCACTCAGCGCATTGGAGGTCGCGGCGGCCGCGGCGGGCGTCACCACCGCAGGCACCGACGGTCCGGAAGCGCACATCGAACGCGACCAAGTCGCCCAGGCCATGCAGCGGTTCCGCTACGACAAGACGGCGGACGGTCACTACGACCAGGTCTCGGCGTTCATCAA
>SLHP01000086.1 GCA_007136095.1 Nitriliruptoraceae bacterium
CCACCTGCAGCAGGGTGATGGCGGCGACCAGGCACAGGACCCCGGTGAGGTCCATGGTCGCGGTGACGATCGGGATCCCGTGGTTGTCGGGATCGAAGCCGAAGCGGAACGAGGTCGTCGCTGCGGCGTAGGCGGTCATGGCGAGGATCGGCAGGGCGAACAGGCCGCCCAGCAGGGTCACGCTGACGGTGGCGACCAGCGACAGCGGCTCGACGCCTGGGACGATGACCGCGGCCAGCCAGCCTGCGACACCGACCCCGGTGAACGCGAGGAACGCCAGCAGCGTCGTCAGCGAGAAGTCGAGCGAGGCGAGCTTGCCGGGGATCAGGCGCGACTCCAACTGCCCGGTGTGCAGCTTGGATGCGAGGCGGCTGGACAGCATCCCGCCCAACGATCCGCAGTTGGCGATGAACGGGGGGATGAGCACGAGCAGCGCCGCCGCGTCGAACTGTTCCTCGGCCCGTGACTCCACCACGACCCCGGCGAGCACGTCGATCGTGACCGCGATCGTGAGCACGACGAGCGACTCGCGCACCACCCGTCGGATCGTCGGCTCGGTCTGGCGGATACCCAGGATCACGGCGATGAGTCCGACCAGGATGCCGAGCGCCCCGAGGCTCGCCGACAGGGTCGGCACCTGCAGCACCAGCGTGGCCAGCAGCAGGGCCGGCAGTGTCACGACGTCACCGGTCGCGGTGATGATCGGTGCGCCGGCATCGTCGAGGTTGAATCCCACCGACGCTGAGCGACGCGCCATGATGATCACGACGACGAACAGCACCGCGGACGACAGCAGGCCGCCGATGAGCGAGATGGCGACCAGGTCCAGCAGCGGGACGGTGTTCAACCCGAGGGCACGACTGATCGCCCACGCGATGATCCCGGCCTGCGTGGCCGACGCGAAGCTCAGGATGGTCGATGCCTCGATCTGTCGGCCGAGGTAGCTCCTGCGGGTCAGTTCCCGCTCGAACTCACCGGTCAGGATCCCGGTGGCCAGGCGTGATCCGAGCGCTCCGAAGATCGCGCCACGCATCCCGATCGCGGCGGGGATCAGGGCGAGCAGGCCGGGGACACCTTCGAGCTGACCTTCCGCGGACGCCAACACGATCCCGGCGATGAGCGTCGCCCCGAGCCCGAGTGTGAGCGCGAGGCTGCCGGTCCGGATGCTCCGGGATTCCTGCGCCCAGTAGCCCCGGACCTCGGAGATCGGCAGCCCGACGATCCGCCCGATGAGCTTGAGGAACCGGGGGGTCCGTGGCAGCGGTACGCGGGATCCCGACACCACGCCCGCCTCCTCGCCCTGCCGTGCGTCGCTGACCGGTGGACCCTGACTTCGGAACGGAGACTACTCCGCAGGTACCCTCTCCCCATGACGACCTACCAGGCCCCGCTCCGTGACATCCGCTTCGTCCTCGAGCACGTGACCCCGCTGTCCGAGCTCACCGCACTGGACGATCTCTCCCATGCCGACCCGGACCTCGTGGCCGGGTTGCTCGAGGAGGCCGGCCGCTTCGCCGCCGAGGCGATCGGCCCCACCAACCACGACGGCGACGAGCATGGCGCCAGGCTCGTCGACGGTGGCGTCCAGACGCCGGAGAGCTTCAAGCGCGTCTACCAGCAGTACGTCGAGGCGGGCTGGGGCACGATCCAGCACCCGGCCGAGTTCGGCGGTGGCGCGTTCCCGCTCCTGGTCGCCAACGCGGTCAAGGAACTGATCACCAGCGCCAACATGGCGTTCTCGCTCGGTCCGCTGTTGACGACCGGGGCCGTCTACCTTCTGACCCACCACGGCTCCGAGGAACAGCAGCAGACCTACCTGCCCAAGATGGTCTCCGGCGAGTGGTCGGGGACGATGAACCTCACCGAACCGCAGGCCGGTTCCGACGTCGGCGCCGTGACCACCAAGGCGATCCCGCAGGACGACGGCACCTACCGGATCACCGGGCAGAAGATCTACATCACCTTCGGTGAGCACGACCTCACCGACAACATCATCCATCTGGTGCTGGCCCGACTGCCCGATGCCCCGCCCGGAACCAAGGGCATCTCGCTGTTCATCGTGCCGAAGTTCCTGGTCAACGACGACGGCTCGCTCGGCGAGCACAACGACGTCGAGGTGGTTTCGCTCGAGCACAAGCTCGGGATCCACGCGTCCCCGACCTGCACCATGGCCTACGGCGAGGGCGGCGACGGCGCCGTCGGCTACCTCGTCGGCGAGCCCAACACCGGCATGCGCGGCATGTTCACGATGATGAACGACGCCCGGCTGGGTGTGGGTCTGCAGGGTGTCGCCATCGCCGAGCGTGCCTATCAGGACTCCCTCGCCTTCGCCAAGGAACGCCGCCAGGGCCGCGGGCCGACCTCAGAGCCGGGTGAGCAGTCACCGATCATCGACCACGCGGACATCCGCCGGATGCTCCTGACGATGAAGGCATCCATCGAGGCGATGCGCGGCGTCTGCTACGCCAACGCCCACGCCCTCGACCTCGCGCACCACCACCCCGACGAGGCTGTCCGCGAGCACCAGCAGAAGCTCGCCGACCTGCTTACCCCGATGTCCAAGGCCTGGGGCACCGACCTCGGCGTCGAACTCACGTCGCTGGCCATCCAGGTCCACGGTGGCATGGGCTACGTCGAGGAGACGGGGGTCGCCCAGCATTACCGTGATGCCCGCATCGCCCCCATCTACGAGGGCACCAACGGCATCCAGGCCCTGGACCTCGTCGGCCGGAAACTGCCCTACGACGGCGGCGCCTTCGTCAAGGGCGTCCTCGAAGATGTCCGCACGACGGCTGCGGAACTGCCCGACGCCTGCTCCGACATCGCCCAGGCGCTGGCCGACGGGGTCGAGGTCCTGCAGGAGGCCACGGACTGGATCTTCGCCAACAGCGAGGATGTCAACGAGGTCTTCGCAGGCGCCACCCCCTACCTGCGGTTGTTCTCGACCGTGATGGGTGGCTGGCAACTCGCCAAGGGTGCGGCCGCAGCCGGGCGCCTGCTGGACGACGGCGACACCGGCAGCTTCGACGCGGACTTCCTCGAAGCGAAGCTCACCATCGCCCGGTTCTACGCCACGCAGATCCTGCCGCAGGTCCGTGGACTGCTCCCCGCCGTCACCGCGGGGTCCGAGGACCTCTACGCCGTCACCCCGGCGCAGCTCGCACCCTGACGGTCAGCCGAAGCCTGGCAGTTCGGGCATGATGAGCAGTCGTGCCTCCGCGGCGCAGCTGTCGTCGGGCGCGGTCATGGGGTCGCCCAGGAACTCGGCGGCGATCTGCCGTCCGCACGCGTCCAGGGACTCCAACGGCCCGTGGCCCGCGTTCGCCACCTCGACGAGGTGGCTGGTGTCGAGTTCCTCGGCGACCGCTTGGCCGTATCTCGGCGGCGTCACGTGATCGAACGCGCCCGTCACGATCAGGCTGGGGATCTCCGTCGGGAGAGCCACATCGCCCGGCGAGTAGGCGAGATCGACATCCCAGACGTCACACAGCTCGCCGGTCGACGCACCCCCGATGAGTGACGCCGGGAACCAGTGCTCCCGCAGCAGGTCCGACTCGATGCCGTCGAGGCCGGTGTCCGGATCGGCCAGCGCCGCCTCCGCCGAACACAACATCGACAGCTGCATGCCCGTCGTGACGCCTTCCGCCAGCGCTTCCTCGAGCGCGGCGACGATCTGTGCCAGTGGCTCGAGGTCGCCGCCTCGAGCCCGATCGATCATCGCGGGCAGCGCCGAGACCCCGTCCGGGACGTAGAACATCGTGAACAGGCCGTTCAGGAAGGCTGCCGGTCCGTAGGTGGTGGTGACCTCCTCGCCCTGGGGCGGCTGGACGGTGAGCTCCTCCGGCTGCCCATCGAGTCGGTCGACGGTCTCCTCGATCGCCTCGCGCAGGTCGCCGATCTGCTCCGAGCAGCCCTCGTCCAACGCGCAGACGTCGATCACCCGCCCGAGAGCCTCGTCCAGGCCCGCACCGACCCCCTCGACCCAGTTCCCCCGGGGATCCAGCGGTGAGCTCAGGATCAGCGAGCGCACGTGCTCAGGATGGAGTCCTGCCGTCAGCAGGGCCAGGTGGGTCCCGTACGAGGTCCCGCGGATGTCGACCGTGTCGACATCCATGGCGTACCGGACCATCTCGACGTCGTGGGCGTTCGCGATGTGGTTGAAGCCGTTCAGGTCGATGCCGTCATCCGTCAACCGGTCACGGCACGCACCGGCGGCCTCCAGCGCCGCCTCGATGTCCTCGGCCACGGAATCCTGCACGTCGAGGTCGTCGATCTCCTCACACACCAGCGACGGACGGCTCGACCCGACCCCACGCTGATCGAGGATGATGAGGCCCGGGCCGACGTCGAAGAACTGGCGCACGAAGGGTTCGGTGAGGAAGGTCTCGACCATCACCTCGCCCGGTCCTCCACCGAGCACGATCAGCGGATGGTCGGAGACACCCGGATCGGAGCCGGCGAGCAGCGCGACCGCCAGGTCGATGGTCGGACCGTCGGGATCGTCGTAGTGCAGTGGCACCTCGACCGTGCCACACCGCACGTCCGCGGCCTCCAGACCACTCGGGTCGATCCCGAAACAGTCGTCGTCCTCCTCGAACCCGGGGTCGATCACGCTGGCATCGACGAGGTCCGTTGCGGGCGCATCGCCCGTGCCCGTCTCCTCCACCGTGTCGGCGCCGTCAGGAGCGCTGTCACATCCCAACAGCAGCGAGGCAGCGACGATCGCCATCGTCCCGGCCACCCAGCGAGTTAGCGACTCCATGTGTTCTCCCGGTTCCGAACGCGTCGCCGTGATGGCCGGCGCACTCGCCTTCATCGACCGTCGACCAGGAGGGTGGTGATTCGAGGGCTCGACGACAAACCCGCCCTGGCCTGGCGGCTCAGCAGCGACGGTGCCTTGGAGGGCCCCGCACCGTGCTTCCGTCGTTCACTCGTAGGTACCGGCTATCTGACGTCGTGCCCTGATCGGGGTTCGGTTGCTCGGCGGTCGGTGATGTGTCGGCTCCGGCGTACGTCGGCGGCCGCTCGGTGACGTGCCTGTCGGTTATCCACTGTGCGGTCTGAGCATGTCTGATGCGCCCAGCGGGTTTCCCACAACTTTCCGCATGTTCTCATTGACTCGGCCGGGCAGGGAACATACGTTTGGTGCATGATCTCGACCCCGCCCCCAACCCTCCTGCACCGGCCCTCGTACGCCGGGCGGTCGAGCTGGCGGCGGTCAC
>SLHP01000001.1 GCA_007136095.1 Nitriliruptoraceae bacterium
CCACGGCCCAAGGACTGGGTGCAAGTGCTACCCGCGACGCGCGCCGAATGGGACCCGAGGCGCAGAGGTTCAGAGGTACTGGCCGGGCTGACCGGCCATCGGCTGCTGACCCTGCTGGTCGCGCACTCGGGCGAGCTGCTGCTGAGCAGCCATCTGCTGGGTCGCGATGGACGCCTGGATGCCGTGGAACAGCCCCTGCAGCCAGCCCGCGAGTTGGGCCTGCATCACACGCAGCTCGGCGCCACTGGGGGTCCCGTCCTCGGGCTCCAGCGTGAGTTGCTCGAGTTCGCGCTTCAGGTCGTCGGATACCGAGCCCCGGAGATCCTCGACGGCACGGTTGTGGATGTCGGTCAGGCGCTGCCGGGCCGCTTCGTCGAGCTCGGTGGTCTTGACCTCCTGGAGCAACGCCTGGACCGTGGAGGCGATGCGGATCAGACGTGCGGGCTCGTCAACCTCCTCCCGGACGTGTTGCTGGCGGGCGGGCGTCAGTGCACCGCCCTGGGACTGCTCGGCCGCCTGGCCGTCACCGGTCGTCCCGGGCGCTATCGGCTCGTTCTGCTGCTCCTTCACGGCATGCTCCTTGTCGTCGTCGTTCCCTGTGTGCACGGTAGGGCCTGGCCGCCCGGTGTGGCCATGCTTCCTGGGCGGGTGGCCACGTCCATCTGTGCGGGGCTGCAGACACCGGGAGGTCGTCGACCTCTGGGCGGCGCCAGCCCTCGCTCACGGCCTCAAGGAAGGTCCGACTCCGGCTGCCACCGCATTGCCGCGGCGTCCGATCCTCCGACGGCACGCCTCCCACGACCCCCTGAACTCCTGAACCCGTCTTTGTGACCCGTCCCCTTGCGTTGAGGATCGGCGGTTGTCGATGGTGTGGCGTTGACTCTGTTCGTTCTTGGGCAGGCGAACGGTCGGGACGCCCTGCTCGAGGGATGCCTGGATGCCGTCGCGGTCCACCTCGGCGAAGAGCACCACCTCGTGGTGGAGGTGCCCTGAGCTGCGTGTGGAGGCCCGCGTGGAGCCCTCACGCTCCGGCCCGTTTCGTTCAGCATGGAGCAGCAGACGCCGGCCGTCACGTTCGATCTTCATGTTCTCCCGATCGCTGCTGCTGTGATCGGTCAACGTGGCGCCTGCGGGCCATCGCAACGCCCAGCTGTCCTGCACATCACCAACATCGAACCATCGACCGTGCCCAGCCCCGCGACGTCGAACCAGGGCCGATGGTCCTCGCTGACCCGGTGGGTCAGGGCTACCCCGTGGTGGCCGGCAGGAGGTCGTGACTCGCCATGCGATGCACACCTGTCGGTGTGACCGCCCACCTGGACGCGTTCAACCTTTCCGATCGATCGGCAGATGCCCGGGTGCGTGAGCTCACCGAGGAGGCGGTGCGCACAGGTGAGGTGTGCGGGGCTGGGCGCGGTCAGGTGGGCAGCTCGCCGGTGGAGGTGACGACCTGGGCGATCTGTCGCAGTTTGAGGTTGCGGTCCTGTGAGGTCTTGCTGAGCCGTTCGAAGGCGTCTTCGGCCGTCAACCGGTGACGTTCCATCAGGATCCCCTTGGCCTGGCCGATCAGGTCCCGGGTCTCCAGGGCCGCTTCCGCGCCTTCCTGGGCGATCGCTGCGGCCAGCGCGGCGGTGCAGTGGGCGGCGAAGACCTCGCCGATCTCGATGGCCCGTTCGTCGAAGGCGTCGGGGCCGGATCCGTAGAGGTTCAGCGCACCGAACCGGTCGTTGTCGTCACGGTGCAGGAACAGCTGGTAGGAGACCACCGAGGTGACGCCCAGTTCGATCGCCTGCCGTGCGAAGTCCGGCCAGCGTTGGTCAGCGCGCAGATCGTTGGCGACCACGATCTGTTCGTGGCCCAGGGCCGCCGTCATACAGGGGCCTCCATCGGCCTGTTGTTGCGCCTGGGCCAGGGCACGCGACAACGCGTCAGACGCGACCGGCACGGTGCTCTGTTTCGATCGCAGGAACATGACATCGGCGACGGCGCACCCGTCGATCAGCTCGACACACAGGTCCACCGCAGCCTGCAGGGTCTCATCGACCGATGCCTGCCGGGACGCGAGGTCACGCAACCCTGAAGCGAGTCGCCCTCCGAGCGGCCCAGGCCGGGAGGTGGCAGACGGCATCTGCGTAGGCTGGCTCATCGACGGACCTTAGCGTTACAGCACGGTCCGGTCCGCGGGTCCATCCACAGCCAACGATGCGATCCCGAGGCTACCGCATGGCTCCGTTGTCACCTGGCAGATCGGATGCTGCGGTTCCGTTACCACGTGCCGTTCCCGGTCCGCGATCCGAGCCGGGGACATCCTCCCCTAGCCAAGGCAGGGGATGGTGCATACGGTTGAGAACCTGATGGACCGTCGAGGGAACGGCGGCTGAGCAGCGACCTTCGGAGGTCTCATGCAGCCGCGATCCAACCACACGATCGCTCCTCACCCGCCTGACATCCAGGCTCGCCGTCCAACACCCGCGCCGTGGGATCGTCCCTCGGTGGCCGCGCCGGACCGCTCGGCTGCGCTGACGGACCTGTCGGCCACCGTGAGTCACATCCTTGGCCTGCAGCAGGTGTCTGCCGGCGACGCCGAGTTGCAGAACCGGGTGCGCCATACCGTCGTGGAGTTGGAGTTGTTGATCAGCTACCTGCTGCGTACGGACGGCTCCGGGTCCTGTGCCCCACCTGCGACCCCGCAGCCGACGGCAGACACCACCCGCCAACGAGCCGCCGAGCATGCGTTGCTCGGGTGGCTCGCGCAGCCCACCGGCGCCGACGAGCTCCCACTGGCCAACGGTGATGCCCCCGAGCCCCTGGCCCGGCTCCTCGGCGAGCTCAGCCTGTCGAGGCGGGACCTGCCAGCCGAAACGGCGGTCGGTCTCGGCCTGCCCGTCGGCACCACGCTCGGTCACGCCGCGACCGAGGTGCTGCTCGCGGTGAAGGACCCGGCCGGGCCACGATGCCGCTCGTTCCGGGCCGCCGTGCTCTACCTGCGTGACCTCGACCGTGACCGGTTCACCTGGCCGGACGCCGGGCAGATCGGGGGGGCAAGCGACGGGGAGGCCGGGCGATGAGATGCGATGAGACCGCCTCCAGCTCGCCGTCGGATGCGTCGGCGGCATGGCTGGCCGCCTACGCGTTGGGGTTGGCCTACTCGGACAACTCCGTCCAGCAGCGACTGACCGACCTGCGCGACGCCTCACAGGGGTGCCCGGAACTGCTCCGCGCCGCCCACCGGCGACTAGATGTCGCGGACGTTGCCGATCGCGGCATCTGTGACGACGCGCTGCACCTGCTCGACCGCGCGCTGGCCGACGTCGGGCCACACCTGGCCCCCACGCCCGGTGGGTGACCGTGCCTGAGCCGCACACGACCGATGTTCGCGACGGAGAGGTGATGCCGCGGGTCGGTGGCGTGGGGGGGCGGGGCTGATGGGCTCGGCCGTGCGGGCCATCGCGCTGGACTACGACGGCACGCTGACCCTCGAGGATGCGCCGGACCCTGAGGTGCTGGCTGCGGTCGGTCAGGTGCGGGTCCGGGGGGTGGCCGTGATCCTGGTCACGGGACGGATCGTGTCCGAGCTGCGGGCGGACTTCCCCGGGGTGGACGACGAGTTCGACGCGATCGTGGCCGAGAACGGTGCGGTGATGGCCGACCGTCGTGGGGTACGTGACCTGGCTGAGCCCGTCGATCCGCGGCTGGGTCAGACGTTGGCCCACCGCGACGTCATCGTGCGCCAGGGCCGGGTGTTGTTGGCCTGCGACGCCAAGCATGCCGGCACGGTGTTCGACGAGGTCGACCGTCTCGGTAGGGACTACCAGCTGGTGCGCAACCGGGCCGCGCTGATGGTGCTCCCCGCCGGGGTCACCAAAGCCACCGGGCTGACCCATGTGCTCGGCGAGCTCGGGATCCCCCGGCACAGCACCATCGCGGTCGGTGACGCAGAGAACGACCACCACCTGCTGGCCACCTGCGAGCTCGGGGTCGCGGTCTCAAACGCGGTCGAGTCGCTCAAAAAGCGTGCCGATCTCGTCCTGGACGAGGCGGACGGTGCCGGGGTGGCCAGCCTGCTGCAGAGCCCGCTGGTGGCCGGCACCGAGACGTTGCCGCCACGCCACTGGAACCTGACCCTCGGCCAGGACGACCAGCGCCAGGCCGTGCGCGTCCCCGCCTCACAGGTCAACCTGCTCGTGACCGGTGGTAGCTGCTCGGGCAAATCACACCTCGCGGGATTACTGATCGAGCAACTGGCCTCGATGGACTACAGCGTGTTGGTCATCGACGGCGAGGGTGACCACACCCCTTTGGCCGACCGCCGCGGCATCATCGCGGTCGGCGGCCACGACCCGCTGCCCAGCCCCGAACACCTCACTGCGCTGCTGCGCCACCGCTTCGGCAGCGTGGTCCTCGACCTGTCGCATCACGACCCACCGGGCCAGGCCGCCTACCTGGACACCATCGCGCCGGCCGTGCTCGCCCAACGGGCCACCACCGGGCTCCCACACTGGATCTTCGTCGAGGAAGCACACACCCTGCCGGTTGCGTCCGGCCCATGGGCAGACGCGTTGGCCGCCGGCGAGAAGGGGTTGTGCCTGTCCACCTACCAGCCCGACCTGCTACCTCAGACCGCACGCGACGCGATGGACCTGGTGGTCATCACCGCCGGTAACGGCACCGGCGCCGACAACGCCGCAGCCCACAGCGCCACCCACGCCGACGTCACGACCGACGAACTGAACGAGGTGCTGGGCAACCAGCGCGGCCGCGCGCTGCTGCTCAGCAACAACGACGATCCACCCGCAGCCTTCACCGTCAGCGACCGCGACTACACCCACGTACGCCACTGGCACAAGTACATCACCGCGGCACTCCCCGCCCAGCACCGCTTCTACTTCGGCAGACCTGACCAACACCGCGTGGCGGCCAACCTCCGCGAGTTCCACCGCCACCTCAACACCTGCCAACCCGAGACGATCGCCCGCCACGCACGCCAGCACGACTTCTCCCGCTGGCTCCACCACGTACTCCAGGACGAACACCTCGCCCGCACCGTCAGCCACCTCGAACGACAACTCCGTGCTTCGCGGTAGGGACCGCCCTTGCGGGCGGCCCCCCGCATGGTGCAGCAGCGACGTGAACTGCATGTTGCTGTCCCTACGTGCTGCTTGGCGTACGCGTTCCAGCCCGTGTGGCACGTCTTGCCCGCC
>SLHP01000216.1 GCA_007136095.1 Nitriliruptoraceae bacterium
ACCGCACGTCGCGACCGACGAGCGTCGCATCGGGACCGCCCACCCGTCCGGAAGGCCCCGGGACATCGGCCAGGACCGTTCATCGCCACCTCAATAGCCTTGAGGAAGCCACCATCGGAGGATCGACCATCGGAGGACCTGTGAGTGCAGACAACGAGGACCGCGACGACGCCAGCCACAGCTTCGAGGTGGACAGGGATGATCAGCCTCAGCGCGATGACTTGATCGATCCGGACGACATCAGCCCGGGCGAGTCGGAGCCAGCCGCGGATCGGGAGGCCGGGGTGCTGCCCGACCCAGACGACCTGCCCGTGTCACAGGAAGACAACGTGCTCGACGCAGAGCGGTTGACGGAGGACGCTTCGAACCGGCCTCTGCCCACGGATGAAGAGGCGTAGGCCGCGATGCTCCTGCCGCCGGATGCGGTCTCGCATCTGCACGTCGACCCGCCCGTGGACCGGCGCCGCCTCGGCGGGTGGGACGACGCTCAGGACAGCACGTCGCGGCGGGAGAACCACCACCAGGCGAAACCCAGGAACACCACGAGGTAGGGCACCTGCAGCCAGATCCCACGTGACAGGTCCGCGTAACGGGGCGGTGTTGCCAGCAGGCTCACCCACGCCGTGGACTCGTGGACGGGCAGCCACCGGCGGATGTCACCGAGCGCGGTGATCGCATCCAGGATCTGCACGACGATCACCAGCACGATCGATCCGGCCACCGCTCCCACCGCCGAGTCCGTCGTGGTCGACAGCGCGAACGCCAGCGCGGCGAGCCACAGCGACGTCCAGGCGATGTAGCTCACGATGACCCCCAGGCGACCGAGCGCGGTCGCCGCCGGCAGCACCCCGAACGGGGTCTGCACATCCCCCCAGCCGAACGCGATGGTCCCCGCGATGAGGCCGCTGACGGGCACGAGCACGACCGCGATGAGGCTCAGCAGCAGCCCGACGGCGAGCTTGCGGCCGAGCAGTGCGCCGCGGGGAACGGGCCGCGTGAGCAGGTAGCGCAGGCTCCCCCAGCTGGCCTCGCTGGACACGGTGTCGCCCGTGAACAGCGCGATCACCGCCAGCAGCAGGAACGGCGCGGTGGCCGCCGTCGACATCAGCGCGAAGTTCAACCCCGACGCCGTGGCCAACGAGAACAGTCCCGTCGGATCCCCGCCGTTGCCTCCCCGACCGTCCCCGTCCGATGACAGGACGAAGGCGACGGCCAGCAGGACCGGAACCGCGGCGATACCGATGAGCCCGACCTTGGTTCGTCGCCGACGGAGTTGCCGGAGCAGTTCAACGATCACGGCTGATCTCCGGTCAGGCTCAGGAAGGCATCCTCGAGGGTTCCGCGCGGGGTCACCGCCTGGACGCGCACCCCCGCCGCGACCAGCCACGCGACGGCGTCCGCCGCGTCGTGGGTGCCGAGGGTCACGGCGAGTCCCGCGCCCGACACCTCGATGTCGCTGTCGGGCAGGTGGGTACGGAGCACGTCACGGGCGGCACGCCGATCGTCGGCCTCGATCACGACGGTCTGCGTGGTGCCGACCAGTTCCGCGACGGGTCCGGCGGCCCGCAACCGGCCTCGTTGGACGACCACGACGTGGGTACACATCTGCTCGACCTCGGCCAGGAGGTGGCTGGAGACCAGGACGGTGTGGCCTTCGTCGCCCAGGCGTGCGAGCAGTTGGCGCATCCCGCGGATCTGTTCAGGATCCAGGCCGTCCGTGGGTTCGTCCAGGACCAGCAGCGCCGGCCGGCCGAGCAGAGCCTGCGCGATAGCCAGCCGCTGTTTCATGCCGTGGGAGTAGGTGCGGACCGGCTTGTGGATGGCGTCGCCGAGCTCAGCGACGGACAGCGCCCACGGCAGGTCCGCCTCCTCCATCGGGCGTCCCCCGGCGCGCCAGTACAGCTGGAGGTTGGTCAGGCCGGACAGCTCCGGACTGAACCCCGGCCCCTCCACCAGCGCGCCGACGTGGTGGAGCACCGGGTGACCGGAGCGCATGTCATGGCCGAAGATCTGGATCGTGCCAGCGTCCGGGGTCGACAGACCGAGCAGCATCCGCAGGGTCGAGGTCTTGCCGGCCCCGTTCGGCCCGAGGAGCCCGACGACCTGTCCGGCCTCGACGGTCAGGTCCAGATCGTCGACCGCGAGGTGTCCGTCGGCATACCGCTTCGTCAGTCCGCGGATCGCGATGGGTGGAGCATCGCCGGGCAGATCCACCGCCCCGTACCCGGCGGGCCGGTAGCGGCGTCGTCGGGCGATCACGACCGCCAGCAGCAGGATCGCCGCCAACACGACCACCGCTGCACCCGGCAGGCCGATCCCGCCGGCCGGTGTCGTCGGCACGGTCGACACGCGCAGCAGGGATGATGCCGGATCGGCGCTGATCGTCACGACGGCTGGCTCGGTGAGGTTCGCGAACGCCTGGTCGGTGGTGGCGATCGTCAGGCGCAGGCGATGGTCGGGCGCGAGGCGATGGGCGACATCGCCGAGTTCGAGGTCGACGTCGGCCGGTGCGTCCACGACCCGCACCGGCGTGACCGACCGCTGGATCAGGATCGTACCGCCGCCCGGAGCCACGTCGTAGAGCTTGACGAAGAGCCGGATCTCGTCGGCGTCACCGTCCAGGAGAAGGCGCAGCCGAGGTGGCCCGAGCAGGGTGACGGCGTCGGCCATCGGTTCCGTCACGAAGTTGACGTGCTGGCCCGGGATGTCGACGCTCGGCAGCAACCCGGCGAGTCCTCCGGTACCCGGCAGGGTGGACACCGCTGCGGGTTGTCCGCCCGCGGGGGACAGGATCGACCGTGCCCCCGCAAGAGGCCCGCCATCGACGTCGGCATCCGCCACCAGCCGGCCGTCAGCGGACAGGACCCACGACCGTTGCCCGACGTTCGGATCCGGCCCCAGACCATCGTCGGGTTCCGTGCCAAGATCGGCGGTCGATCCGGCGTGTGGCAGATGATCGTGGTCCCGGACGACGTCGGAAACCTCGTCGGTCCACGTGAAGGGGACAACCGGCTCATGGCGGTCCCCGCCGGGTGTCAGCCCGTCGTCACCGACCGCCCCGGAGGGGTCCAGCCACCGGTCCAGCCAGCGATCGATCTCATCACGCATCATCGGCGTCGGTCGGCCACCGCCGACCGTCCCGTGCCCTCCGGGCACCCACCGCAACCGGACCGGCGCCCCACCGACGGCGATCTCCGCGGCGTTGCGCCGTGATGCCTCCAGGTCGAACAGGGTGTCCTGCTGACCCTGGAGCAACAGCGTCGGCGCGACCACAGCGTCCAGCCGTCCCGCCGGACTCGCACGCTGCAACACCTCGGGATACGTGCCGGTCAGGGTCCCCCTGACGGCCGCATCGAGGTAGAGGTCGCACACCTCGTCGGCGAACCGGCCGCAGGGATCGGGAGGCTCGGATGGTCCAGCCGGAACCGGAACCGCCCCCTGGTTCCCCAGCAGACCCTCCAACGACGACGTCAGACCGGAGCCGGTGAACAGCGTGCTCGTCCACCCGACCGCGAGGATCCCGGGTGGTCCATCCGCAACACCGTTCGGTGCCAGCGACTCCGCCAGGTCATGCCAGGCGGCCGAGGCGACGACCGCGTCCAGGCGGGGTTCGGCGGCTGCGGCCAGCAGGGCGGTCCCTCCGCCGTAGCTGGCTCCCACGATGGCGACCCGCGGGTCTCCGCTGCCATCGCGAACGACCTCGTCACGGACGGCCAGCAGATCCACCAGCGCCGAGACGTCGGCGATCTCACGCGCGGGATCGGCCAGACCGATCGAGCCACCCGAGGCCCCGAAGCCCCGCGCGGACCAGGTGAGCACCACGTAGCCATCGGCTGCCAGGTCGCGGGCGAAACCGTCGACCGCGAAGCGGTCGCTCAGGAAACCGTGAGCCAGGAGGATCGCCGGTGCGGGTTCGTCCGCCGACACGCCTGCAGGCACGTACAGCGCCGCGTCCAGAACGACCTGCTCCGGCCCGTCCGCTCCCGCGACAACCTCCATCACCTCAACGGCGAGGCCCTGACCGCCCATCAGGGCGAACGCGGCGGCGACCGCCGCCAGGGCGACTGCCGCCGCGCCGACCCCCCGTCGACCGGTCATCGGACCCACCCGACAACGGTGCCGGGTTGACGCCACCGACGGCAGGGAGCAGCGATCAACGTGGGCGATCCGCATCGTTCGGGACGGTGCGCCAGCGTATCCCCGGGGTCAGGGCCGCCCGGTGCCCTGTGGACAGCGCGGTAGCCGTGTCACGATCACGGCGAGCTGATCGACCGTAACGCGACCGGCCCGCGTGGGGAACGTCCGCGCGTATCCGGCTCGCGCAGGCCCGGGTCGCGGTCGGCCATCTCCGAGGTGATGCCCTGACGGTGATGACGTCGGCACAGCACCTCGTAGGCGACATCATCTGCGCCGACGTCGCCGACGACCACCTGCTCACCTTCGCGCTGGATGCGCCCACCGACGGTGCGGGCGTTCAGCGTGCCGCGCTCACCACACCAGCACCGCGCCTCGACCTGCAGTTCCTGGCGTCGATCCGCGAGTTCGAGCAGACGCTGTGATCCGGGGAACAGCTGGGTGGTGAAATCGGTCAACAGGCCAAACGCCTGCACGTCGATGTCCAGGTCGTCGACGAGTTCGCCGAGCTGCTCGATCTGCCTCGGGGTGTAGAACTGCACCTCGTCGCAGATGAGGGTGTCGACGGGCTGGCCGGTCGCGATGACCCGGGTGACGTGCTGACGCAGATCGAGATCCTCGGTCACCGTCGTCGCGGCCTTGGCCAGACCGATCCGCGAGCTGATCGTGCCGCCGCCGCGGTCATGACGCGTGAACAGCAGGCAGTGCTTGCCGGCGGCCACCGTGTTGTGATGGATCTGCAGGGCGAGCGTCGACTTGCCGCAGTTCATCGTGCCGTAGAAGAAGGTGAGTTCGGCCACGGGTGCTCCGAAGGGTGCGGCGGGCGCGGGTCCTCCTTCTAGCGCAGCCGGCCACGGACTCCGAGCACCCCGGACCGGTCAGCACCGTCCGGACGCGCGGGCGGCGCGGTCAGGCCGATGGGTGCCCGGGGTAGCTCGCCCGACACCATGTCGTCCGGGATCACCGCGTCACATCGTCGGTCGATCCCGGCTG
>SLHP01000230.1 GCA_007136095.1 Nitriliruptoraceae bacterium
ACGCCCCGCCGCGCCACAGCAGGAGCCCACCCGTGCCCAGCGAGTTCACCGGCGTTGCCGACGTCCGCGAGCGGTTGACCGAGGCCGGCTACCTCGTCGACGAGTCGATCGAGACGGTCGTCTACCTCGCCGAACGGCTGCAGAAGCCGATCCTCGTCGAAGGGCCCGCCGGCGTCGGCAAGACCGAACTGGCCAAGGCCGTCGCCGAGGCCCGCGGTGCCGAACTGGTCCGCTTGCAGTGCTACGAGGGCCTGGACGAGGCCAAGGCGCTCTACGAGTGGAACTACAAGAAGCAACTGCTGCGGATCACCCACGCCCGTGGTGGCGAGGCCGGCCAGGGTGAGGACTGGGAGGAGGTCGAGGACGACCTCTTCGGCGAGGACTACCTGCTGGAGCGGCCGTTGCTGCGCGCGCTGCGCAACACCCGCGAGACGGTCCTGCTGATCGACGAGGTCGACAAGGTCGACTTCGAGTTCGAGGCGTTGCTGCTGGAGATCCTGTCGGACTTCCAGATCACGATCCCGGAGCTCGGCACGGTCACGGGCACGCACCATCCGTTCGTGGTGCTCACCTCCAACAACACCCGGGAGTTGTCCGAGGCACTCAAGCGTCGGTGCCTGTACCTCTACCTCGACTACCCCTCCGTGGAACGTGAGAAGCAGATCGTGATGTCCCGGGTTCCCGAGGCCCCCGAGCAGCTGGCCGACCAGCTCGTGCGGATCGTGCGCTCACTGCGGCAGTTGGAGTTGAAGAAGCCGCCGTCGATCTCCGAGACGCTCGACTGGGCCAGGACCCTGCTCGCGCTCGGGTTCGAGCATGTCGACGAGGACGTCGCGAAGAGCACGATGAACGTGCTGCTGAAGTACCAGCAGGACGTCGTCAAGGCCACGGGCCACCTGCGCCTGCCGCCCCGCCCGGAGATGAACTAGATGCGTCCGGTCGGCCCAGGATGAGCGCCATGGATCCGATGGCCGCTGACAAGCGTGTCCTCATCATCGGACTCGTCACGATGGTGGTCCTGCTGGGTGTGGGGGTCACCGGCGCGGCGTTGTTCACCAGATCGGCTTGTGGTGACATCGAGCTGCAGTCGGTCGCCCCCGGCGTGTCCGACCAGGACCGGGCCGTGGTGCTGGATGAACTTGGGATCACCGGTGAGCTCGCGCAACGCCTGGACGGCACCTTCCAGGATCTGGAAGCGGCGTTCGGTCCGATCAGCGGGGTGGCGGATGTTGGGGACGCCACGGACCTCATGGCGCTCGATGGTGTGGCTGGGGCGATCGGGGCCGATCGAGTCACGGTCGTGGACGGTGCCGGCAGTTCGGTGTTGGCCGGAGCGGCCTTCGATGAGCCGGCGCAGGTGGTCGGATCCGGGGGGCAGCTGTTCTCGCTCGCCCTGATCAACCCGCTCACGGGCCAGGTCGATGCCTTCGCGCCGGTCGATCCGACGCTGGACGCCGGCACGTGCGTGGACACGGCGGTCGTGGGGGAGCCGTTCGCGTTCCACCTCGATGCGGCTGATGCCGCGCTGCTGCTGTTCCGGGTCGAGGAGGACTCCGCGTTCCCGGAGGTGGAGCTGCGCGGCGGCGAGGGGCGGCGGTGGATCACGTCCCTGGATGTCCCGGTCGCACCACCCGGGATCCTGGCTGAGAGGATCAGTGGCGGCCTCGGCGAGGATCTGGTGGTCGCCGCCCGTCGTGTCATCCCGGGTGAGACGGAGCCGGTGGCCGTCGCGCTCGGCCGGGACGACGGTCAGCCGCGGTGGGAGGTCGACCCGTCGGCGCTGGATGCGGTGATCCAGGAGACGCCGGTGTGGACCACCGTGTTGGCCGTCGCTGAGGACGTGGTGATCCTGGGGGTGTCCGATGATGAGGCCCGCGACGTCATCACGCCGGTGGCGCTCGGGTCGGCGGACGGCTCGGTGCGGTGGATCGGTGATCCCATCGCGGGATCGGTCGACGTGCAGGTGATCGGCGACACGGTGTGGCTGCTCGGGCGGCTGGCCGGAGGTATCGAGGTCGCCCGGCTGGATGCCTCCGACGGCTCGCCCCGCTCCGAGCCGTGGCGGGCTGACGACGAGGGCATCCTCCGGGTGGTCGATGGGATGCCGCTGGTCGTCAGCGATGCGCGCCTGAGCGCCTGGGAGGATCCGTCGGACGCCGATGACCACGGCTGGCAGGCGATCGCCACCGCTGCCGGTGACGACGCCGCGGTCGTGTTCCGCGACGCACGTTCGACCGACGGGACGGTCCGTGTGCTGCTCGGCGTCGATGGCGATGCAGGGCTGCTCGTCACCTTCCAGGGGTCCTGATCGCGCGGTACCGTGGCCGGTGCCACTGCCCGTCCCGGGTGGCTGGAAGGGTGTCCGACGGTGTCCGAGAAGTTGTCGCAGGTGCTGGCCGAGGGACCGCCGCCGGTCAACGGGTTCCTGCAGCGCATCCTGGATTTCGTGGCGGCGTTGCGTCGGGCCGGTGTCAACGCGACCCAGTCCGAGGCGATCGATGCGGTGCGGACCCTGCCGCATCTCGATCTGTTGCAGCGCGAGCAACTCCGTGAGGCGTTGGCGGCCGTGACGATCACCTCGCAGCCGCACCGGCGGGTGTTCAACGACCTGTTCGAGCTGTACTTCCCGGCCCGCGAAGCTGCGGATGACGACACGCCGCTCGTCACCGACGAGCCGGCCGAGGAGGTCGATCCGGACGACTACCTCTCGGACCTCCTCGAGTCGCTGATGGAGGGTGGTGACGACCGGATCCGTCAGATGGCCCGGATGGCGGTCGAGCAGTTCGGTCGGGTCGAGGGGCGCGACGGAGGGACCTCCTACTTCCAGTACAAGGTCTTCCGTGCCGTCGACATCCAGCAACTGCTCAAGGACCTGCTGTCCCGCGCACAGGATGACGGTGACGGGGAACTGACCGCGCTGGAGGAGCGGCTGTACCGCGACGAGTTCGAGGCGAGGCTGCGGACCTTCCAGCAGGAGGTCGAGGCGGAGATCCGACGGCGGGCCGCAGCGCAGCGCGGGCTCGACAAGGTGGCGGACCGGATGACGCGGCCACCGGTCGAGGAGCTCGACTTCTTCCACCTGTCCGCTGAGGACCAGGCCCAGCTGCGGGCGCAGGTCGCGCCGTTGGCGCGCAAGCTGGCGACGCGGGTGTCGGTCAAACGCAAGCACGGCAAGGACGGGCGCCTGGATGTCCGTCGGACGGTGCGACAGTCGCTGGCGACCGGCGGGGTGCCCTTCGATCCGTCCTTCCGCCCGCGGCGACCCCACAAGCCCGAGTTGTTCGTGATCTGTGACGTCTCCGGGTCGGTGGCGTCCTTCGCGCGGTTCACCCTGATGCTGGTGCATGCGCTGCAGGAGCAGTTCGCCAAGGTCCGTAGCTTCGCCTTCATCGACACGCTGGACGAGGTCACGTCGCTGTTCGAGTCGGGTGACGTCGGTGATGCGATGAAGCGCATGATGTCGGAGGCCGAACTCGTCTGGCTCGACGGGCATTCGGACTACGGGCACTCGTTGGAACGTTTCCACGGTGAGCATGCAGCGGACATCTCGCCGCGGTCGACCGTGCTGATCCTCGGCGATGCGCGGAACAACTACCGCCAGGCGAACTCGTGGGTCCTGGAGGACCTGCAGCGCCGAGCGCGGCACGTCTACTGGTTGAACCCGGAGCCGATCCAGTTCTGGGACACGGGCGATTCGATCGCGACGAGCTACGGGCGGTTCGTCGACGAGATGGTCGAGGTCCGCAACCTCAAGCAACTCGCCCGGTTCGTCGAGCGCATCGCGTAGGGAGCGCAGCGACCGGAGCGAGAGCACGCGGATGGGGTCGAGCGCATCGCGTAGGGAGCGCAGCGACCGGAGCGAGAGCACGCGGTCGGGGCGGATGGAGGTGGCTGATGTCGAGAAGTGATCGGGCTCGGGGTGTGCTGCTGGGTCTGGCGTTGGGCGATGCGTTGGGTGCGCCGTTCGAGGGCCGCTCTCAGATCGCCGGAGCACAGGTTGCTGCGTGGATCGACGCGCGCGAACCGTTGCGTTGGACCGATGACACCCATATGGCGCTCACGTTGGCGCGCCACCTCGTCGATGACCCTCAGCTCGACGATCCGGAGGCACTTGGGACCGCGTTCGCGCGGGCCTACGCACGAGAGCCGTGGCGTGGGTACGGCTCGGGACCGCCGCAGGTGTTCGCCATGGTCGAGCAGGGGCTGCGCTTCGAGGAGGCGGCAGGGACGCTGTTCGGTGGTTCGGGGTCGTTCGGCAACGGGGCGGCGATGCGGGTCGCGCCGGTTGGGCTGCTGCCGGCCGCGACAGACCCACGGGATGCGGCACGGTTGGCGGCGGTGCAGGCGCGGGTGACCCACACCCATCCCGATGCGATCGCCGGTGCGACGGTGGTCGCACAGGTGATCGCCGGTCTGATCGATGCGGAGCGCATCAACGCCGATGCCATCGTTGGCGTCGTGAGTGCCGCGACCGGGCGGCTGTCGCCGGGTCCGGTGCACGACGGGCTGATCGACGTGCTCGATGTGGTTGGTTCGGGCGGTGACGCGGCGACGGCGGCCGGCCGGTGCGGGACGGGGGTGGCTGCCGCGGAGTCGGTACCCGCAGCGATCGCTGCTCTGCTCGCCGGCGGCGGGGATGTGTTGCAGGTGGTGACGACCGCGATCGGATTCGGGGGCGATACGGACACGATCGCGGCGATGGCGGGTGCGCTGGCCGGCGCGGCCCGAGGGCTCGAGCACCTGCCAGACACGCTGCTGGACCGGCTCGAGGCACGTGCCGATCTCGAACAACTGGCGCAGACCCTCAGCTGCCGGTGACCTCGCCGGGGTGCGGCACATCAGCCCGGGTTCTGCTCGCCGATGTTGCTGCAGGGCGGTTTCTCGGTCCAGGGGTCGCGGTCACCGGCGGCAGGCAGAGGTTTCCGGCCGAACCCGTGGGGGCATGTCCCACGTGGCCCATCGTGCGCATCGAACCGGGACCTCGGTGCGTGGGTCAGGACGCGCGGCGCTTCCGTCGTGCGGCCCGGATCCGGTAGGGGTTGACGCGGGACGGGCGGACGGTGATGGCTCCGGTCAGAAGGATCATCGAGACGATGACCAGCGCGACGACCAC
>SLHP01000006.1 GCA_007136095.1 Nitriliruptoraceae bacterium
CCGGGTGTCTGGCGGGCGCTCCTGCTGCTCACGATCGCCGTGCTGATCCTGGTCGTCGCCGCGTCGCGCCGACTGGGGCCACCCGTCGAGGAACGACTGCCGCCGGTGCTACCCAGTGGCGAGCTCGCCCGGTCCCTGGCGGGGCTCACCGCACGTGCCGGGGATCGATACGGCGCCGCGACCCGACTGCGGGAGAGGGCGCGGCATCGCGCCACGCACGTGCTCGGTCTGCCGTCGAACGCCGCCGACCAGCTCATCATCGACCGGCTCACCATGGTGACCTCGGTTCCCGGTGAGGATGTCGAGCTGGCGCTGCGTGACCAGCGCGTGCCCGACGATGCGGCGCTGGTGGATGTCGCCCGCGCGGTCGCCGTCGTGCTCGATCGCCTGGAACACCCGACGGCGGCCACGGCCGAGACCGACCCGTCCACCGATCCACATGACCCGCACACACCCGGCCCATCACCCGCAAGCTCGGAGCAGTCGTGACCGACGAACACCAGCCCACACCACCGCCCGGTCCTCCGCCACCCCCGATGGGGGCCAGGATGGATCCTGGCGACCCGGCGCCGTCCGCGCAACCGGACCTCGATGTGAAGGCCAGCAACCGTGCCCGTGAAGCCCTGCAACAGGTCCGGGCGTCGATCGGCTCGGTCGTCGTCGGTCAGGACGGCACCGTGACCGGGCTGTTGGCCGCGCTGCTGGTTCGCGGCCACGTCCTGCTCGAGGGCGTCCCTGGTGTGGCCAAGACCCTGCTCGTAACCACGCTGGCGCGGTCGCTTGATCTGCGCTCGACCCGCGTGCAGTTCACCCCCGACCTGATGCCATCGGACGTGACCGGCCAGTCCATCCTGGACCCGGACGGAGGTGGCGTCCGTTTCCGCGAGGGGCCGGTCTTCACCAACCTGTTCCTCGCCGACGAGATCAACCGCACCCCACCCCGGACCCAGGCCGCCCTGCTCGAGGCCATGCAGGAACGGCAGGTGTCCGTGGACGGCGCCGCCCGCAACCTGCCCACTCCGTTCCTGGTCGTCGCCACGCAGAACCCGATCGACCATGAGGGCACCTACCCACTGCCGGACGCGCAGCTCGACCGGTTCCTGTTCAAGCTGGTGGTGGGCTACCCCGACCGGGCCCAGGAACAGGACATCCTCGCGCGGCACCTCGACGGGATGGATGCGGGCAGCAACATCGAGGTGGCACCCGTCGCCACGGCTGCGGACCTCGAAGCCGCCCGACGTGCCGTCGCGCAGGTGCGGGTCGAACCGGCGGTCCGCGACTACGTGGTCGACCTCGCCCGCGCCACGCGTGAGACGCCGTCGATCGAACTGGGCGTGTCGCCGCGTGGCGCGGCGATGCTGTTGCACGCGGCGACGGCGTGGGCGTGGTTGTCGGGTCGGGAGTACCTGAGCCCCGACGAGGTCAAGGCCGTCGTCAAGCCCACGCTGCGCCACCGGATCCGGCTTCGTCCGGAACTCGAACTCGAAGGTGCGACCGCGGACGGGGTACTGGACGCGACGTTGGCCAGCGTCGCGGTGCCTCGGTGAGCGAGACGACCGTCCCGGCCACCGGACCGCCGGTGCGCGTCGCGCCGTCCGGACCGACACCGTCGCTCCTCGGCGCTGCGCCGTCGGCGGCCGAACGACCACGCCGCGGGGAGCGGGTGTGGTGGGCCGGGGTCCTCCCGGTCCCGACGTTGCGTGCGGCAGCGGTGCTCGCCGTCGCGGCGGTTGTCAGCGGTCTGGGACCGGATGCGATCGGTGTCGTCATCCCGCTGGTGCTGGTCGCGATCGTGCTGGTCGCCGATGCGTGGCTCGCCCCTGCCCCCTGGCGCATCGAGGTGGCACGCGACCTCCCCGGTGTCCTGCCCCTCGATGCCGATGGCGAGGTGGCGTGGATGATCGGCAACCCGACGGGCCGCGCCGTGACGGTCGCGATCGCCGATGAGCTGCCACCGTCGTTGCGCGCGGAGCGTCGACGGGTCCAGGTCACCGTCGCGCCGCATGGTCGGGTGCGTGCGACGACGGCGATCCATCCGGAGCGTCGGGGAACCTTCCTCCCGTCGGAGGTGACGGTGCGGGTCCGTGGACCCCTGGGCCTGGTGACTCGCCAGGCGGCGCGACACCTCCCGGGTCGTCTGGAGGTTCATCCCCGGTTCCGGTCACGGGCGGAGGCCGAACTGCGGATCCAACGCGGCCGCATCCTGGAACAGGGCCGGCGTTCGGCCCGGGGACGTGGTGGGGGCACCGAGTTCGAGTCGCTCCGCGACTACGTGCAGGGCGACGAGTTCCGCCACCTCGACGCGGCTGCCAGCGCCAGGGTCGGGCACCCGGTCGTGCGGACCTACCGTGCCGAGACCGATCAGACCGTCCTCATCCTGCTGGACACGGGCCGGGTCGTGGCCGGCCGGGTCGAGGGCGTCCCGAGGCTGGACCACGGCATGGACGCGGCGCTGGCGTTGGCCACCGTCGGTACGGCCCTGGGCGACCGGGTCGGGTTGCTGGCCTACGGCGGTCAGGTCCACCGGCTCCTGGCGCCACGACGCGAGGCGACCCAACTGCGGCGGCTGTCACGCGAACTGCACGCCCTGGAACCGGAGTTGGCCGAGAGCGATCACGCGGCGGCCATCCGGACGGTTCGGGCACGGTTCCGCCGTCGCGCCCTGGTCGTGCTCGTGACCGACCTGGCCCCGGAAGCCGTGGAGGCCACGCTCGTGCCGGCGCTCCCCGGCCTGGTGCGCGACCACCGGGTCATCGTCGCCAGCGTCCGGGATCCCGCCATCCAGGACCGGTTGACCGCGCAGGTCGACGGTGTCGATGACGCGTACGCCGCGGCGGGGGCGGCCACGGTGGTCGCCGCCCGAGCCCGCGCGGCCAGCGCGCTGCGCTCCATGGGTGTGGAGATCGTGGACGAGCCGCCAGCGTCCTTCGCGTCGGCGGTCACCGATGCCTACCTGGAGACCAAGGCCCGCGGCGGCTGGTGAGCGGCCGTGTCCGCGACCTCGCCCAGCGCGCCGGTCAGACCCCGGGCCGCGGCGGCGCGTCCGGCCGCGGTGACCCACCCGAGGAACCCGAGCCAGACGACCGTCCCGGTCCCGACCCGCGCCCATGTGGGCCACGGAGCTGCGGTGACGAACCCCTCCAGGAGCCCGGCGACCAGGAAGACCCCGACGAGCCCGATGACGATGACCACGCTGCGCCGACCCTCCTCGGCCAGCGCGGCCGACCGGCGACGGTCACCCGGCACCGCCGCGGCCCAGCCGAGCATCAGCCCGGCACCACCCGCGATGAACACCGCGGTCAACTCGAGCAGCCCGTGGGGCAGGATCAGGGTCCAGAACGTGCCCGGATCACCGGCCGCATAGAACAGCCCCCCTGCGACACCGACGTTCACACCGTTCAGGATGAGGATGGCCAGGGTGGGGACACCGAACAGGATCCCCGAGCCGAAGGCCAGCGCACCGACGCCGGCGTTGTTGGTGAACACCCGCGCAGCGAAGGTTGCCGACGGTTCGGAGGAATAGTACTCCACGAACTGTGTCTGCACGTACTCCTCCCGCACCTCCTCGGGAGCGCTCGCCTGGACGGCGGCGTCCGACAGGGCGATCCAGCCTCCAACGGCGAGCGCGGCGACCATGAAGACCACCGTGCTGATCAGGATGGCGATGCGTGCATGCCAGACAGCGGCGGGGAAGGTGACCGTCGCCGCGCGCATCACCTGGCGCAGCGACCGGGTTCGGGTGCCGTGGACGACCGCCGACGAGCGCGCGACGAGTGCGGACAGATGGGCGGCCAGGTCGGGGTCGTGCGCATGGGTCCGTACGCTGGCGAGGTGGCTGGACACCCGCAGGTGCAGGGTGACCAGTTCATCGAGTTCAGCGGTGGACAACCCGCGGGGGTCACGAGCCGCCCGTCGAGCCAGGTCGTCGAGTCGCGACCAGACGGCCTGGTTGGTCGTGATGACGTGGTCGACATCCATATCGTGGTCCGTGATCTGCAGGAGTGATGAGCGTGGAACAGCAGGGTAGGGCCCCGATGCCCCCGGCCACCGGCCCGGCTCCCTGGGTGACACCTGACGCCGTCGCCCTGGACCTGGCGACCGCGACCGTCGGGTCACGGGGGATCGCCTACATCATCGACCTGGCCATCATCATGTCCGGTTTGCTGCTGATCGCCCTGGCAGAACTCATCCTCGGCGTCACCGGCTTCGTCCCCGGCTGGTTCGGCCTGGCACTGCTGCTGCTGCTCGGCTTCACGCTGCAGTTCGGGTACCCGATCGGTTTCGAGGTACTGATGCGCGGCCGGACCCCCGGCAAGGCGGCGATGGGTCTGCGCGTGGTGACCGTCGAGGGCCTGCCGGTGGGCATCCGCCACGCCACGATCCGAGCGGTGATCGGGTTGCTCGAACTCCTCGGCACCTTCGGGATCATCGCGGTCGTGTCGTCGCTGTCGAACGCGCGGGGACAACGGTTGGGTGACCTGGCCGCCGGAACCGTCGTCCTGCGCGAGCGCAGATCCGGCGGCCAACCGAGCGCCATCACCTTCGCACCCCCACGCGGCTGGGAGAGCTACGTCGAGCGGCTCGACGTCTCCGGCCTGGGGACCCAGGAGCGTGCGGCGGTCCGGGACACGCTGCGCCGGATGCACGACCTTCCCACCGACGTCCGTGCACGCATCGTGGGCGAGTTGGCCGAAACGTTGGCCCCGCGGGTCACACCACCACCGCCCGAGGGCATGACCGCTGAGGAGTGGTTGCGGTCCGTGGCGGCGGCGGTCCAACGTGGCACCGCCGAGGCCCAGCGGCGTGTCGGAGCTGCCCGGCCGGCCCACACCGGTGCCGCACCCCCCCTGCGACCCCCCTCGCCACAACGACACCTGGACCCCGACAGCGGAGCCAACGCTGAGCTGCCTGGGTACCGGGGCCCAGCTCCGGGCCCACCGCCCGAACCTCCGGACGACCCACCCCGGACCGGTGGGTTCGCGCCGCCGGGCTGATGCGACGCAGGGAGCATCGTGCCGGCCCGTCCGGCCCCGACGGGCGATCCCGTCGGCCGCCGACCTACTAGCCTGCCACGGTTCGCAGGGAACGCTCGTCGGTCAGGGAATCGGATGTCCTACCAGGTGCAGCTCGAGGTCTTCGAGGGACCGTTCGACCTGTTGCTGCAGCTGATCGCCCGTCGTCAACTCGAGATCACCGAGGTCGACCTGGGGGACATCACGGCCGATTTCCTCGCCCATCTGGGGGAGGAGATCGAGGAGCTGGACCTGGAGTCCGCCACCCGGTTCCTGGTCGTCGCGGCCACCCTCGTGGAGCTGAAGGCGTCGAGGCTGCTGCCGGTGGATGAGGCCGACGATTTCGAGGATCTGCTCGGGGAGGCTCGCGACCTGCTCTACGCGCGGCTGCTCGAGTACCGGGCCTACCGCGATGTCAGTCGCTGGTTCCAACACCGTCTCAACCGCTTCGGTGATCGACTGCCCCGTGAGGTCGCCCCGGAGCCGTGGCTGCTGCGGCTCGTGCCGGTAACACCCCTCCCGATCGACGCGACCGGTCTGGGTGCACTCGCGGCTGCGGCGACGGCCCCGCGGCCGGTTCCGGAGGTCGATCTCACCCACATCCGCCGCAGCTACGTGACGATCCGCGAGGCGGCGACCCACATCCTCGATCTGCTGGCGAGCCCGGGCGAGAGCACCGCGTTCCCGACCCTGACCGACGGGCGGGACCGGGGGGACCGTGTCGTGTACTTCCTCGCTCTGTTGGAGCTGTTCAAGCTCGGGCAGATCGATCTGGAGCAGCCGGACCTGCGCGCCGCCATGCAGATCGAACGCCGAGCGGGTGGGCAGGATCTGGGGTCATTCGAGGATGAGGACGAACCCGCCCCTGACGAGCCCGCCCCGGACGAGCCCGCCCCGGACGAGCCCGCCCCGGGCGGGGGCGCGCCTGACCAACCCCACCTGACGGCGCAGCCATGACCAACGAGGACGTGACCACCGTGTCCGATGACCAGTCCACCTCCAGCGAACAGCATCTGCCCGATCCACCGCTCCGCCAGGGTGTCGAGGCGCTGCTGTTCCTCGCCGACGAACCGCTGGACGTCCACACGATCGCGGACGCGGTGCAGGCCGACGAGCAGGTCGTGCTCACGGAACTGGAGGATCTGGCGACTGCCTACGAGCGTGACCGACGGGGTATGGAGATCCGCAGCGCCGGCGGCGGCTGGCGGATGTACAGCGCCGATGGTGCGCGACCGGTCCTGGAGCGCTGGGCCCTGGTCGGACGGTCCGGGCGTCTGACCCAGGCGGCTCTGGAGACCCTCGCGGTCATCGCCTACAAGCAGCCGATCGGGCGCCAGGACATCGGCGACATCCGTGGGGTCAACGCCGATGGCGCGGTCCGCAGCCTGGTCGCGCGCGGCTACGTCCAGGAGGTCGGCCGGGATCCGGGGCCCGGGCAGGCGGTGCTCTACGGCACGACCCACTCGTTCCTGGAACGGTTGGGGTTGTCCTCGCTGGACGATCTGCCGCCCCTCACCGACTACCTTCCTGAAGCTCCGGCACCCGATGAACCCGCTCTGGGGGCGCTCAAGGAGATCCGCCGGCGCCTGGCCACGGGCGAGGACCTTGCCACCGGGAAGCTACGGGAGGATCGCCCGGGCGCGCCAACCGAGGAGCCCGACACCGCTCCGGTCGATGAAGAGGACCACGACGACCACCTGCCGCCGCCTGGGCCGCCCTCGATGGCACGTGACGACGGTGCGATGGATGAACTGACCGACGACCTGGAACGGGCCGCCAGGAGCGCCGTCGATCGGTTGCGCAGGGCCGTTGCCGCAGAGCATGCATCGTCCGCGACCACCGAGGACGACTCCGACGAAACCGCGACCGACGACGTCGAGGCGGCAGACGCCCGATCCGACCAGACGCGAGGGGAGCCACACGATGGCTGAAGAGCGGTTGCAGAAGATGATGGCCGCTGCCGGCGTCGCCTCACGGCGCGCCTCGGAGGAACTGATCGCCGACGGGCGGGTGACCGTCAACGGTGAAACCGCCGTCCTCGGGCGCAAGATCGATCCGACGTCGGACGTGGTCGAGGTCGATGGGGAGCGCATCAACGTCGACCCGGACCGGGTCTACGTCATGCTCAACAAGCCGCGCGGGGTCATCACCACCGCCGACGATCCGGAGGGGCGCCCCGCGGTCGTCGATCTGATCAACCTGCCCCAACGGTTGTTCCCGGTCGGCCGACTCGACCAGGACACCGAGGGACTGCTGCTGCTGACCAACGACGGCGACCTCGCGCACGCCCTGATGCATCCGTCCTTCGAGGTGGAGCGTGTCTACGTGGCGTTGGTTCCGGGTCCGGTGCGGGGCAAGCTCCTGGCCGAGATCCGTGCCGGTATCGAGCTCGAGGACGGGCTCGCCCGGCCCAAGCGGGCCCGCGTGCTGGAGGAGGAGAAGAGCAAGGCACTCCTGGAGGTCGTGATGACCGAGGGTCGGAAGCGTGAGGTCCGGCGGTTGCTCGGCGGTGTCGGGCTCAAGGTCGAACGCCTGGCCAGGGTCGCGTACGGCGGTGTGGAGCTCGGTGACCTCCGGCAGGGAAAGTGGCGGTTCCTGAGCACGAAGGAGGTCGGCATGCTGTACGCGGTCACCGGGGAGCACGGGGGAGTGGCATGAGTGGATCGCAACCCGACCGGGTCCGGGCACTGCGCGGGGCCACGACCCTCGACCGCGATGACCGCGACCACCTCCTGGAGCGGACCCAGGAACTCATCGCTGCCCTCTTGGAGCGCAACGGGCTGTCCGAGGACGACCTGGTGTCCATCGTGTTCACGGCGACCGATGACATCTCCTCGGCCTACCCGGCCGAGGCGGCCCGGCTGGCCGGGATCACCCACGTCCCGTTGCTCTGCGCCCGGGAACTGGACATCGAGGGTGGCATCGAACGCTGCGTCCGGCTGCTCGTGCACGCCTACACCGCGCGGTCGGTGCGTGATCTGCGTCATCCCTACCTGCACGCCGCCCGACAGTTGCGCACGGATCTGCCGGAATGACGGCGATCACCCGGCGTCTGAGCAGCCTGCCCCCGATGGCAGGCCATACCATCAACCTCTACTTCAGCTACACGTTGAAGGTTGGCTCATCTGAGGTCCGACGGGGCGGCGCGGCAGGGTCGGTGTGGTGATGCCGGAAGCGAGCCTGCCCGATCCCGCGTTACCGGACCCCCTCGAGATCATCCCCCTGGATCTCCCTCCGGACATCGATCTCGAGGTTCCGGGCTCGAAGAGCGTGACCAACCGGGCGTTGATCGCCGCGGCCCTGGCACGGGGACGGTCCCGTCTGACGGGGGTGCTCCTGGCCGACGACACGCGGGCGATGCTGGCTGCACTGGGGGCACTCGGGTTCGTCATCGATGTGGAGCCCTCCGGCCCCACCACCGTGGTGACCGGCAGTGCCGGTGAGGTACCCGCCTCGACGGCACGGGTGGATGTGCGCCTGTCGGGGACCACGGCGCGTTTCGTGGCCCCGCTGTTGGCGCTGGCCGAGGGCAGCTTCGACCTGGACGGTGGGGAACCGTTCCGAGCCCGCCCGATGGGCCCGGTCCTCGAAGCGTTGCGCTCGCTCGGTGCCCGCGTGGAGGACCTCGGCCGTCCCGGCCACCTCCCGGTCCGGGTGATCTCCGAGGGGGTCCGGGGCGGCGCGCTGCGCGTGGCCGGCGACACCTCGAGTCAGTTCCTGTCCGGTCTCCTGCTCGCCGGTCCGGCGTGCCCCGATGGGCTGGAGATCGACCTCACGACCGACCTCGTGTCCGAGCGGTACGTCGAGTTGACGATCGCGACCATGGCGGACTTCGGAGCACGGGTCGAACGGCCGACGGAGCGCCGGTTCGTGGTACCCCCGACGGGCTACGACGCGACGGACATGGCGATCGAACCCGACGCGAGCGCGGCCTCGTACCTCCTCGCCGCAGCTGCCATCACGGGAGGACGCGTCCGTGTCCGAGGCCTGACCGCGGCTGCCCGACAGGGCGATGCCGGGTTCGCTCGTGTCCTCCAGCGCATGGGCGCGGCGGTGACCATCGACGCACGCGGCACGGAGGTGCGGGGCACCGGTCGACTGCAGGGGATCGAGGTCGACCTGGGCGCGATGTCGGACACCGCCCAGACGCTCGCTGCGGTGGCCGTGTTCGCGGAGGGACCGACGCGGGTGACGGGCATCGGGTTCATCCGCGCCAAGGAGACCGATCGCATCCACGCGGTCGTCACCGAACTCCAACGCTGCGGGATCCGTGCGGAGGCCGAACCCGACGGGTTCGTGATCCATCCCGGGTCCCCGCAGCCTGCGGTCGTCTCGACCTACGACGACCACCGGATGGCGATGAGTTTCGCGCTCCTCGGCCTGCGGTCGCCGGGGCTTCGGATCGCCGATCCAGGCTGCGTTGCCAAGACCTTCCCCACCTACTTCTCGGTGCTCGAGCAACTGCGCGAAACCTGACCGGACGGGCCACCCCCGCGGTCGAGGCATCGTCGCGCACCGGTAGGCTGCGACGCTCGGGGTCCACCGTCCCGCTGTCGCCCGGAGGTTCCCGTGTCGTCCGATCCAGACCACGTCACCGAGCCCTACGACGATGTCGACGACGGAGACGATCCGCTCGACGCCGAGGTCCACCCGTTCGACGGCTTCGTGCTGGCCATCGACGGTCCGGCCGGTTCCGGCAAGTCGACCGTCGCGCGAGCGGTGGCCGATGCCCTCGGTATCGAACACGTGGACACCGGAGCGCTGTACCGGGCCGCAGCCCTGGCGTGCCTCCGTGCCGGTGTCGACCTGGCCGATGAGGCGGTCTGCGGTGAGGTCGCCGCAGCGGCGAGCATCCGGCGCATCGACGACCGGACGCTGCTCGATGGCGACGACGTCGAGGACGAGATCCGGCAGGACCAGGTCACGGCTGCGGTCTCACAGGTCGCCGCCCACCCAGCGGTCCGTCGTGCTCTGGTACCTGCACAACGTCGCGCGGTCGAACCCGACGGCGGGGTCGTCGAGGGCCGCGACATCGGGACCGTGGTGCTGCCGGACGCTGATCTGAAGATCTTCCTCACGGCCTCCGTGTCGACCCGGGCCCGCCGTCGGGGGGAGCAACTCGGCCGGGACGACCTCGACGTCCTGGCCCGGGACATCGTGGATCGGGACGCTGCAGACAGCACACGCGAGCTTGCGCCGCTGGTGATGGCTGCCGACGCCACTGAGATCGATACGACCGATCTGACCGTCGACGACGTCATCGCGGCGATCGTCGATGCCGCGATCGAGGTGCGGCTGGGCCCGGAGCTCCCGGAGCTCGATCCCGTCACCGCTCGACGCTCCCTGCCCCGTCTGGCCATCGTCGGTCGCCCGAACGTCGGCAAGTCGACCCTGGTCAACCGGATCATCGGCCACCGGGTCGCGATCGTGGAGGAGAAGCCCGGCGTCACGCGGGACCGCACCGAACATCTGGCAGAGTGGCTCGGCCGTGACTTCCTGGTGATCGACACCGGCGGGTGGGAGCACGGCGCACGCGGTATGGCCGCACGCATCGTCGAACAGGCGGAGGCGGCCATCGCCGACGCGGACGTCGTGCTGTTCGTCGTCGACGGCACGCTCGGCGCTCTCGAGGACGACGAGCGCTACGCACGGACGCTACGCAAGAGCGGGATCCCGACCATCCTCGTGGCCAACAAGATCGACGGGGACCGTCAGGAGGCGCTCGTCCACGACCTGTACACCCTCGGGCTCGGTGCGGCGATGCCGGTGTCCGCGCTGCATGGTCGAGGCGTCGGGGACGTGCTCGCCGCGGCGATGGAGTCACTGCCTCCGCCGGCCGGACCGGCCCCCGACGACGGGGGCGTGCCCCGGGTCGCGATCGTCGGGAAGCCCAACGTCGGGAAATCCTCGCTGTTCAACCAGCTCCTGGGGGAGGAGCGCTCGATCGTCGACCCGGTCGCCCACACGACCCGGGACGCGGTCGACACGATGGTGGAGATCGACGGTCGCCCGTGGACGTTCGTCGATACCGCCGGCATGCGTCGTCGCTACCGCCACGGTGAGGACACCGAGCTGTACTCCGTGGACCGGACCCGCTGGGCGATCGAGGCCGCGGATCTGGTGCTGTTCGTCATCGACGCCTCCGAACCACTGGGGGAGCAGGACCAACGCCTGGCGGCGCTGCTGCGCGACGCCGGTCGCGGCATCGTGCTGGTCTGCAACAAGTGGGATCTGGTCGACGAGGACCGGCGGCTGGACCTCGATCGCGAACTGGACCGCCTGCTGTCGTTCGCCGCCTGGGCACCCCGGGTCAACATCTCCGCGCACAGCGGTCGCGGCATCCGTCGGCTGCTACCACAACTGCTCACCATCTGGGACAACTACGGGCGACGGGTTCCCACGCGTGAACTCAACCAGTTGCTGGCCGATGCCACCGCGCAGCACGCGCCGCCCCGGCGGGGCCAGAAGCAGTTGCGGATCCGGTACGCGACCCAGCCGGAGGTGCGGCCGCCACGGTTCGTGCTGTTCTCCAACGGGTCCCTGCCGGACGGGTATCTGCGCTACCTGGAGCGGATCCTGCGTGAGCACTACGACTTCACCGGGGTCCCACTGCTGCTGGACGACCGACCCCGTGCGCCACGGGGACCGGGCTCGCGTCGCCCACGCCGCTGACCCACCGCCGGTGGTTCGCCACCCCCGTCACGACGCGGTAGCGTGCGGCGCTCGCGGACGCGATACACGCGTCCTCGTCAACGGGCTGTGGCGCAGTCAGGTAGCGCACTCGTCTGGGGGGCGAGGGGTCGTCGGTTCAAGTCCGACCAGCCCGACCACCCGCGGTGGCGGCTCCGTGCCAGATCGCACGGAGCCGTCCGCGGAGCCAGCCCCCAGATGTCCGGGTCGGCACGCAGACCCGCCCTCTCGGGGATGATCCACACACGTGGCCGACCGGCCCGCTCACTGTTGCGAGGGATCGATGGGCGCGTTCGACCGCTGGTTCGACATCGGCGCCAGGCCGGGCACGGAGCCGGATCCCGAGGCGGCCAGCACGCGCATCCTGACGGCGGCGAACGCCCTGTCAGCGGCCAGACTGCTGGCCCTGCCCTGGATCTACCTCGATCTGGTCGGTGGGCGCTACCTGCGGGCCCTGATCGTGCTGGCCGTCTTCGCAGCCACGGACTGGCTGGATGGCTACGTGGCACGGCGGTTCGATCAGGTGACCCGGCTCGGCCAACTGCTCGATCCGATCTCCGACCGGGCGATGTTCCTGGTCGTCGGGATCGCCTTCGTGGTGAGCGGCATCCTGCCACTGTGGGCGGTTCTGGTGCTGTTCGTGCGTGACGGCCTGGTCCTGATCGGGGGTGCGGTCCTGCTGCTCCGGGGAACCCGTCCACCCCCCGTCACCCGCCTGGGGAAGGTCGCCACCTTCGGCCTGATGGTTGCGTTGCCCTTGTTCCTGGGGGCGGTCGTCCTCGGGGAGGTTCCTGCGGATCCACAGCCGTTGCTGTCCATCATGGCCTGGATCACCTACGCCATCAACGCGGCGCTGTACTGGGTGTCGGCCCTCGGCTACCTGCGCACCGTGCTGCAGCCGAAGGACGTCGGCTAAGGTCTCGTTCCGAAGTCCATCGAGGGAGGGTGTGCGACCGTGTCCGAGCAGGTTCCGACCGAACTGCGCTACACCGCTGAGCATGAATGGGTCCAGATCGAGGGAGACCTCCTGCGGGTCGGCATCACCGACTTCGCCCAGGAGCAACTCGGTGACGTCGTGTACGTCGATCTGCCCGGTCCGGGCACCGAGGTCACGCAGGGGCAACCCTTCGGCGAGGTGGAATCGACCAAATCCGTGTCGGATCTCTTCGCCCCCGTGACCGGCGCGATCGAGGCCCGCAACGATGCCCTCGACGAGCGGCCCGAACTCGTCAACAGCGATCCGTACGGTGAGGGCTGGCTGGTGACGATCCGCGTCGCGGACGGATCCGCGCCCGGCGATCTGCTGGACGCGGCCGCCTACGAGGCGCTGCTCCCCGGCTGAGCCGCTGCGGGGAGCGGCGATCGTCGCGTTTCGACGCCTGACCATCGATCCGAGGTTCCATCGGGTTGCGTCCTGCACTACCCTCACGCGACCCGGATGGACGAGCAACCGATCGGAACCCCGCAACGAGCCCCGCGGGGCGAGCGGAGACCGTCGGCCTGACCCTCGACCTGAAGGTGAGGCCCGCGTCCGGACGCAGCAACAGCCACACCGGCGCGGTGGCCAGGAGGCCCTGATCATGCGATGTGAAGCGTGTGACGATCCGATCCCCGACGGCGCGAACTTCTGCCCGTCCTGCGGCGCCGCCGTGACGGAGCCGGCCGGGAGCGAGAACACGACCGCGTCGATCGACGTCGGGGCACTCGACCCGCAACACGTGGTCGACGAGCTGCCCGAGATGGCGCCCGGTACGGGCATGCTGGTCGTGGTGCGCGGCCCCAACGCCGGGTCACGGTTCCTGCTCGACCGTGCGACGACGACGGTCGGCCGCCACCCGGACTCCGACATCTTCCTCGACGATGTCACGGTGTCGCGGCGGCACGTCGAACTGCTCCAGGACGAGCTCGGTATCACCCTCCAGGATCTGGGCAGCCTCAACGGCACCTACGTCAACGGCGAACGCGTGGACGAACGTCAACTGGGCACCGGTGACGAACTGCAGGTGGGTCGGTTCAAGCTGTTGTACCTGGGCAGCCCTGGTGCCATGGCGGTCCCGGAGCCGTGACGACGACCACCATCGGTGATGTGCTCAACCGCCTCCGCGACGAGTTCGACGACATCACGATCTCGAAGATCCGGTTCCTCGAAGCGGAGGGGCTGATCACGCCCGATCGCACGGATTCGGGGTACCGCAAGTTCACCGAAGAGGACGTGGAGCGGCTGCGCTACGTCCTGCGGGCACAGCGCGACCGCTACCTGCCGTTGAAGGTGATCCGTGAGGAACTCGACCGCCTTGACGCGGGGCTGCCCGCCACCGAAGCGGAGGACACGCAGGCTCCGGCCGTGGCTGTCTCGTCGGCCGCCGGCGGGTCGCAGCCGACCCTGCTCGACGCCAACCTGAGCGACCTGGTCCTCTCGGATGCTGAACTGGCGGAGGCGACCGATCTGACCGACGCGGATCTGTCGGCGCTGCGCGATCACGGCCTGCTTGGCAGCGCACCGCACGATGGGGCGGCCCTCCGGGTGGCCAAGATCTGCGGCAAACTGCTGGCCGCAGGACTCGAGGTCCGCCATCTGCGGATGTACCGCCAGTTCGCGGACCGTGAGGCCGCGCTGGTCGAGCAGCGCGTCGCGCCGGCACTGCGGCAACGCAATCCCGACAGCCGGCGGGCCGCGGTCCGGTCTGCAGAGGAGATGGTCGCTCTCGGCGGAGAATTGCAGCGGGCCCTGCTGGCCGGATCCCTCCAGGCGATCCTCCGGGCGTGATGCGCCGCAGCTCGCCACGTGTGCTCCGTCGCGGCCTGATCGCACCGGGCGCGACGGTCGTGGTGCTGCTCACCGCGATGGTCAGTGCCCCGCTCGTCGCACCAACCGCACCCGCGGTGGCGCAGTCGAGTGCCCCGAGCATCCCCGAACCCGTGCTCACCGATGCACCGGGGCCCACCTGGCCCGGACCGGACCCGATCGATGCCGAGGCCTACGTCCTGATCGAGGTTGCGACCGGCCAGCGGCTCGCTGCGTTGAACGCGGACACCCGCCGGCCCGTGGCCTCGACGGTGAAGCTGCTGACCGCCTACACCGTCATCCAGCGTGCCGACCTCGACGCTGCCGTGACCGTCGGTGATGAGGTGCTCGACGTGCCCGGATCGGGTGTCGGCCTGCAGCCGGGGGACGAATGGACCGTCGAGGAGTTGCTCGATGGGTTGTTGGCCCGCAGCGGTAACGATGCGGCCGAGACCCTCGCCGTCCACGTGGGTGGCACCCGCGAAGGCTTCGTCGCACTGATGGAACAGGACGCCGCCGCCCTGGGCGTGACGGGACTCGACCTGACGAGCCCGTCGGGCCTGGATGACACACAGCTGTTCTCCGCGTCCGACCTCGCCGTCATCGGCCTGGCGGTCCTCCAGGACGACGATCTGCCCGAGCTCCTCGCCAGGCAGGTCGTGACCCTGCCCGGTCAACCGGCGGCCGAGACCCGCAACGAGCTGCTCGACCGCTACCCGGGAGCCACGGGGATGAAGACCGGTTTCACCACACCGGCAGGTCACAGTCTGGTCGGCAGTGCACAGCGGGGCGAGCGCGATCTGATCGCCGTCGTGCTGGGCGCGGGGGAGGACCCGTCCAGGTTCGACGGGACCGCCACCCTGCTCGATCACGGCTTCGGGGACATGGCCGTCTCCGAGGTCGGCACCTCGATCCAGATCCTGCTGGCCGGAGGGGCGATGGAACTGGTCGTCCCACCGACCCCGGTCACGGTCCCGTCCGTGAGCGAGGCCTCGCTCCAGCTGACGTTGCCGGTCCGTCCGTCGACCGAATCCCTGCGCTTCCCGGTCCTGGTCGACGGCGAGGAACTCGGCGTGGTGACGACTGCGCCGACGGGTGGACCGGCTCCCCTGGACCCGGGACCCTCGGCGATGGGTCGAGCGCTGGTCGATGGCGCGTACGCTGCGCTGCGAGCGGCCAGTGCAGCTGGCACGCTGTGACCAGCCAGGCCGCGGCACCGGACGCAACGGTTCCGCACATGGACAGGCTCGTGGACAGGAGCGGGACATGCCCGACATGATCGAGATGGAACTCGTCGGCGTGCGCGTCGAGCTGCCGGCCAACCAGCCGATCGTCCTGCTCAAGGAGCGGGAGGGGACGCGCTACCTGCCGATCTGGATCGGTGCCGTGGAGGCGACAGCGATCGCGTTCGCGCTCCAGGGTGTCGAGACGCCCCGCCCGCTGACCCACGACCTGTTCGTCGATGTGCTTGGCACCCTCGGGGTCGAACTCGTGGCCGTGCATGTCACGGCTCTGCAGGACGGCACCTTCTATGCCGAACTGAAGCTGCAACGCGGCGAGGAGGCCTGGACGGTCTCGGCCCGCCCCTCGGATGCCATCGCGTTGTCGAGCCGTCTGGACGACGTCCCGGTCTTCGCCGCCCGTGACGTCCTCGACGACGCCGGCCTCGAGATCGAGCCGACCGACGGCGATACCGAGGAGGGGGTCGACGCCGAGGAAGCGGTCCGGGAGTTCCGCGAGTTCCTCGACGACGTCTCGCCGGAGGACTTCAAGGGCTGACACCCGCCCGACACCTCACCGGCCATCGGGCGCGCAGCGCGCGGAGCGACGCACCTCGAGCGCGCCTGTGTGGCCCGGTCACGCTGTGTGGTCGATTCCCTCGAGCCGCTTGCTGACAGCAAGCATTCCCTGCGGATGGGCCCGTCCAGCCTGATCGCGGGCGTCCGGCCGCGTTGCTGCTGTGGTGGGTGTGGCGCGGGTCGCCTGCCGCTCCTCCACCTCGAGGACGGGTCGAGGGTCTTGGGTGCCGGATCGCCCGTTGACACCATCGCGTGTCCGGCCATACCGTCAGTGACGAAGTTCCACGCATGTCAGACATCTGTCGGACGACGCGAGGGCCGGTGCGAGCCGGGGGAGCGCGACGGCGCGAGGCACTCCCCGCGAACCAGCCACACCGTCGGACCGGATGATCACGAGGAGCACCGCACATGGCCACCGCCACCACCGGGACGGGACAACTCGCCTTCGACGTCGGCGATGCCGGCGAGGAGCGTTCGGGCTACCGCGCTCCGACGGTCTGCAAGATCGTGGGCGTGACCTACCGGCAGCTCGACTACTGGGCCCGCACCGGGCTGGTGGAGCCCTCGATGCGCAAGGCCGGTGGGTCGGGGACCCAGCGTCTGTACTCGTTCGATGACGTGGTGCGCATCCGTCTGGTCAAGCGGCTGTTGGACACGGGTGTGTCACTGCAGAAGGTCCGTCTGGCCATCGAGGAACTCCAGGCCCGGGGGCAGACCCTGGCGGACTCCACGCTGGTCTCCGACGGGGTCACGGTCTACGCGATCGATGACGATCGCCAGTTGCTCGACCTGCTCAAGCGGGGCCAGGGGGTCTTCGCGATCGCCCTGGACCCGGTGATCGATGAGCTCAAGGGCGAGGTCACGTCGTTCCCGATGGAGCGCGTCGTACCCGCGGCCGTCGTGACCGAGTTCCCCGTCGCCGCCGAAGCGGTCGACCGCTAGGTCGCACGTCGGACCGCCGCGACGTCGCGGCTCGGACCGACCGCTGGGTCGCGGGTGTGCGTCAGCCGTCCCGCGGGTCGAGCCAGCGCAGCAGGGTGCGTACCCCGACCCCGGTGCCGTGGCACGGCAGGTGGTAGCGGGCCGTGTCCTGCCAGAACGGGCCGGCGATATCCAGGTGCGCCCACGGCAGGCCGTCGATGAACTCGCGGAGGAACAACCCGCCCATCGTGGCCCCGGCCTCGTCGCCCCGGCCGAGGTTCTCGATGTCCGCGACATCGGAGTCGAGGTTCTCGCGGAGGTCGTCCCACAGCGGCAGATGCCACATGGGTTCCCCGGCGCTGTGGGACGCGGCCAGCAGTTGGCGCAGCAGGTCGTCGTCGTTGGAGAAGATGGCGGTCGCACGCTTGCCGATCGCACGTGGCGCAGCGCCGGTGAGCGTGGCGATGTCCACGATCGCGTCGGGCGCCTCCTCAGCGGCCAGGGCCAGGCCGTCGGCCAGCACGAGGCGTCCCTCGGCGTCGGTGTTCATCACCTCGACCGTGGTGCCGCCCCGCACGGTGATCACGTCGGAGGGCCGCTGCGCGTCGGCGCCCGGCATGTTCTCGGCCAGACACACCTCGCCGTGCACCTCCACGGGGATCTGCAGTTCGGCCAGTGCCGTGAACAGGGCGATGACCACCGCCGCGCCACCCATGTCGCCCTTCATCTCGTTCATGGCCGACGACGGCCGCTTCAGCGAGATCCCGCCGGTATCGAACGTGATGCCCTTGCCGACGATCGAGACGCGTGCCACGGGGTCCGGCGGACGGTAGAGCAGCCGCAGCAGCCGTGGTGGCCGCGCGGAGCCACATGCGACCGCGAGGAGCCCGCCGCACCCTTCCTCCGCGAGCCGGTCCTCATCCCAGACGTCGACCTCGATGTCGTCGGGCAACAGCTCGCGTGCCGTGGCCACGACCTCGACGGGTCCGAGCAGGTTCGGGGGCGTGGAGACGAGGTCGGCCGCAACCGTCTGCGCGCGGGCGTGGATGCGGGCACGTGCCAACTGTTCCCTGGCTCCCGCGACCGCGGCCGACGGGACCACGAAGGTGATGTCGGTGAGGCGGATGGGTCGGGGGTCCGTCCGGTGGGCGTCGTAGCGGTAGGCACCGAGCAGGGCGCCCTCGGCGGCAGCCCGCAGCGCCTCACCCGACGGGTTGGTCTGTGCCAGGGTCGTGGCGATGGTCCTGGCGTCGGTGGCCACCGCCCGGATCGCACTCCCCATGGCCCGACGGAGCTGTTCGTCGGAGAGCGTGTCCAGCCGCCCCAGGCCGACCAGCGTGACGCGGCCCCATGGCTGGCCGGGTGCCGCGAGGTGCAGCAGTTCACCGACCTTGCCCCGGAACGAGGTGTCACGGGGCACATCGCTCAGGCCGACCGCACGGAGGGCCGTCTCGGTGCCGGGTCCCTCGATCGCGCCCCGGAACACCGGCACGAGCAACGCGTCGACGTCCAGTTCGCTGAGTGCATCAGTCGTGACGTGCAGGCTCGGGAGGTTGGCCACCGTGTCTCCGGACCGTCGGGTGTCATGTGCGATGAGCCTAACCGTGCCCGGCGGGTCGGCCACGTCGGCACGCTCGGTAGCTATCCTGAGGCCAGCGGCCCTGGATGCACCGTCGAACGGGGCGCTCTCGTTCGTCGTCCGATGTCCACGCTGAAGGCCGTGATCATGACCGATGACGCACAGACGCCCGCCATCCGCCTGCGGGGGGTCTCGAAACGCTTCCCGGGGGCGAAGGAGGACGCGGTCGCGGCGATGGACCTCGATGTCGATCGTGGCGCGATCGTCGCCCTGATCGGGCCATCGGGGTGCGGCAAGACCACCACGCTGCGCATGATCAACCGGCTGATCGAACCCTCGGCCGGGACGATCGAGATCGAGGGTCGCGACGTCACCAACCAGCCGGCGATGCAGTTGCGCCGGGGGATCGGCTACGTGATCCAGCAGGTCGGGTTGTTCCCGCACCGGACCATCGCCGCGAACATCGCGACGGTGCCGCGCACGCTCGGCTGGGAGAAGGCCCGGATCGACGACCGTGTGCGTCAACTCGCCGAGGTCGTGGGGATCGATACCGCGATGCTGTCGCGCTACCCGGACGAGCTGTCCGGTGGGCAGCAGCAGCGAGTCGGGGTCGCCCGCGCCCTGGCCGCAGACCCGCCGGTCCTGCTGATGGACGAGCCGTTCGGCGCGGTGGACCCGATCGTGCGTGGTCGACTCCAGGAGGAACTGCTCGATCTGCAGCGCGAGGTCCGCAAGACCATCGTGCTGGTGACCCACGACCTGGACGAAGCGGTCAAGGTCGCCGATCGGATCGCCCTGTTGAACGTCGGCGGCGTCGTCGAGCAGTACGCGAGTCCCGATGAGCTGCTGCGGGCGCCGGCCAACGGCTTCGTCGAGGAGTTCGTCGGCGAGGATCGCAGTATGCGACGTCTCGCGCTGGCGACCGTCGGTGATCTTCCGTTCGAACCGGGCCCGGTGATCGAGGTCGCGGCAGATCCGGCGGCGGGTCTCGCGGTGATCGACGAGCATCGGACCGACTGGCTCGGGCTCGTCGATGACGAGGTCTTCCTCGGGTGGGTGCCGCGTGATCAGGTCGCCGGCGGGGGAGCCCTCGCGGACGCGCAGCGCTACCTGCCGGCGGCGCAGGTCGCACCGTCGAGCACCCTGCGGTCCGCCCTGGAGGTCATCATGACCTCGCGAACGTCGGTTGCGGTGATCAACGACGATGGCCGGTTCCGCGGGACCGTCACGCTCGAACGCATCCGCGGGGGCCTCGCGGGAGACCTCGATGGCCCAGCCGAGCGCGCCGCGTGATCCTGCTGGCCAGCCGCAACCCCATCCTGCGCTGGAGCTGGATCCCCGAACAGTGGGACAGCCGCATCCAGCCGGCCCTGCTCGAACACATCCAACTGACGCTGTTGGCGGTCGGGATCGGGTTCCTGCTGTCCGCCGTGCTCGCGACGGTCGCACTGCGCTACCGCTGGACGGTCGGGCCGATCACCCTGTTCGCCGCGTTCCTCTACACCATCCCGAGCGTCGCGTTCTTCGGGGTCCTGCGGACGACCGCGCTCGGCCTGTCGATCTTCACCGTGCTGATCCCGCTCACCGGCTTCACGATCCTGATCCTGGTCACCAACATCCTCGACGGTTTCCGGTCGGTCCCTGCGCCGGTGCGTGAAGCCGCGGACGCCATGGGGCTCAGCCCGGCGCGACGGGTGCTGACCGTCGAGGTCCCCGTGGCGATCCCCTACATGATCAACGGTCTGCGGATCGCCACGGTGACCACGGTGGGCCTGGTGACGGTCGCCGCGATCGTCGGCCAGGGTGGGTTGGGTGCGCTGATCCTGGATGGCCTGCGTCGCACCTTCTGGACCCCGCTGACGATCGGATCGGTCCTGGCCATCGTCCTCGCGCTCACGTTCGACCTGTTGTTCGTCCTGCTCCGCAACTGGTTGACCCCGTGGTCCCGGGCGCAGCGCTCATGACGGCGATCCTGGCCCAGCGTGCGGTCCCGCGCGACACCACCCTGTGGGAGTGGTTCTCCGATCCAATGACCTGGGGTGGTTCGGACGGCATCCTTGCGAACCTCGGCGACACGGTCCTGCTGTGTGCCGCCGTGACGCTGTTCGCGATCCTGGTGGCGGTCCCGCCGGCGGCCTTCCTCGCACACAAGGGCTGGGGAGAGGTCACCTCGGCCTGGGTGGTCAACATCGGCCGGGCACTGCCGACGTTCGCGGTCGCGGCGTTCCTGGTCCCGGTCTCGCTGCGGGCCGGCTACGGCGCGGAGCCGTGGCCGATCTTCATCGCGCTCGTGCTGCTGACCATCCCGCCGATGTACCTGAGTACCTACGTGGCGATCAGCCAGGTCGATAAGGCGGCGGTCAACGCGGCGCGCGCCATGGGTTTCAGCGAGCGTGCGGTGTTGACCACCGTGGAACTGCCGCTGGCCAGCACGGTCATCTTCACCGGCCTGCGGGTGGCGGCGGTCCAGGTCGTGGCGACCGAACCGATCCGCGCGTTCCTCGGCGGAGACGGTCTCGGACGCTACGTGCGGGATGGCATCGGACAGAACAACGCTACCCTCACCATCGGTGGAACCATCCTGATCGCAGCCCTCGCGGGGACCACCGGCCTCGCTTTCAGTGCCATCGAACGGCTCGTCAAGCCCTACGGGGTTCGCCGGCTGCGTTCCGACCGATCGCCCCGAACCGGAGACACAGATGAGCAAGTTGGACCCCTGGAAGACGGCGAGCCTGCTGGCAGCGATGCTGCTGGTGTTGGCGGCTTGCGGCAACGGTGACGACGTCGATGAGGTCGACGACGTTCCCGACGAGACCGAAGAGACCGACGAACCCGTCGAGGAGGAGCCGGACGAGGCCCCCGACGACGACGCCGATGATGCCGCGGCCCCTGATGGCCCGACCATCACCCTGCGGGGCCAGGACTTCTCCGAGGCCATCACCCTTGCCGAGGTCTACGGCCAGTACCTCCAGGGACTCGGCTACGACGTCGACATCATGACCCCAGCCGGGTTCCGGGTCGAAGCGATCCAGGACCTCGAAGCCGGCACGCTGAACATGATCGTGGACTACATCGGTGGCTCGCAGGCGGAGCTCGCCCCGGACGCCGAGCCCTCGGGTGACCCCGACGAGGTGATGGAGATCATCACCGAGGCCTACGCCGACATGGGCGCGACCCCCCTCGACTACACGCCAGCCATCGACGGTGACGCGTTCGTGGTCCGCGGTGACCTGGAGGCCGAGACGATCTCCGACGTGGCCGACATGGACCTGGTGCTCGGCGCGTCGGCGCAGTGCTTCGAACGACCGCAGTGCTTCATCGGCTTCGAGGACGTCTACGGCATCGAGTTCGCCGACACCCAGACCATCGAGTTCGGCCCGATCCTCGGCGAGTCGCTGGACGCCGGCGAGGTCGACGCGGTCGTGTGGAACGACACCGCACCGCAGATCGAGGAGTTCGGGTTCAAGGTCCTCGAGGACGACCTGGGCCTGTTCCCGGCGCAGAACATCGCGCCGATCCTCGACGACTCGCTGATCGACGCCTACGGCCAGGACCTGGTCGACGCGATCAACGAACTCAGCGCGATGATCACGACCGACGATCTGCTCGCCTGGAACTTCGAGACCGACATCGAGTTCCGCGAGTCCGATGACGTGGCCACCGAGTGGCTCGAGGCCAACGGCCTACTGTAGATCGGTCCCACGCGATCGACGATGGTGCCCCGGGTCACGACGAACGGGGCACCATCGCTGTTCCGAGCCGCGTTCCCACGCGCGGTGGCAGCTTCCCCAACAGCATCGAGGTAGTCCGGGTGGATGACATCTTCGGCAACCTGCACGCGGGTGCGAACGGACAGGGCGGCGCGCCGCGACCAGACCTCGATGCGCTGGAAGCTGCGTTGGAGGGGGCGGCGCTCTGGGGCATGGAGCTCGACCCACGGTTCCGCGTGCTGGCGGTGACCCTCGAACCGACGCCGGAACGTGCAGCCACCTTGGTACGTACGGATGACCGGCGGATCCAGCTGCTCTGCTTCCCGGTGTCGACGATCATCGGATCCCTGCGGCGCGATGGTCCGGATGGCCGGGAACTCCTGGCGTTCTCCGAGGAACAGCTCGTGGATGTCGCGACCACGTTCGGGGGCGCGCCGGTCGACGCACCGCTGTTCGGACGTCCGGAGCCACGTCCGGGGGCGTGGGGACCGCAGTTCAGCCTGCAGGGCCGGTCGAGCGCTCCCGATGGCACCAGGCAGACGATCACGGTGTCGGTGGAGGAGGGGGAGCTGTCGTTGGACCTGTTCGCGCGGTTCGACGACCTGGAGGTCAAGGGGCCTGACGGCGACGATCTGCCCTGGCCCACGACCGCCCCGCACCACTGAGGAGCCGCCCGTCCTGGTCGCCTGACCGTCGCCTGCCCCTCGCCGGCCGTGACACGGTGGGGTGGTGCAGTACCATGTGCACATCAACTCCGACCCCTGACCAGGTTGCTTGGCAGCCGTCAGCGAGGCCTTCGACCCACCAGCCAACCGATCGCGTGTCATCTCGATGACCGGCCATCGGAGGCTGCTGGTCGCACGTGCACCGCGCCACCGACCCAAGGAACCCCGTGACGCCGAACGAACTCCTCCTCGCCACCGCGGACGGCGACCACGCCGCGTTCCTCGAACTCTGCGACCGGATGGACTTCTCGGCACGGCTCATCATCAAGGGCCACGTGCAGGAGCCATACCAGGTCGACACCGTGATCCAGTCGGTCCAGGCTGAGGCCTGGCAGACCGCCGGGTCGTTCGACCCTGCCGAGACGACCGCGAACCAGTGGATGCTGTCGCTCGCACGCCGGCACGCGTCCGCGCGGGCCCGACGGTTGCGTCGACTGCCCGCCGACCGGGTCGTCCGTTCGCTGCGCACCACGGGTCCGGAGCCGGGTGCTCGCCCTGTCTCCGACAGCCTGCCGGATCCCGCCATCGTGGATGAGTTGCCGGGGGATGGCGGACGGGAGCCGGTCGCCCGCCAGCTGCGGCGCCTGCGGGCCTCGGTGGCGAAACTGGTCGCCTAGGAACGGTCGGGGGACGCATCCATGGACCGAGGCGTGTGGCGCATCCGTCTTCGCCCCGGCCCGCTCGTCGTTGCCTTCGTGCTTCCCGCTGTCGTTCTGTTCGGAATCGGCATCGTCAGCCTCGCCGGGCTCCTGAAAGACCCGGACATCGTGGGTGGACGCCGTTCGCTTGCCCTCGCCGGTCTGACCCTGGCCACGCTGGGTGTCCCGATCTGGTTGGTCACGATGCACGTCTCGGTCACGATCAGCCAGCGGCATCTGCGGGCCCGGCTGTGGCCGTTGTTCCGCACGAGCATCCCGCTGCCGTCCATCACGTCGGTCAGCAGGGTTGCGGTCGAGCCCCTCGGCTCCTACGGCGGTGTAGGTGTGAAGGGCTCGCGCCGTGACCGTCTGCTCGGCTTCGTCGGGCAGGAAGGGGCTGAGATCCGGTACGTGACCGACTCTGGGGACGAGCGACGTCTGACCCTGCTCACGCCACGCGCCGCTGAACTGGTCGAAGCTCTCCACCAACACGTCATATAACGAGCCACGGTCCAGGAGGTACCTTGCGCTGACTCGGCAGCGAAGGCAGGGGGAGCACCGTGGCAACCAAGCGTTCACGGACGGGCGCGAGCACGGCATCAGCGCGCAAGCACGTCGGGCTGACGGTGCCGCGGCCGGTCAAGCTCGGCATCCTCGCCGGAGCGGACGCGCTGGACTGGTCCGCGGGGGACTGGGTCCTGGCGGCGGCTGCGGAACACGGCGCGCGGTTGCGGGACGCGCTCGGGCAGGTCGACGTGCGGAAACGTCCCAGGATCGAGGATGCGGCGTTCACGGCGCTGTACCTGACGCCTGACGAGCGTGACGAACTCGATGAGACGGCGGTCGGCTGCGGGTTGAACCGATCGGCCTTCGTCACCGCGGTCGCACGGCTCGCGCTCGGCGATGACCTCGAGGAGGTCGTCGCACCACTGAAGGCCGCGACATCGGGATCATCTGACGCCGCCAGCGGCTGATCCCGACGAAGACCTATCGAGCGGAGGTCCCACGCTCGGCGGCATCGAGCGGCTGAGCACGTGGAGCGGGGAGAGGGCTTCGCGACGTCAGGAGTCGGACGTTCCGGCGTTAGTTTACGTAATGTTTCTTATGGGGGATCCAGATGCGTCCGGGGCAGAGGCGCACTATCCGTACATCACTAGTTCTACTTCAGGTTGAGGTTCCGTGGCGGCGGTGACGGGCGCGCCGGCGTCATCTGGCATGTCAGGCGTCCGGTGTCGGTCCGGCCAGAGCGGCGTTGCCGCTTCGGGCGTCCTGGATGGTGCGGATCTCGACCAGCTGCCGGTCAGGGTCGTGGACGTAGACGAACAGCATCCACCGCCACGGGCCGATCAGGTAGCGGTATCCGGTCCATCGGCCGGTCAGGGGCGGCCCGAGGTCTGGGAAGCTCTCAAGCACCGTGAGCGCGTCACGGACCCGGGTGCGGGTGTCGGGCGGCAGCGAATGGGTGACGATCAGCGCGTCGAGGTTGGCGACTGCGACGGGCGCCAGTTCGACGCGGGTCACAGCCTCGCGAGCGGGATGCCTTCACCCCGGGCGATCTGTTGGCCGCCAAGCCGGGCCTGCTCGAACGCGCCGTCGATGCTGTCGAGCAGGGCGGTGATGTTGGTCGGGTCCGGGTCGGCGTCGTCGAGGGCGCTGGCGAGCAGCGAGCGGGCCAGGGTGCCTTCGTTGACATGGACCCTGGCAGCGAGCCGCGTCAACTTGGCGGCGTGCTCGGCGTCGAGGCTGATGTTGATGCGTTGGGTTCCCATGGCCCGAGCCTACACACGCCGACACGGCCTGTCACGCATCGCCGCGCGGCCTAGCCGTCCTGGTCGGGCTCGCCGATCAGATCGAGACCGAGCATCCGTTCCATGCAGCGCAGGTGTCGGGCGTGCACACCGGCGCGCCCCCGCTGGTCCTGCCGACCCAGCGGGTGGTGCCGCGGGTGTCGTCCACGATCTTGGGGCTCGTCTCCGTCGGTCCACCGTAGAGGTCGTCGCGCGGGCCGTCACGGACGAGATCCAAGCTGCGCCCGACCGACGTCATCCTCTCGTCCCGATCGTCCGGTTTTCGGGACAGACAATGGCTTGTGGGGTTCTGTCGAGCGTGCGGTAGCGGCGGCGTCACGCGAGCCGACCACGTCGGTGGTCGGCCAGCAGCCCGATACCGCAGGCGATGAACATCGCGGTCCCTGCCGTGAGCCATGCCGTGGCGTACCCCGGACCGTCGGCCAACCAGCCGAAGGCGATCGGACCCGTGGCGCCGCCGGTCGCCAGGCCGGCCAACACCGTTCCGGCGGCACCGGCGGGACGCGATGGCTGGGTGCGGACCGCGGCCAGGAAGATGAGCCCCGTCCAGCCCCACCCGCCGCCGATGGCCAGGACAGCGCCGAGCAGGGTCATCGCTGTCCCGCCGAACGACAGGGCGATCAAGCCGGCGGTCCCGACCGCCATCAGCAGCGCCGTGAAGCGGATCTCCACCCCGGTCATCCGATCCGCCAGAACCCCGGCGGTGAGACGCACGCAGATGCCGACGATGCTCGCACCGGCGAGCAGGAAGCCGGCGGGTGACTCGGCGAGCCCCCCGGCCACCGCAGCGGGCACCAGGAAGGTTGGTGTCGCCGTCGACGCCGCACCCCCGAGCCCAGCGGCGACCGCCAGCAGCAGTAACACGATCCCGGTCCCCGGAGCGGCGGCCGAGGTCGATGGCTGCCTCGAGGTGACCTGGGTCCGGGTCGGCGAGCGACGTGAGGTCCTGGTCGTGGGGCCGAGCCCGCGTGGTACGGCCAGGAGGAACACCACCGCCAGGGCGCCGGCAACCGCGAACGCCGGTCGCCACCCGAGTTGTGCACCGAGGACCGGGACCGCGAAACCGGCCAGCATGGAGGCTGCGGGGATGCTGGCCTCCTTACCGCCGAACGCGATCCCCTGACGACCCGACGGGATCGACGACGCGATAGCCCGTGCGCCGCCGGTATCGGCCATCGCGATCGCTGTTCCCCCGACGAGGAACAGCACGAACAGGACCCGGACCTCGACGCCGAAGGTGGCGACCCCGATGCTGCAGAGCGCGGCGATGACCGCGGCGGTGCGCAGGGCGGCGGTCGCTCCGATCCGGTCGGTGAGGTGCCCAGCAGGGATCGAACTGGCGGCCCCGGCGGCGAAGAACAGGGCCACCAGTCCCCCGATGACCGCTCCCCCGACCTCGAGGTCCGCGCCGATACGTCCGGACAGGGCGCCGAGGAGGAACATGGGCAACGTGCCCACGATCAACGCGCCGGAGGCCGTTGCGATCGTCCGCCCCGGCCCGACGCTGGATGTCTGCGCCGCAGGCGATGTCCCAGCTGGGACGTCGGCCTCCTCGGTCACGTGATCGTCCGGTACCGGCGGACCGCCAACGGGATGACGATGGCCAGCAGCCCGACACACCACGCGATGGTCAGCAGCGCAGGGCGGAGAGCCTCGCCACCGATCGACAGGGCGCGGGCCGCATCCGCAGCGTGGGTCAGGGGGCTCTGTGCGGCGAAGGTGGCGAGCCAGTCCGGCATCGTCTCCAACGGCACGAAGATCGAGCTGGCGAACACCATCGGGAAGACGATGACGAAGCCCGCCGTCTGGGCCGCCTCAGCACCCGGGACGTGCAGTGCCATCCAGCAGAACAGCCAGCTCATCAGGTAGCCGAACAGAGCGACGACGAGGATGGCGCCGATCGCACCAAGGACCCCCTGGGTGAAGCGGAACCCGATGAGGTAGCCGACGGCGATCATCAGCACGATCACGGCCAGCGACCGGACGAGGTCCGCCAGGGTCCGTCCGGCGAGGACCGCGGCGCGTGACATCGGCATGGACCGGAACCGGTCGACGACGCCCCGCTCCAGGTCCTCGGCCAGGCCGACGGCCGTCTGTGTCGATCGGAACGCCGCTGACTGTACGAACAGGCCGGGCAGCAGGAAGTCGATGTACTCGGTGCCCTCGGGCAGCGCCACGGTCGCGATCCCGCCGAACACGAACGCGAACAGCACGACGAACATGACGGGCTGGATCGTGGAGAACACCAGCAGCCGGGGCTGGCGCATGAAGTGGCGCAGGTTGCGCTTGGTGACCGTCCAGGTGTCCCGCGCCTGCCAGTACACACGGGCGGCGGGTGACGTCGGTGCCCTGGGATCCGATGGGCGGGGCTCCTCGGCGGGTCGTTCGGTGATCGTCATGCCACACCTTCCTCGGTGCCGGATGCGGTGCCTTCGGGCGGCGAGGTCGCGCTGGGGTCGCCCCCGGTCAACTGCAGGAAGACGTCGTCCAGGGTCGGTCGGCGCAGACCCACGTCACGGACCCTGATCTCCGCGTCCCGGAGGGCCAGCGAGACCCGCGACAGAGCCTGCAGCGCGTCACCTGCGGGGACAGACACCCGCAGGTTGCGATCACCCTGGCCGAGGTCGGCGTCCGGCACGGCCCGGCATGCCGCTGGGCGCTGAGCCGCGTCCGTCAGGACGATGTCGACCACCTGCCCACCGATCTCGTCCTTGAGGTCGTCACCGGTCCCCTCGGCGATGATGTGACCGTGGTCGATGACCGCGATGCGGTCGGCGAGTTGGTCGGCTTCCTCGAGGTACTGGGTCGTGAGCAGCAGCGTGGTGCCCTCAGCCACCAACTCGCGGGTGATGTCCCAGATGGCCGATCGTGAGCGTGGGTCGAGCCCCGTGGTCGGCTCGTCGAGGAAGAGCAGACGCGGTCGGATCAGGAGGCTCGAAGCGAGATCGAGGCGACGGCGCATCCCCCCGGAGTAGGTGCGCGCCGGACGGTCACCTGCGACCGCCAGGTCGAAGCGTTCCAGCAGGTCGTCGGCACGTCGAGCGGCCTCGCGGCGACTGAGGTGGAACAGCTCACCGAACATGCGCAGGTTCTCGCGTCCCGTCAGCAGTTCGTCCACCGCGGCGTACTGGCCGGTGAGCCCGATCAGGCGTCGCACCGTGCTCGCCTCGGTGACGACGTCATGACCGAAGATCCGCGCCGAGCCGGTATCGGGACGCAGCAGGGTGACCAGGACACGGACCAGCGTGGTCTTCCCGGCCCCGTTGGGTCCCAACAGCCCGAGGACCTCGCCCTCGGCCACGGCCAGATCGACACCCGACAGCGCCACGGTGTCACCGAACCGCTTCTGGACGTCGTCGACGACGACCGCGGGAGCATCAGGCACGAATCCCTCCGTCACGGGTGGCTGGGGCCGGGGCGAGGGCACCCGCATCACGATGGTGGCTCACGCTACCGGTGGCGGTCCCCGCTGTTGTCGGCGCGCGAAGCTTCGCGTCGGCTCATCCTCGTGGCACCACTCAGGAGTACTCGATGATCAGTACGGCCTTGGTGTCCGTCTCCAGCGCATCGTAGATATGGGGGACGTCACCGGGGAAGCTCGCGAGGTCACCAACCTCGAGATGGACCGGTTGCTCACGCGGCCCGACGCGGAGTCGGCCACGGGTCACGAGGACATGTTCGGTGGTGCCACCGGTGTGCGCAGCGGCGTCCCGGCCGCCGGTCGGGGCCAGACTCAGGGCGTAGACCTCGACCCGTGCCCCGTGTGCGGTGGTGGCCAGCAGGCGCGCCATCATCCCGGCATCTTCGCTGTCGACCCTCGGTCCCTCGTCGGCACGCACGACCCTGACGGACGGGGTTGGAGGCTCGAGCAGGGCGCCGAACGGTACGTCGAGTGCCCGGGCGAGCGCCCAGAGCGTCTCGATCCCGGGGTTCGCGTCGCCGGACTCGATGGCGTGCAGGGTCGATTTCCCGATCCCGGCCGCGTTGGCCACGTCCGCGAGACTCCGCCCCGTCCGGGACCGGAGGTCGGACACGGTCGCCGCGATGCGTGTCCGCAACTCTCCGGGATCCGGTGGGTCAACGACCCGCGGATGCTGGTGTCCGGGTCCCATGTCCCCTCCCCTGGTCGGCCCTGGCGTGCGGTCCATCGACATCCTGCGCCCACACCACGCCCGATCACGCGGCCATCCCGTGCGCCGTACGCCCGTCCGGTTCACCGAACGTGCATGTCGGCGTCGACATGTGCATCATACCGGACGATGTGGTCGCTCTCCCGGACGCTCCGAGCGTCGATGGATGGGTCGGTACTCGCCAAGGCGATACCGGTCGGCTTCGCCGTGGCTGCCTACGGCGTCTCCTACGGCGTCCTGGCGGTGGCCGCCGGGCTCTCGCCCCTGCTGGCCACCGTGTCGAGCCTGCTCGTGCTCGCCGGCGGGTCGCAGTTCGCGTTCGTGGGGGTGCTCGCCGCGGGCGGCACACCGCTGATGGGCGCTGCGAGCGGCCTGCTGCTCAACCTGCGCTTCATCGCCTTCGGCGTGGCCATCGCCCGGCACCTGCCGGCCGGTTCCCTGGCTCGCCGGGCCCTCGACAGCTACTACGTCGTCGATGAGCCGGTCGCCCTCGCACTGTCGGGTCCGGACCATGACGTGGTGCGTCGCTTCCGGATCACCGGGGTGACCCTGGTGATCGCCTGGGTCGGCGCGACCGCGATCGGTGCCTACGGCGGCGCGCTCCTCGGAGATCCGAGAACCTGGGGACTGGACGCCGCGTTCCCCGCTGGCTTCCTCGCCCTCCTGGCGCCGTGGCTCCGGCGCCGTTCCGGACAGGTAGCCGCCGCGATCGGTGTGCTGGTCGCGATCCTGCTGACACCGTTCGCACCTCCGGGTGTGCCGGTCATCGCTGGCGGTTTCGGCGCATTGGTGGCACTGCGCTTCACGGACACCCCGGCGTCGCTGCCGATCGCGGCGTCGAGCGACGATGCCGGATCGCAGACATCCGCGTACGAACACTCCCCGACCCGTGGGGGTTCGTCATAATCGTCCTCGCCATCATCGTCCTGGCCGTCGGGACCTACGCCTGCAAGGCGGTCGGTCCCCTGCTCGCCGCCGGGCGGGACCTGTCACCGGGGGTGCAGCGTCTCACCGACCTCTTGCCCGCCGCCCTGTTGGCGGCGTTGGTCGCCACCCAGACCCTGGCGATGGAGACATCGCTGGTCCTCGACGCACGAGCGGTCGGCGTGGGTGCTGCGGCGATCGCGGTCTGGCTGCGGGCACCGTTCGCGATCGTGGTGCTGATCGGCGCCGGTGTCACGGCGTTGACACGGCTGCTCGGCTGGGAGTGACCCGAACGTGACCGTGCTGCAGGCCCCGCGTCAGCGCTGCTCGCGGTCGTAGGCCGACGCGAGGCTGTCGGCGTACTCGTTCCACCGGTTCCCCGCGTGGGCCTTGATCCACGTCACGGTGAGTTCCGGCCGCTCCTGGAGCGCCTCGTACAGGGGTTCGACGAGGTCGAGGTTCTCGACGGGGCCGGTCTTGCGACGCCAGCCCTTGGCCTTCCATCCGGGCGCCCATTCGTTCACCGTCTTCACCGCGAGGTTCGAATCGGTGTAGATGGTGGCCGGTGTTCCCTCGGGGACCAGATCGAGCGCAGCGAGCAGGGCCCGGAGTTCCATGCGGTTGTTGGTGGTGTCCGGATCCGTCCCGCTGGCTTCCGCGACGATCTGGCCATCGACGACGTAGACCGCACCCCACCCGCCGGGTCCCGGGTTGGGGTTGGCCGACCCGTCGGTGAAGACCCCCGACTGCGGCCCGTCCTCGTAGGTCTCCAACACCTCAGCCAGCGTGAGGTTCTGGGCCGCTGGTGCCCGACCGCGTGGCCGTGGCTTGCCGCCGCCCTTCTGGCCGGAGCCACGGAAACACGCCGGACACTGCCGTGGCGTCCACCCTGGATACCGCTCAAGGAGGTCCGGCGACGGCGTGAAGGACCTGCCGCAGGTCGCGCACGTCGGCGATGCGGATGTGCTGGCGATCAGGGCAGCCGACGCTCGCTCGGCAGCAGACGACTGCCGAAGACCTCTTTGGTGTAGCGGCTGGGCGACCCGCGGGAGATGATGAACTCCGCGGGGTCAGCTTCGAGGTCGAAACCGACCACCAGTTGACAGCTGTCGCACTGGTACTTGCCGAGTCCGCTCGCACCCCCGAGCAGCTGTTGCCGATCGTCGCAGCGCGTGCAGGATCGGGAATCGGGCACCTCAACGAGTGCGGTGCCTCCGGCTGTCAGCTTCGTGGTATCCATGGGTGCATCGTACCCCCGCCGGCCCATCCCGGTGGAAACCTGCGTCGCTACGCACAAGGCCCCTACCGGGCATGTGGTGGGACGGACAGGATCGCGACCGCGCCAACATCCAGACGAACCACGTCAAGTCGACGTCCCTGTGGGCCCCGTGGTGGCCGGCCGATCGCACGCCACAGCGCGTCCAGATCCCCCGACCATCCGTGGCTCGCGAGTTCCAACGGATGCTCGTCATGCAGACGCAACCACCGGCGGATCTCCTTGGCCCGCACGCTGAGCACGGTCTCCACCGACCTGGTGCGGTACCACTCGGAAGGGTCCGGGAGCGTGTCTGCCGTGAGGAGCGCCCGTCGTTCAGCGAGCCGCCATGCCCCGATCTCCTCGCCGATGACCGTGTGCAGTCGCGCGCGGATAGCCGCGGAACTCACCTCGATCAGGTGGTGGCCGACCGGCCCCACCGGCAGGACCGGAACGGCGCCCGAGCGTTCACGGCGCTCGCCCGAGGGCAGCAGGGTCGCCGAGGCGTGCACGCCCGGGATCGCGGTCGCGCCGATCCATGCAACAGCTTCCGTGAGCGCGCCATCGAGAGCCACGAACTCCAATTCGGCGTCCGGTAGATCAGGATCCACGAGGTCGATCGCAGGCGACAGCACGATCCCCAGTCCTGGTGCGCGCCGGTGGCGGTCGACCAACGTGGGGACCGACGGGCGATGATCCCGGAGGGCGCGGAGGCGTCGTTCACCGTCTCGGCGGGACGGATCCGCATGGACCCAGGTATCGGCCGGAGGTGTCGCAAGCAACGCATCGGCGGCCATCGTCGCGACGTCCAGACCGCGGATCGCGGCGTTGTGGCGCAGCAGGTGCAGGCGTCCGACATCCAGGTCCACGCTGATCACGGATGGGACCCGCTCCCCCAGCGCCAGGGTGTCCCCGCCGATCCCAGCGCACAGGTCCATCACCGAACGAGTGCCCTGGAAGCGTCGTGCCCTCCACCGGGAGACCTCGGGGTCGCTGGCCTGTTCGAGCGCCTCACGCGTGAAGAGGAGGCGGTCAGCATCCGGCCACCGCTCCCGCGCACGTCGACGCGCGACGCCAGCTCCGATCGCCGCGGTCGACAACTCGGAGGCCCGTCCCCCGGCGCGTAGTCGGCTCGCGATACGCAGCGGTAACTCACCATCGTCGAGCCATGTGGTGACCTCGTCCACGGTGGCGAGGCCGTCATCGGACACCAGCCAGACCGCGGTCACTTCGTCGAGTTCCTGCAGGGTCCGGCTCCTGGCGGCGCGTCGGTTCGCCAGACCTTATCGACCAGCCATGTCGGAGATGGTGGTGGCGACGGACCGTCATGCCTAGGCTGCACATCGAGCGCCGCAGAGCGGCGATGCACGCCACTCGATGGGAGGCACCGATCATCATGGCCCAAGCCAAGAAGTCACCGGCCAAGAAGGCCGCGAAGAAGTCACCGGCCAAGAAGGCCGCCAAGAAGTCACCGGCCAAGAAGGCCGCCAAGAAGTCACCGGCCAAGAAGGCCGCGAAGAAGGCCGCCAAGAAGTCTCCCGCCAAGAAGGCCGCGAAGCGATCCAGCTGACCGCCCACGCACCCCCGAGGGCGCTCACGCCCACGGCGTGAGCGTCCTTGGTTGTCCGGGCGGCACCCAGGGACCGCACGCGGAGATCCGAGGGAAAACCGCGCGCCGGGTGCCCGGCACAGCTCGACCTGTGGTTGGGTCGGATGGACGCAGGTCTGCGAACTGCGACTGACCGCCGGGTACGTTGGATACATGGACCTGTTGCGTATCGAACGATCATTGGACGACATCGGGACGGACCCCGTGCTGGTCGTCGCCCTCGACGGCTGGACCGATGCCGGCGAGGGAGGTTCCGTTGCCGCGGCTGCCCTGCTCGAGCTTCCGAGCGAACGCATCGGTGAGTTCCCGTCGGATCAGCTCTACGACTACCGTGATCGCCGGCCGCAACTGGCGATCGATCGGGGTGTCCTCGGTCGACTCGACTGGCCGGAGCTGGCTGTCGACCTCGTCTCGGCCCCGGCCGGTCCTCCGCTCCTGTTGGTCCACGGCGCCGAACCGGACCTCGCCTGGCGAACCTGTGCCTCGGATCTGTTGGAGCTGGCCACGGCCGTCGGCGCTGACCGCTACGTCGGGCTCGGCAGCGTGCCCGGACCGATCCCACACACGCGCCCCGTCGATCTGATCTGCACCGGCAACGATGCGGAGGTCATCGACCGGCTGGGCCGCGCGCACGAGCAGGTGGTGGTTCCTGCGTCCTGTCAGGTCGCCTGGGAAGCACTGTTCGACGCGGCGGGTCTGACGACGCTCGGCCTGTGGGTCCGGATCCCCCACTACGTCGCCGGTGACTATCCGGAGGCCACCCGCGCTCTGCTCGAGCGACTGTCGTCGCATCTCGGGACGCCGGTCGATCTCGATCCCTTCGACGCGCTCGTCGCGGAGAACCGCAGCAAGCTCGATGTCGCTGCGTCGTCGTCCGAGGAGGTCTCCGAACACGTCAAGCAACTCGAGCGCCTCTACGACGCCGAGCAGGAGGCCGAGCAGGCCGTTTCCGGCATGGGGCAGGGCGTCGCCCTCAGCGAAGCCGAGGTCCCCTCCCCCGACGAACTGGGGGCAGAGATCGAACGCTTCCTCCGCGGCCGCGCCGACTGAGGCCAGGCTCCAGGTTCAGATCCGGAAGTCGAAGTCCGCTTCGATCTCCGCCACGTCCATCTGGGCCTTCTGGAGTTTGCCGCTGAAGTCCCAGTTCATCGACTGCCAACGCGTCACCTGATCGAGCACCCAGACGCCTGACTGGCGAGCGCCGTTCCCGGAGCGACCGTTCCCGCCGAAGGGCAGGTGCGCCTCGGCACCGGAGGTCGAGTTGTTGATGCTCAACATCCCGGCGCTGACCCCCTCACGGAAGCGGAACGCATTGCGCGGATCCGTCGTGTAGATCGCCGCCGACAACCCGTAGCCGTGGTCATTGGCCAGGTGGAGCGCTTCCTCGAAGCTGTTGAACGTCGCGACCGGAGCGATCGGTCCGAAGGTCTCCTGCCGGTACATCGCGTCGTCGGCCGTGACGCCGTCGACGATGACCGGGTGCTGGTAGATCCCGATGTCCGGATCGCCGACGAAACCCTCGCGGGGCGACGAGGACCCGATGCGGCCGGTCGCTGACGAACCCATCACCCGGTGGTGTGGCTGGATGTCGTCGACCCACGACTGGAAGTTGGCGTCGAACCGATCCGAGATCATCGGCCCATACAGCACGTCCTGCATGGGATCGCCGACGATCGCCGCTTCCGTTGCCGCGGTGAAGCGTTCCAGGAACTCCGTGTGGATCGACTCGTGCACGATCGCGACGCCCAGCGACGTGCAGCGCTGGCCCGCGGTCCCGAACGCGGAGAACAGTGCGCCCTCGACCGCCAGATCGAGTTGCGCATCCGGCATCACGACCAGGGGGTTCTTGCCGCCGAGTTCCAACGTGGGGGCGACCAGGTGATGTCCACAGGTGGCGGCGATGCTGCGCCCGACATCGGAAGATCCCGTGAACCCGACCTTCTGGAGGTGACCGGCCGCGAGGGCGCGCTCGACGCCGTCGCCGGTCGCCGGGCCGTCCGCCAGGACCAGTTGGATGACCCCGGCCGGGATACCTGCCGCCAGGATGCAGCGGACGAACGCATCGGCGACCGCCGGGGCGTACTCCGCCGGCTTCCAGACCACGGCGTTACCGGCCATCAGCGCAGGCACCAGATACCACGACGGCACCGCCATCGGGAAGTTGCCCGCCGTGATGATCGCCATCGTTCCGACCGGGTTGCGGAACGTGAAGAGTTGCTTGTCCGGCATCTCCGAGGGCACCGTCATGCCGTACATCCTGCGTCCCTCGGAGGCGAAGAAGATGCACGTGTCGATGGCTTCCTGCACCTCGCCGAGCGACTCCCTGTACGGCTTGCCGACCTCGCGGGTGATGATGCGTGACAACGCTTCCTTGTTGTCCTTGAGGATCCGACCGAGATCCCCGACGGCGACCCCACGGATCGGCGCCGGAACCCGGGCCCACTGCTGCTGGGCGATCGACGCCCGTTCCGCCGCGGTGACGAACACATCGGCATCGCCGAGCGACACGCGACTGACGACGTCCGAGCGATCGGACGGCGAGGTCAGCTCGATCGGCGCCGCTCCTGGCGTGCGCTCACCATCGATCAGGGATGCGAGTTCGGTCACGTTCGGCATGTCGACAACCTCCGGGGAGGACGGTGGGGAAGACGGGTCCGCGAGCCGTTCGCTCGCACCGATCCTCGTTGCCCGTCACGGTACGCCCCCCGTGCTGCTCGCGCCCAACTGGCCGTGTGTGTCCGAGCCCGATCCGTGCCGAGTTCCGCCCCGGACCGGGGACCGGCACCCACAGCTAGGCTCGTGCCATCCTGCCGTGGCGCGACGCTGCCCCGCCGTGGCGTCCCCGTCTCCTCAAGGTCTCCAACGTGCGTATCGCCGTGACCGGTTCCATCGCCACCGACTACCTGATGACCTTCCCCGGTCGCTTCTCCGAACAGTTGGTGGCCGACAAGTTGGACAACATCAGCCTGTCGTTCCTGGTGGATGAACTCCAGGTACGTCGAGGTGGTGTCGCAGCGAACGTGTCCTTCGGTCTCGCCCAACTCGGTCTGCGACCTCTGCTGGTCGGCGCCGTCGGCGAGGATTTCAACAGCGACTACCGCGCGTGGCTCAAGCGGCACGGTGTGGACTGTTCCGCCATCCAGGTCTCCGAGCTCCGTCACACAGCCCGGTTCCTGTGCACCACCGACGAGGACCAGAACCAGATGGCGTCCTTCTACACGGGCGCCATGGAGGAGTCGCGGTTCATCGAGTTGGAGCCGATCGCGGAACGTGTCGGGGTCCTGGACCTGGTCGTCGTCTCCCCCAACGACCCCGAAGCCATGATCCGGCACACCGCAGAGTGTCGCGCACTGGGGCTGCCCTTCATGGCCGATCCGGGACAGCAACTCGCCCGCATGGACGGAGCCCAGGTGCGCAAGCTCGTGGACGGCGCGCGGTACCTGGTCACCAACGACTACGAACGTGCCCTGCTCGAGACCAAGACCGGCTGGACCAGCGACGAGGTGCTCACCCGCGTCGATGTCCGCATCACCACGCTCGGCGCCAAGGGCTGCGTCATCGAGGATGCGAACGGTGTGATCGCTGAGGTCGTCGCCGCCCCCGAACAGGTCCGAGCCGATCCGACCGGTGTCGGTGACGCCTTCCGTGCCGGCTTCCTCGCCGGTGTCTCCTGGCAACTGTCGCACGAGGCCTGCGCGCAGGTTGGTTCCATGGTCGCGACCTACGTGCTCGAACACGTCGGTACCCAGGAGTACGAGATCGAGGCTGAGACGTTCGTCGAACGCTTCGCCGCGGTCTACGGCCGTTCGGCGGCTGACGAGGTCGCCCGCAACCTCGCGTGACCCGCCTCGAACCGGCCCCATGAGCACCCTGATCGCGCTGCTCCTGGTCTTTGTCGCTGCAGCCACACCCTGGCTGGAGGTGTTCTTCGTCGTTCCCGCCGCCATCCTCGCCGGACTGCCAGTAGGTCCGACGATCGTCATCGCCACACTGGGCAACGTCGCCACCCTCGTGCCCGCGGTCCTGCTCAGTGACCGTCTTCGTGCACGGGTCCGTCGTCGCCGAGGCGGTGCTGACGACCCACCATCCCGTCGACAGCAACGGAGTCGGCAACTCTTCGACCGCTACGGACTCCCAGGACTCGCGCTCCTTGGCCCATTGATCACCGGCATCCACCTGGCAGCGCTGGTCGCCGTCGGTGCCGGCGCCCCCCGACGGGCGACCATCCTCTGGCTCAGTGGCGGTGTGGCGATCTGGTCCTTGGTCCTCGGTATCGCGACCCTGATCGGCATCGACGCCCTCATCGACCCGGATAGCCTCCCCGACCTCTTCGCAGACCGCTACGCGCCCATGCGCTCGACCTGATCCGCGTGCTCTGGGCGCTACGCGCCCATGCGCTCGACCACCCAGTCGACGCAGGCGGTGTAGGCCTGCAGGTCCGCCTGGTCGATCGCGGGGAACATCGCGATGCGCAACTGGTTGCGTCCGAGCTTGCGGTAGGCATCGGTGTCCAGGACGCCGTTGGCCCGCAGGATCGCGTTCACCTCATCCGCGCTGATGGCGTCGTCGAGGTCGATCGTCGCGACGACCGTCGAGCGGGCGGCCTCGTCTTCGACGAAGGGGCGAGCCCAGGATCGTGACGAGGCCCAGCCGTAGATCGTCTGCGCCTTCGCCTGCTGATGCTCGACGACTCCATCGAGGTCCCAGAAGGTCTCCCGCATCCAGTCGACCTGCTCGGCGGCGAGGATCACCGTCGCGACGGCCAACGTGTTGTAGGTCTGGTGCTTCCGGCTGTTGTCGAGCGCGGTGGAGAGGTCCAGGAACGCCGGGATGTAGCGATCCGACGCGCTGATGCCCTCGATCCGCTGTGCGCCGTCCGGTGACACGAAGGCGGTGGTCAGACCGCCGTCGGAGGCGAACCCCTTCTGCAGGCTGAAGTAGTAGACGTCCGCGTTGTTGAGGTCGACCGGCAGCGCCCCGGCTCCCGACGTGGCGTCAACCGCCACCAGCGCGTCGTCGACACGGACGATCTCCTGCACGACACCGGTCGTGGTCTCGTTGTGGATCAACGCCTGCACGTCGCAACCCGGCGCCGGGCTGATCTCCGGGCGCTGGCCCACCGGCGCGGACACCACGTCCGGCTCGTCCAACCACGGCGCCATGCGGGTCACCGCGGCGAACTTGCCGCTGAACTCGCCGAACTCGTAGTGCCGTGCCCGTTGCTCGACGAAGCCGAAGGCCAGGCTGTCCCAGAAGGCCGTCGCGCCGCCGACCGCGAGCAGCACGTCGTAGGCCTCCGGGGCGTTGAACAGACCGCGCAGTCCGTCCTGCAGCCGGGCGACCTGATCCTTGACCGCCGCCTGTCGGTGCGACGTGCCAAGGAGCCCGTCACCGATCTCGGCGAGTCGAGCGAGCGCTTCTGGCCGGACCTTGCTCGGGCCGGCGCCGAAGCGTCCGTCACGCGGCAGGAGGTCGGCGGGGATGGTCGTTGCGCCCATGGGTCAACCTTCGCGATCGGTGCGGGTCGCGAGTCAACACGTTCGGCACGCCAGACGCCACATCGTGCTCGACCACCGGCGGCGTCACGCCGAGAGGGCTGCCGGCCCGGGGCGCCGATATGGGTGGCGTCACGCACTGACTACGCTCTGGCTCACCACGCCCCCGACCATCGAGTTGCCCGATGACGCTGTCCGCCCGTATCCAGAACATGGAGGAGTCACCGACGATGGCGGTGACGGCCAAGGCCAAGGCCCTGAAGGCCGCGGGCGAACCCGTCATCGGGTTCGGGGCCGGCGAGCCGGATTTCCCCACCCCGGACAACATCGTCGAGGCAGCCGCTCGAGCGGTCGCCGACCCGATGAACCACCGCTACTCGGCGGCCGCGGGCCTGCCTGCGCTCCGAGAGGCGATCGCCGCGATCGCGTCCGCAAGTTCGGGTGGCGTGGTCGATCCGTCAGAGGTGGTCGTCGCCAACGGCGGGAAGCATGCGCTCTACAACGTGTTCATGGCGCTGGTCGACCCCGGTGACGAGGTCATCGTCCCCGCGCCCTACTGGGTGAGCTACCCGGAGCAGATCGCGCTCGCCGGTGGCGTGCCCGTGATCCTGCCGACCACCAAGGAGACGGGGTTCCGGGCGTCGGTCGAGCAGCTGGAGGCCGTCAGGACGTCCGCGACGAAGGCACTGGTCTTCGTGTCACCGTCGAACCCGACGGGGGCGGTCTACCCCGCCGACGAGATCGCCGCGATCGGATCCTGGGCAGCCGAGCACGGCATCTGGGTGATCACCGACGAGATCTACGACCACCTGGTCTACGGAGCTGCCGAGTTCGCGTCGCTGCCCGACGTGGCCCCCGAAGCACGCGAGCGGACCATCATCGTCAACGGGGTCGCGAAGACCTACGCGATGACGGGCTGGCGCGTCGGCTGGTCGGTCGCCCCACGCACCATCTCCGCCGGGATGAACAAGCTGCAGAGCCAGGTCACCTCCAACGTCTGCAACGTCGCGCAGCTGGCCGCGCTCGAAGCGCTGACGGGGCCGCAGGACGCCGTCACCACCATGCTGGCCGCGTTCGATCGTCGGCGGCGGACCGCCGTGGACCTGCTCAGCGCGATCGATGGCGTCAGCGTCGTCGAGCCGGAAGGCGCGTTCTACGTCTTCCCGTCCTTCGAGGCCGTGCTCGGCACCAAGGTCGCCGGCCGACAGGTCGACACCACCCTGGAACTGGCCGAGGTCCTGCTCGAGGAAGCCAAGGTTGCGCTGGTTCCCGGCGAGGCGTTCGGCGCCCCCGGCTACGCCCGGCTGTCCTACGCGCTGGGTGACGAGGATCTGGCCGAAGGCATCAACCGCATCGGTGCACTGCTCGCTGGACGGTGATCAGTCAGCTTCGGGCAGGTCCGGACAGTCTGCGCGCTCCGGGGTCCCGGCCACCAGCTCGGCGATGTTCTCGTCGGTGACCACTCCCCCGGCTTCGTGCAGCAGGTCCCGATCGATACACACGTACGACGTCGAGGTCGCACGCGGCTCGACGCCCGGCAGGTCGGTGTCGAAGCGGTCGATCGCGATCAGCACGCTGGTCGATCGCTGCGAGAGCAGTGCGAGCAGATCGGGCCGCAGGTCGGTATCGAAGTCCTCGGCGGCCACGGCGCGGGCGTCGAAGCTCGCCTGGACGGCTGGCTCGGCCGGAGCTTCATCACGCAGCACGGTGTAGCCGTCGAGGTGACGTGCCTGCCCCTGGAGGACCAGCTCCAGGCCAGCCTCGATGTTGCCACGGAGTTCGTCGGCGCCGGTCGCCACACCTTCGTCGGTCTCGGTGTCGAGCGGGAACGCGAGGTCGTGAGCATCGGCTTCGGCGAGTCGCTCCGCACCGTGCCAGATGTCGAGCCAGCCACGGGCGATGACGCTGACCGCGTCCGCGATGTCTCCGTCGCTGTCGTCCGCATCGATGAACAGCTGACGCAGATCTCCCTCGACCGTGTCGAGGGTGGCGCGCAGGCCGGTGGCATCCCCATCGAACTCGCCGCCGGTCTCCTCGGGGTCGATGGTGACCGTGGTCGGCAGGATCGTCTCGGGGAGCAACTCCTCGAGTTCACCCAGCCGCTCGACCAGGTCTGTCGGATCGGCGGCGGGCGCCGCGCTGTCGTCGTCCTGCTGCGCGATGGCTCCCCCGACCCCGATCGCGGCCAGGCCGATCGCCGCACACGCCGTCACGGCGAGTACCCCGGTACGCCTCGATACCACCACGTCCTCCTCGGTCCTGCCGTCTGCTCCCCACGCGAGAAGCTCGTCGAACGACGTCACGCTAGCGGTATCGGCAGGTCGGAGCGAGAACTCGAGTCCGGATCCCCAACCGACGACACCTTGTGCTCACGAAGCACATCGGCCACGCTACGCGACTGGTTGCTCCCTGGAAAGCGGAATGAACGCCCGGCATGACCGAGAGGCCACACTTGAGCGCGCAGCGCACACCGGCGCACGTCCGCTGATCGAACGCGCACCGGTGGGACGGCTCAGTAGCGGTAGGTCTCGTCCTTGTAGGGGCCGTCCTTGTCCACACCCAGGTAGTCGGCCTGTTCCGGGGTCAGCTCGGTGAGGTGCGCCCCGATCTTGTCGAGGTGCAGACGGGCGACCTCCTCATCGAGGTGGCGTGGCAGGACGTAGACCTCGTGCTTGTACTCCTCGTTACGTTCCCACAGTTCGAGCTGGGCGAGCACCTGGTTGGTGAACGAGGTCGACATCACGAACGAGCTGTGCCCGGTCGCGTTGCCGAGGTTCACCAGTCGCCCCTCGGCCAGCAGGATGACGGTGCGGCCCGTCGGCAGGTGCACCAGGTCGACCTGCGGCTTGACGTTCGTCCACTCGTACTCGCGCAGGGCGTTGGTCTCGATCTCGGTGTCGAAGTGGCCGATGTTGCACAGGATCGCGTGGTCCTTCATGCGCAGGACCATGTCGTGGGTGACCACGCCCATGTTGCCCGTGGCCGTGACCACGATGTCGGCCTCGGGGATGATCTCCTCCATGGTCACGACCCGGAAGCCCTCCATGGCGGCCTGCAACGCGTTGATCGGATCGATCTCCGTGACGTAGACCGTCGCGCCCATGCCGTCGAGTGCCTGGGCGCACCCCTTGCCGACGTCGCCGTAGCCACCGACGACCGCGACCTTGCCGGCGATCATGACGTCAGTGCCCCGCTTGATGCCGTCGATGAGCGATTCACGGCAGCCGTAGAGGTTGTCGAACTTCGACTTGGTGACCGAGTCGTTGACGTTGATGGCCGGCATCCGCAGGGTCCCCTGCTTCTGCCAGGTACGCAGCTGCTTGATCCCGGTCGTGGTCTCCTCGGAGACACCGAGGATCTCGCTGAGCAGCTCCGGGTGCTCGTCGTGGATCAGCCTTGTGAGGTCACCGCCATCGTCGAGCAGGAGGTTCGGGCCGCTGCCGTCCGGCCACACCAGCGTCTGTTCGATGCACCAGACGTACTCCTCCTCGGTCTCGCCCTTCCAGGCGAAGACCGGGGTACCCGCCGCCGCGACGGCCGCCGCGGCCTCGTCCTGGGTGGAGAAGATGTTGCACGACGACCACCGCACCGAGGCGCCGAGGTCCTGCAGGGTCTCGATCAGGACCGCGGTCTGCACCGTCATGTGCAGACAGCCGGCGATCCGGGCGCCCGCGAGCGGCTTCTGGCCGTCGTGGCGCGATCGCAGCGTCATCAGGCCAGGCATCTCACGCTCCGCGAGCCCGATCTCCTTGCGCCCCCACTCGGCGAGATCGAGGTTCGCGACCTCGAAGTCCTCATCGGGGTAGCGGCGGGTCATCGGTGGGGTCGAGTCGGACACGGTGGTCTCCAGGGAGGGTGATGGGGCCCGGGGGGGCGTGGGGCGGCGCACAGAGGTTCGGTGCCGTGCGCCTCATGGCCGGGAGTGTGCCGCACGGATCGGAGCCTGGCGAGCCCAGGCATCGAGCCCGTGCATCACCGGCGCAACCACCGGACCGGCCGCGGGGTGACGGACAACCGAACGGTCTGCTCGCGGGCGGCGGCCAACTGATCCAGGAACCACGCCCGTGGCACCTCGATCGCGCCCAGGCGTTCGAGGTGCGGCGTGGGCAGTTGGACGTCCAGCATCCACCCCCCCGCCTCGGCCAGGCGATCGACCGCGTCGACCAGCGCGACCTTCGACGCGTCCGTGCGACGATGGAACATCGACTCACCGGTGAACGATGCGCCGACCTGTACGCCGTACATCCCGCCCACGAGCTGGTCACGGTCCCAGACCTCGAAACTGTGTGCCCAGCCCAGGTGGTGGAGTCGCAGGTAGGACCGGGCGAGCTCCGGGGTGATCCACGTCCCCGTCCCGGGTGGCCGCATCGCGCAGGCCTCGACCACCTCCCGGAACGCCGTATCGACGGTCGTGACCCACCCACTCGAGCGCAGCCGGGCACGCAGACTCCGGGAGACGCGCAGGCGATCGAGTGGGATGATCGCGCGTGGATCGGGGCTGAACCATGGCAGCGGCATCCCAACGTGGGGCCACGGGAAGATCCCACGCTGGTAGGCGTCCACGAGCGTCGCGGGGCCGAGGTCCGCACCGATGCCGACGACACCGTCCTCATCGGCCTGATCGCCATCCGGAAGCATCCACATCGAGGGACCGACGGGCTGCGGGCGGCGCGCGAACAGCTGCTGCGGTTCCCGCTCGCCCCGCCGACCGATCTCATGAGAGCCCGGGGACCCATTCCCCGCCGACGATCCCGTGCGCACGATGCCGCCTCCCAACAACGGTCCCGGGCCTGCTGCCCCGGCGACCGTTGCCGAGAAGCTAGCGTGCCGGGGACCGAACGGACCGGAGTGACGACGTGCGACTGCACCTCATCGACGGGACCTTCGAGCTGTTCCGGGCCCACTACTCGAAGCGTCCCCGCCGCACGGACCCGTCCGGCGCCGACATCAAGGCCACCGTCGGGGTGGTCGGCTCGCTGCTGGCGCTGCTCGAGGACGAGGACGAGGCACCGACCCACCTGGCCGTGGCGTTCGATCATCCGATCGAGAGCTTCCGCAACCAGATGTTCGATGGCTACAAGGACGGTTCCGACGTCGATCCCGCCCTCCTGGCGCAGTTCGGCGGCGTCGAGGAGGCGGTCCGCGCCCTCGGCCTGACCGTCTGGCCCGTGGCGGAGCACGAGGCCGACGATGCGCTGGCAACGGCGGCGGTGCGCTGGCGCGACGAGGTGGACCAGGTCCGGATCCTGACCCCGGACAAGGATCTCGGTCAGGTCGTCGAGGGCGACCGGATCGTCCAGGTCGATCGGATGCGGGGGCGCCTGATCGACGAGACGGCGGTTCACGATCGCACCGGCGTCGGCCCGGCCTCGATCCCCGACCTCCTCGCGCTGGTCGGCGATGCGGCGGATGGCATCCCGGGACTTCCCGGGTTCGGCGCGAAGACCGCAGCGGCCCTGCTCGGCCGGTACGTGCACCTCGAGGACATCCCCGCGTCGGCCGATGACTGGGACGTCCAGGTGCGGGGCGCGGACCGGCTGGCGACGACGCTCGTGGAGCGTCAGCAGGACGTGCTGCTCTACCGGGACCTCGCCCGCCTGGTCACCGACGTCCCGCTGCCCGACACCCTCGAGGATCTTGCCTGGCACGGCGTCCCCAGGGAGGACTTCCTGGCCTGGTGTGATGCGCTGGATGTCACCCAGCTCCGAGAGCGTCCGACCCGATGGGCATGACGCCACCGGTGATCCGATGAGCGATCCCTCGGACGATCCCTCGGGCCAGGACGATGCCGAGCTGCGGCGCGGCTCGTCGTTGGTCGCCCTCGGGATCCTGGGCTCGCGCCTCACGGGTCTGGTCCGCGAGATCGCGACGGCCCGCTTCCTCGGGACGGGGCCCGGTGCGGAGGCGTTCAAGGCGGCGCTGCGGATCCCGAACCTGTTACAGAACCTGCTCGGCGAGGGCGTGCTGTCGGCGTCGTTCGTTCCGGTCTACAGCCGACTCATCGCCGAGGGACGCGACGAGGATGCCGGTCGACTCGCGGGAGCCATCGCAGGGCTGCTGATCCTGATCACCGCCGTGATCGTGACCGTGGCGGTCGTGTTCGCCCGCCCCATCACCCGGATCATCGCGTTCGGCTTCGAACCCGGCGGCGAGCGGTTCGAACTGACGGTCACCCTGGTCCGCATCATCACCCCCGGTGTCGGGCTGCTGGTGCTGTCGGCGTGGTGCCTGGGCATCCTCAACTCGCACCGTCGCTTCTTCCTGTCCTACATCGCGCCGGTGCTCTGGAACCTCGCCATCATCGGCTCACTGGTCGGGGCCGTGCTGTTCGTCACGACCGATGAGCTCGGCCTGGCCACGGCCATGGGTATCGGTGCGCTGGTGGGCTCCGTGCTGCAGTTCGCGGTCCAGTTCCCGACCGTCCGCCGACTGGTCCCCCACCTGCGGCTGTCGCTGCGGCTGGACGCGGACGGCGTCCGCACCGTGATCTCCCGGTTCGGGCAGGTGCTGGCCGGGCGGGGCAGCGTCCAGCTCGGCAGCTACGTGGACCTGTTCGCCGCCTCCCTGCTGGCGGTGGGCGGGGTGGCCGCCGTCACCTACGCGCAGTCGCTCTACCTGCTGCCGATCGCCCTGTTCGGGATGAGCGTGGCCGCGGCCGAGCTGCCGGCCCTGTCCACGATGGACCACACGGACCGGGTCCGGATCGTGAGCCGACTGGACGCCGGGCTCGGTCGGGTGGCCTTCTTCGTCCTGCCCACCGCGGTGGCCTTCATCGTCGCCGGCAACCTCGTGGTCACCCTGCTGTTCCAGGGACGCAGCTTCTCGGCGGATGCAAGCATCCAGGTGGGAGCCATCCTGTCCGTCTACGCCGTCGGCATGGTGGCCAGCACGGGCTCGCGGTTGCTGCAATCCGTGCTGTACGGCAGCGGCGACGCCCGGACCCCGGCGATCTACGCCACGATCCGCGTGGTCGTTGCCGCGGTCATCGGGATCACCGTGATGTTGCCCCTGGATTCGATCCAGGCGGGCGTCGACGGGTTCGCGATCGTCGACGACATCGGGTGGTCCATCGCCGACGTCGAGGATCGGCGGGCGCCGGAGAGCCTGCTGCGGCTCGGGGGGGCCGGGATCGCCGTCGGGGCGGTGATCGGTGCCTGGTGCGAGTTCGCACTGCTCCGCACCCGGGTCCGCGTGTTGTACGGACGCGTGCAACCACTCGGCCTGCACGGGCGGGCGTTGCTGAGCAGTGCCCTGGGCGCTGCCGCCGTCGGCCTGGTCGCGCGGTGGGTCGTCGGCACCACGGACATCCCCATCCGACTCGACGCCCTGGTGGTCCTGGCCGCGGTCGGGACGACCTACCTGCTGTTGACCCGCGCGCAGGGTGTCCCGGAGGCCAGGGAGCTGCTCCAGCGCGTCAGCCGGGGGTGATGCGGGAACCGGTAGACCGCCGGACCACCCGGGTCAGCTGCTGGTGAACGGGTCCAGGACGCCGGCGACGGATCGGATGCTCTCCACCGGATCGTCACCCACGACCACGACACGAGCGACGAGGTGGTCCAGACCCCCGTCGCGGTAGCTCGCCAGCATCTCGCCAGGATCGTCGGTGGGCGTCCCCGCCCATCCCAGCCCGTCCAGCGCATCGTCCCCGAGCGCCTCCGCGAGGCCGTGGGCATCCGCCCCGTCCTTGTGCGCCTGCTTGGCGCGCGCGATCGCCGCGCCGAAGCCCTGCCGCTCGAAGTGGGCGGCGTAGGCGTCGAGTGCCGCGTACCCGCCGATCTGCTTCGCCAGGGCCGCTCGGGCGTCGTCACGGTCCGGTGCAACGGCGATGCGGACGTAGGTCGCCACCTCGACGTCGTCGCGAGGGCGTCCAGCCGCTGACGCGGCGTCGCGGACGATGCCGGCGGCCCGCGCGACCTCGTCAGCGCCGGCCCAGTTCAGCAGCGTCCCGTCGGCAGCCGTGCCCGCCAACTCCAGCATGCGCGGCCCCATGGCGGCGAGGTAGCGCGTGGTCGGTGGCGGGAGAGGGTCCATCGCCAGCCGGAACCGTCGGGACGACAACACCTGACCGTCGACGTCGGTCGGCTCACCCGCTTCGACCTGTGCCAGGATCGTGAGGAGCTCGCGTGCAGCGGTCAACGGCGAGACGACGTCGGTGCCGTGCCAGGACCCCATCGTGGCCGGATGGCTCACACCGAGGCCCAACAGCAACCGTCCGCCGGACGCCTCCTGGAGCGTCGCGGACGCCATGGCCAACTGGGCCGGTGTGCGGGTCCAGATCGGTACCACCCCGATCCCGACCTGCAGGTCGGTGGTGGCTGCCGCCCAGGCCTGACACAGCAGGAGTGCATCCCGGCCACTGGCCTCGTTGGTCCACAGCGACTGGAACCCCGCAGACTCCACCTGGGCCGCGACCATCTGCTGGACCTGGATCGGCAGATCCTCACTGATGCCCAGACCGAGCTTCATGGCCAGTCTCCCTGTTCGTCGGTCGTCCGAACCTCATCAGGTCCGTCCAAGAGCACCAGCAACTGCTCCTGCCACCAGCCGAGGTGGTCCATCACCGCGAGCCGATACTGCAACGCATCATCGTCCGGGATGTTGTCCCGCTCGAGGTGCTCGATGCCGATCCTCGCCCCGATGGCGAGTCGCAGATCGTTGAGGACACCCAGCACGAGCAGTGGTTCGTCGTCGGTGAGATCGACGCGGAGCCGACCACGGTGCAGCCGGGCGCGGTCGAGGATCTCGATCAACGCCCGCAGACCGGCCTGACGTGCTTCCAGCAGCTCATCACGCAACAGTCGTCGGAGTTCCGCATCGGCGTCGTCGTCTCCCGCCACGGCGGTCGGGAACAGTCGCTCGATGACCGGATCGGTCTCGTCCGCGTGCGCGAGGGTGTCGGACACACCCTGTTCGAGCGTCCGCAGCAGTTCGACCTCCTGCGGCTCGAACTGTGCCCGGATGGCGTCGCCGCGCGCCTGGAAGACACGACTCATGAGGGCGTCACGACGAGCGTTCCATGGTGGCCTGCAGCCCGTACCCGTGGAGTTGGGAGACGTACATCTCGGCGCGTTCGCGGGGTTCGGAGGCGACCAGGGCCTTGCCGAGGTTGTGGACCTCGAGCATCAGCTTGTGCGCCACCGGTTCGGAGAAGCCGAAGACGCGGCGCAGCACGAACACCACGTAGGACATCAGGTTGACCGGATCGTCCCACACGATGACGTCCCACGGACGGTCCGGATCGGTGCGCTCCTCGAGGTCCGGTTCCTGTTCCCGGACCGGGGCCTCGGGGGCGCCGGACGCACAGGGAGCAGAGGCTGCGATCGTGGCCTGCACCACCCGTCCACGGTCGGAGCCGCCGGGGATGGCAACGCGCGAGGCCACGGCTGACTCGCCTACCGGCGGCGGCGGCGCGCCATGCGACGCTGACGCTCGCGGTCCTCGAGTTCGTCCCACGTGGGCGGCGGCGACATGGTCCGGCCGACCGGGTTGTCCGCAGGAGCCTGCTTGGTGACCGTGACACCCGTCGCGGCCTGCTTGCCCTTGTCGCCCTCCTCGACCTCGAACTCGACCTCGTCGCCGGAGCGCAACGGCTCTCCGTGGACCTGGTCGCCAGAGACGTAGACCTCACGGCCATCGAGGCTGGTGAGGAAGCCGTAGTTCTTGTCGGCGTGGAAGACCTTGACGTGACCGTTAGGCATGAGCGGGAGTACCTCGTGTGAGGGCGATGTGATGATGGGCGGTGATGACTGGCACGCTGGTGCCTTGGCCTCGCGCCGAGCTGGCGAACAGTGCGACGACGCCTGAACCCGGCAGCGTAGCGCGTCCGGACCCGATGGGGATCAGCCCTGCGCCGCGGCCCACGTTCGCGCGGCCTCCTCGACGTCGTCGTAGGCTCCGGCGACGAGGGTCTCGATCGGGGTCCGGCCGTGCAGCCGCCGTTGCCCGCTCAGGAACCACCGTGCTGCCGCGTCGTCGCTGACCCACCCCTGCAGGATGCGCAGCACGTCGAGAGCGACGTCCAACGGTGTGCGCTTGGCGTCGAGGACGGCGGCGAGGAGCGCATCGACGGGATCGTCGCCGATGATTTCACGCAGTTCGGCCTCGTCATCCAACGGGTCATCGCGGTACATCGGACCTCCCTGCGGTCACGATCCGCGCTGCAGGGCGGCGTGCTCCCGCTCGCACTCGGTGACGAAGGCCTCTGCCGCAGCCTCCCGGTCCGGCAGGCTGCGCAGTTCCTCGGCGATGATCGCGAGCCGTGCCTCGACCGCCTCGGCGAGCGCGGTGTCGGTGTGGCGGATCGCCCGCCGGAGCCGCCGATGGATGCCGTCCGCGTGCGCCTGCCCCTCGGCCATGAACCGACGCAGGCGACGGGCCTCCTCGGCCAGGTATTCGCTGTAGCGCCGGATGCCGTCGAGTTCCTCCCGTGCCCGCAGCAGGGTGAAGTAGGCGGCTTCCTGCTCGTCGCGACCCATGTCAGGCCTGCTCCTCCGCCCGTGCCTTGAGCCCCGTCAGTCCCTGTTCGAGGATGGTCTTCGCGGCGCGCTTCTTGAGGAAGCCGGGCAGTGGGAGGTCGACGTCGACCTCGAGCGAGTAGGTCACCGCGGTCCCGTCGCCGTCCTCGGCCAGCGCGTAGAGGCCGTCGAGCTGCGAGATCGTGTCACCTTCGACCAGGTACCAACTGATGTCGTAGTCGTCGTAGCGGTACTCGATCGTGTAGGTGATCTCCGAGACGCGGGCATCGACACGGAACCGGGCCTGATGGGGGTAGCCATCGTCGTTGATCTCGAGCAACGTCGCTTCCTCGACACCGTCGGTCCACTCGGTGTAGGAGTCGATGTCCGTGATCACGTTCCAGACCGTGTCGATCGGCGCGGCGATCGTCGTGCGATCCGAGACCTTCTCTCCCATCGGGCCCTCCTGGTCGTGGTGACGAGGCAGCCTACCGAGCGTCGTCGTCGGCCAACTCCGCGGTCAGGCGTTCGACGCCGGCCTCGAGTTCACGCAACTGCCGGACGTCCCGGGTCAGCTGTCGGCGCAGATCCTGGACCTGGGTCACCGCGGCACCGAGGCCCTCGCTGCCGTCTGAGGGCCAGGCTGGGCAGATGTCCCGGTAGTCACACCAGTCGCACAGGCGGTTGGGCGTCGGATCGAAGGACGCCGCACGCACGGCTGCCGCGGTGTCCAGGATCGTCTGCCGGGCACCGTCGAGGTCGATGTCCCCGATCGGCACGGTGATCATCACACCAGGGACCACGAAGTCGAGCGACACGCTGGCCGGCAGAGCGCCGAACAGGTTGCGGCAGGCCAGCGCGTAGATCGCCAACTGCAGCGACCGCGCCACCCGGGCCCGGGCCTGGACCTTGCGGTTGGTCTTGTAGTCGATGATGTGGAACCGGCCGTCGTCGTCGAGGTCCACACGATCGATCGAACCGACGACGACCGCTTCGTGCGCGATGGGCAGTTCGAACCACGCCTCGGTCGACGCCGGGAGGCGGTAGCTGCCGGCCACCCGCTGGTGGTAGCGACGGAGCACCTGTTGCGCGTGGCGGTAGAAGTCGAGTTGTTCGGACCGTGGCAGATCGCGGAACCCGGAAGCGTCCCAGGCGTCGTAGAGGAAGCCGAGCAGTTCCTCGACGGTCGGACACGAGGGCAGTTTGCGGTCGTAGAACGCCTCGAGGGCCCCGTGGATCGAGGTGCCGAAGGACAGGTGCGGCCCCGGGACCCCCGGGAGACGGTCGACGTAGGCGTAGCGGAACTTCCGGGGGCAGTTGCGGTAGCTGTCGATCCGGCTGAACGACAACCGGATCCGGCCCTGCGCATCCGTCAGCGGTGGGGATGCGGGTTCCAGTTCGCCGAAGGTCCCTGGCGGGGCACGGTCGACGTCCAGCAGCCGCAGCGCGCCGTCGGGGTCGATCGACGACGGCGCGGCCGGGGGCTGTTCGGCTGCAGATGGATCCGGAACGTTGCTCATGCAGCGAGCCTAACGGTCGGGTGTGACCGACCGGTCAGGGGCCTGCCGGGGCGAGCAGTGCCAGGGCCTCGTCGTGGAGCCGACCATTGCTGCTGAGGGCACTGCCTCCGTCCGCGGTCCGCTGGCCAGAGAGGTCGGTGAACCTCCCGCCCGCCGCCTCGACGACGACCTTGACGGCCGCGAGGTCCCACAGGCTGACAGCAGCCTCGGCGGCGACGTCGGTGCTCCCGGCGGCCACGAGGCAGTGGTTCCAGAAGTCGCCGTAGCCCCGTTGCCGCCGTGTCGCCTCGACGAGCCTGATGACACCGTCGCCGCGTCCGCTGCCCGTGAAGTGGTCGAGACCCCCGAACGCGACCTCGGCCTCCCCGAGGGCGGCGACCTGGCTCACGCGGATCGGCCGGCCGTCCTGGTGGGCCGGTCCACCCGCCAGGCCGTCCCACCGTGTCGCCAGCGCCGGTGCGGAGACGACACCGGCGACTTCCTGGCCGTCGACCTGGACCGCGATGAGCGTGGCGAAGACGGGATTGCCCTTGACGAAGTTGGTGGTCCCGTCGATGGGGTCGAGGATCCATGTCGGGGCGTCGGGCGGCCCCTGCCGTCCGTCCTCCTCCCCCAGCACGGCGTGCCCAGGGAACCGGTCGAGGATCATCGAGCGCAGGGTGCGCTCGACGGCCTCATCGACACTGGTGACCCACGTGCCATCGGCCTTGGTGCGGACCTCGAGCTGCTGCCGGAACGCGGGGAGCGTCAGCGCATCAGCCGCATCAGCGAGTTCCTGACAGATCGCCAGCAGAGCCGCCGCTTCCGGCGGACCGTGCACCGGCTCGCTCACCAGTCGAAGGTGATGCCGTCGAAGCGCAGGATGATGTCGTTGGGCTGGACGGTCAGGGTGACCTCGTCGCGCGGCACCCACAGCGGGATGCAGGGCCCCTGCCCGGCGTGGCCCATCAGACAGATCAGCAGGCCGCCTTCGTCGTTGACGCCGATGATCTGTCGGGCGTAGCTGATCAGTTCGATGAAGTCGGCCGTCCCGGCCCGCCGCTTCTGGTAGGCGGTCGCCCAGCGCGACTCCGAACGGCCGTAGTTGACGATCATCTGCCCTGGCGAGAGCTTGGTGATGCCGTTCAGTGACCGCACGACCTTCAGCGGCTTGTCCTGCTTGGGGAGCTTGCCGACGCGCACCGCAGCGTCCGGCTCGGCGAGCCGGCCGGGGAGATCCTCGAGTTCGAAGTTGCCGGCGGCCTGCGCGGCCTTCTGGCGTTCGACGGGGACCTGGACTTCGATCTTCGTGGCCACGTGGCCTCCTGCGTGTGGTGCCGGTCACTTCTGCCGGGAGTGGCTGCCGGTTGGCGGTGGCAGCCAGGGTAGCTGCGGGTCCGGTCACCGTCCGGGGTTCGCACCCACCGAACGGCCGGAGCGCAAGGTCACGCCGGAACCGTCTCAGATCGGCGGTTGTCTCGAGATCAGCCGTACTCCCGACGGGATTCGAACCCGCGTCACCACCTTGAAAGGGTGGGATCCTAGGCCGCTGGACGACGGGAGCACATCCAGCTCACGCCGGACGGTCGGCAGGCTACCGGTTCACCCCGGCGGCCCGGAACCAGCGGCCTCCGACGTCTCATCGGGTCGACGACCCCCGATCCACGCCAGCGCCGCGAGCCCCAGCACGGCGATGCGCGCTGTCCACCCGAGGATGTCGCCGGTGGCGAGGTACGGGGTCTGACCGGCGGCCAACGGCAGATCACGCCGGATCGAGTCGACCGCGAAGAGCGGGGTCACGTCGTGGGCGTTGCCCGCGGGGTCCACGAACGCCGACCCGCCCGCGATGGACGCATGGACCACCCAGCGGCCCGTCTCGACGGCCCGCAGTTGTACCTGGGCCAGGTGCTGCGCCGGCTCCGCGCTGTCACGGAACGAGGCGTCGTTGGTCAGCGACAGCACGAGCTGTGCCGGATCATCCCCGGTCAGGATGTTGGTCCGCCAGATGTCGGTGAACAACGTCTCGAAACAGATGATGACTGCGAGGCGGACCTGCTGTGCGGTGGACAGCTGTTGGGGTCCCGATCCCGAGATCGCATCACGTGGGACCTGCTCGAGTGGGGGGAACCAGTCGAGCAGCTCGCGGGCGGGGATGTACTCGCCGAAGGGCACCAGTCGCCGCTTGACGTAGCGGTCGACCTCCTGCGCGTCACCGTCGAACTGCAGCGCCGCGATGAAGCGGTTCGCGGCGGGGTCCGGACCGTCCATGGTGGCCCCGGCGACCATCTCGCCCGCGACACCGGCCGCCTCGTCGACGAGGCTTCGCAGGTTCGCGCCGCGTTCGGTTGTGAGATCCCGGTCGATGCTCGATTCGGGCCAGACGGTCAGATCGGGTGGAGGACCGTCCCCGATCGCTGCGAGGGTCTCATCCCGTAGGTTGGTCGTGATGGTCGTCGGAGGATCGGGAACCGGATCCTCCCAGTGGCGGATGTCGTTGCCCTGGACCACCAGGACATCGAGCGTGCCCTCCGTGGGCGGGGCTTCGATCGTGATGAGGATGGACACCAGGAGGCCGCCGACCATCAGCCCGAGGGGCAGGGTGGTTCCGGTCAACGCATCCTCGATGGACCGGTCCCCCCGTCCGCGGATCTGTCGGACGGTCTGACGGGCTGCCACGGCGGCCGCGACGCCGACCAGTGCGACGATCAGGGTGATGCCCCGGCCGCCGACCACACGAGCCATCGGCAGCATCCACGAAGCATCGACGTGGGCGTAGGCGATCGCGCCCCACTCGAAGCCGTTGAGCGGGAAGATGGCACGCCAGGCATCGATGGCCGTCCAGCCGATGGCAGCGATGACCGGCAGCAGGCGGTGGTCGAGGAACCGGCTGAGCAGCAGCGCCAGGAGTCCCATCCAGACGGCCTGGACCCCCACCAGAAGTCCCCAGCCGACGTAGCCGGCCGGTGCGATCAACCAGGAGAGCATCGGCCCGAAGGCGACCAGCCCCGCGACCGCGCCGAGTCCGAACGGCCGCCATCGGCCCGGACCCTCGTCGGCGGTCGCCGCGAGCCACAACGCTGCGATCAGCAGCGGCGGATGGGCGAACGTCAGCCACCACCATCCCACCGGCGGATGGGCGGCCAGCAGGACGAGCCCCGAGGCGGCTGCGACCGCCGGAGCACCGGCGGACAGGCCACGACGAGCGATCACGCGCAGTCGCGACAGATCATGTTCTTGGGGTCCGCCAACTGGGTGTCCCGCATGGCGAGGTGGCAGGACCGACACACGAACTCGCCGTCGCGCAGGCCCTCGATCTCTTCGTCGTCATCCTCGTCGTCATCACCGGCGACGACAGCGACCAACCCGTCATCGTCATCGTCGAAGGCGGCATCGGGTGTCACCAGGGCGGTCGCGACGGTCTCCTCGTCGGCGTCGTCGTCCTCGGCATCGGGCAGTTCCTCGTCCGCCGCCAGATCGCCATCGACGAGGTCGTCCTCGGTGTCGGTCTCCTCATCGTCGTCGAGGTCGGCCGATGGACCGTCATCGGCCTCGAGGACGTCATCGGGTTCGTCGTCGAAGGGATCAGCGGCCGTCGACGCGTCCACGTCCGCCTCCTCGAGGTCAGCTGACGCTGCGCGCTGGGACGTCGTCCGGGCTGCCACGGCCGTGCTCCTGTCCATACGCGCTCGACGGGTCTCGCCCAGCGGGCGCGATTGGTACCAGAGGTGGTCGCAGAGATGCAAGCGCCGGACAGAGGTCCGGGGGCCCCGGAGATCATCCGGGGCCCCCTTGAAGACCGGGTGTGTCGCGCACCGTTGGGGCCGCGCAGGTCCGGTACGGCAGGATCCTGCACGTTGTCTACTAGGTACTGACCCACCTCGACGAGAGCGTTGATGCGCGGTACTGCAACCACCACATGGCGGCAGGCCGTCCACCAGCGCGTTCACCCCGTCTCGCAGAAGGGGAAGCAACCACCCGACGAGGGGTGGCGTCAAGCCTCCCGGTGCTCCCCGACAGCTGCGTTGCGCAGACCGCGCGGGCCGCGTGTGCTGGCGTGCATCAACCCGCCAGGACGACCCGTCCAGGAGCATCCGGGAGCGGGAGGTCACCATGGGCGATCCGGCCCTGGGACAATGTCGCGACGCACCGCGTTCCGCGGGGATCATCCGCGCGGTAGGGGTCATCCTCGAAGACGGCCAGGTCCGCGCGCATCCCTGCCCGGACGACCCCGACGTAGCGGTCCTGCCGGGCCGCATGGCGCCCTCCCAGGGTCGACATGCTGACCGCCTCCAGGCGGCTGACCTCGTGGTCCGGGTCAGCCCGGTGCTGGGCGGCCATCACGGTCTCCCACGGGTCCATCGGTGTGACGTTGGCGTCCGAGCCGAACGCGAGTCCCACACCGCGATCGGCCAGTGCCCGGAAGGGGTTGGTCCAGCCCGCCCGTTCAGCCCCGAGTCGGGCGACGTACATGCCGTGGTCGCCACCCCAGAGCGTCTCGAAGGCAGGCTGTGCTGAGATGACCAGCCCCAACTCGGCGATGGCGTCGAGCAGTTCCGGGGGCAGGACCTCGGCATGCTCGACGCGATGACGCCCGCGACGGACCGCGTCGTGGATGCCGTCCTCGCGGAGACGCTCGGAGACGCTGCGCCAGCACCGCACGACCTGCCGGATCGCGGCGTCCCCGATCGCGTGGACCGCTGTCTGTAGTCCGGCTCGTGTCGCCTCGAGGTACCAGGCCGTGAGGGTGTCGTCATCCAGTTCGAGGTGGCCACTGGTCGTTGGGAGATCCGCGTAGGGCTCGCTCAACGCCGCGGTGTGCGAGCCCAGTGAACCGTCCAGGAACAGATCACCGCCGACGTGGCGGAGATCACGTGCCAGCGCGGTCTGCACATCCAGGCCGGCCCAGTAGGCGACCACCTCGATCGGCCACTCACCTTCCAGCCACCGGTCCAGATCCCCGAGACCCATGACGTCCGGACTCCCCATCTCGTGCACCGAGGCGACGCCCAGCCGGGCGGCATGGCCCACGGCCTCGCGGCGGGCCACCTCGAGTTCCGCCTCCTCCATCGCTCCGACGCTCCAGCGACGCACGATGTGGTTGGCTTCCCGGCGCAGCATGCCGGTGGGCTCGCCCGCCGCATCCCGTTCGATCCCTTCGCTCCGGGCCAGCGGGGCCGCGGAGATCGTGCGACGGTCCACCAGACTGGCGTGACCGTCGACCCGCGACAGGTAGACGGCCCGTCCACCGGCGACCCGCGCCAGGTCGTCAGGGGTCGGCAACGGGTCGCTGAACCCATGGGGGTCGAAACCATGCCCCCACACCACACGGCCCGTGTGTGCCCCGGCGTAGGTGGCGACGGCCTGCAGGAGTTCCGCGCCGCTCGAGACCCGGGAGAGGTCCAGGCCCGTGAGGGCCAGCCCCATCGGGGTGAGGTGGACGTGGGCGTCGACGAACGCCGGTCCGATCACACACCCACGGAGATCGACGCGATCCTGGTGGGGAGGTGCCTGCTCCGGGTCGTCGCCGACCCAGACCACCCGGCTCCCACGCACGATCAGCGCACGCGCGTGTTTCCGCCCGTGACCCAACGTGAGGACACGGTCCGAAACGAGCAACGTGCCTCGCACGGGTCTGCGATCGTGATCCGACGCCGATGGCGTCATGGTGCTCTCCACGCCTGCTCCGGTCGGGGGCGCACCGATCGTACGCACGTTACGGACGGGTGGCAGCCTACGAGGTCGGTCGCAGGGTTGCTCGGAGGTTGTGTCGACCCGATCGGTCGAACTGCACTCGCCACGGATCACGGTCAGTCGTTGAGGCCGGCGAGGGCCGCGACCATCACCAGCAGCGCGGCCCCGCCGGCGAACAGGCCCAGGCTGATCAGCACACGGGCCAGAGCCACCGGTGCGCGTCGGGCCTCGTCGACGATGGCGAACACGATGGTCCACAGCGCTGCGCCGACCGCGCCCACCGCGGTCCCGGCCATCACCATCGCGAAGCCGACGCGTCCGTCGAAGCCGAGGAACCCGAGCGCGCCGGCGCTGAGCATGCCGAAGATGGCGCCGACCACCACCAGTCGCCGCGTCGCCCGCAGGCGGTCACGGTCGTGCTGGCTCAGCCAGCGGCTCGACCCGTCGGTCACGACGCGGTCAGCGAGCGCGAGATCACCAACCGTTGGATCTGGTTGGTCCCCTCCACGATCTGCAGGATCTTGGCCTCCCGGAGGTAGCGCTCGACCGGCACGTCCGTCGTGAGGCCCACCCCGCCGAACACCTGGACCGCGTCCGTGGTCGTCTGCATCGCCGCATCGGTCGCAACGACCTTGGCCATGGCAGCGACACGACCGATGTCGAGTCCCTGGTCGCGCTGCTCCGCGGCCGAGCGGTACAGCGCCCGGGCGGCCTCGGTCCGGGCCGCCATATCGGCCAGCAGGAAACCCACCCCCTGGAAGTCCGCGATCGGACGACCGAACTGCTCACGTTGCCTGGCGTAGCGCACAGCTTCGTCGAGCGCGGCCTGGGCCAATCCGACGGCACATGCAGCGATGCCCAGCCGGCCGCCCTCCAACGACGCCATCGCCGTCCCGAACCCGCGACCTTCCTCACCCCCGAGCAGTCGATCGGCATCGACCGGTGCATCATCGAACACGATCTGGGCGGTTGGCGACGCCCACATCGCGATCTTGCTCTCCGGCGGGGCGACGGTCATGCCCGGTTGATCGGCATCGATCACGAACGCGCTGATACCGCGCGCCCCGTCGTCCGAGGTCCTGGCCATGACCAGGTAACGGTCCGCGACCCCACCGTGGGTCACCCATGCCTTGGTGCCGGTGAGCCGGTACCCATCGCCGTCGCGCACGGCACGGGTCGTCAGTGCCGCGGCATCGGAGCCCGATCCCGTCTCGGACAGCGAGTAGGCCCCGAGCATGCTGCCGGCGACGAGATCGGGAACGAACCGCTCACGCTGCGCCGGGGTTGCGTAGGTGTCGATGCCCCAGGTCGCCAACGTGTGGACCGACAGCCCCATGCCGAGCGCGGCGAAGGCCCGGGTCACCTCCTCGACGACCATGAGGTAGGTGCGCTGGGAGACGCCGGAGCCTCCGACCTCGCCGGCGAACGGTAGGCCGGTCAGATCGAGGCCGGCGAGCAGGTCGAACAGTTCCCGGGGGAAGGTGTGCTCCCGTTCGTACCGGTCGGCGGCGGGCGCGATCCGTTCCGCGGCAACCTCCCGGACCATCTCGATGAGGGCCAACTCTGGCTCGGACAACCGATGCACGTGGCTCTTCCGATCTCGGTGCGGGGTCTCAGCGACCCTTGGCCGAACTGGGGGTCAACGACATCAGGACGCGTCGTGGTTCGTAGCCGAGCGATTCGAGGAATCGCTGGCCGTCCTGGTTGGGGGCCGCCACGGAGATCTCGACGACCGGCACCCGGGTGTCCTCCGCCCACTCCTGGATGGCGGCGAGCAGGCTGTGACCCACACCACGACGACGCGCAGCGCGGCGGGTGAACACCGGCCCGATGGTGCAACCGGTCGCACGCAGGGTGCCAGCCGCGTAGCCCAAGGGGGTCCCATCGGCATCGGTCGCCAGCCAGAAGATGCCGCCCTGTGGGAGGGCCGGATCCGGTACGGCATCGCTGGTCGACTCCTGTTCGCGCTTGTACTCGCCTGCGAGTGGACGGATCTCCTCGATGCGCGCCCGTCGAACCTGCACCTCAGCGTCTGCCATCTCCCACTCCCGATCCCGCGACCCCACCGAGCCGTCGCTGTGTCCCACGTCGACACGTCATCCTGCCACGATGACGTCCCGAGGACGATGATTGACCCGCTCGACCCCATCCTCGGTCACGAGCACGATGTCCTCGATGCGGGCGCCGTACCGGTCCGGGACGTAGATGCCGGGCTCGACCGAGAACGCCATGCCGGCTTCGAGCAACAACCGGTTGCCGGCCACGATCCATGGTTCCTCGTGTTCCTCGACGCCGATGCCGTGCCCGGTGCGGTGGATGAACAGCTCCCCGTACCCCGCGGCAACGATCGGCTCACGTGCCGCCGCATCGATGGCTTCGGCGGTCACGCCGGGACGGACCGCGGCGACCGCGCGCTCCTGGGCGTCCTCCAGGATCGCGTGGAGTTCGGCGTAGCCGGCCGGCGCGTCCCCCACGACGTAGTTGCGGGTGCAGTCGGAGCAGTAGCCCGCCCGTGTGCCCCCGATGTCGACCACCACGGCGTCACCGGCGGCAAGGACCCGTTCACCGGTCTCGTGATGCGGAGACGCACCGTTCGGACCGGACCCCACGATCACGAAGTTGACCTCGTCGTGGTCGACGAGGATGAGGTCCGCGATGTCGCGGCCGACCTCACGCTCGGTCCGTCCGACACGCAGCAGGCCGGGAACCTGTTCATGGACGCGATCGATGGCCGCCCCGACCTCCCGGAGTGCCTGTTGCTCCTCGGTCGACTTGATCATCCGGAGCTCACGCATCACCTCGGAGCCCGGGATCCACGTGGAGGCGGGGATGGCCGCCTGCAGCGCCAGGGTGAAGCTGGTCCAGAGCCGGTCCTGCACGGCGACGCGGCCGGCACCACCCCCGCCGACGATGCTGCTGACCAGCGCCATCGGATCGTCGGTCTCCTCCCAGGGACGGATCGTCGCGTACCGGTCGGCGCCGCTCTCCCTGGCCCGGGGTCCCTCCAACGCCGGTACGACGAGTTGTGGATCGCCGTCCGCCGGCACGACCAGGAGGGTCAGGCGTTCCAGTGGCAGGGCGTGGTAGCCGACCAACCAGCGCAGGTCGGCACTGGGACCGACCAGCAGCGCATCCACGTCGTCACGTTGCAGGACCGCCTGCGTCCTTGCCAGCCGTTCTTGGCTCACCCGGGCTCCTTCACACGACGGTGTCAGCGTAGGTGCTCCTGGTCACAGCTTGAGACGGAGGATCCCGGGCAGGACCTCGAAGCGTGCGGGTGTCGTACCGAGCACCTCGCCATCAGCCTCCACGGTCAGCGGTCGGGGCGCGTCGACCGTCACCGTCGCGGACCGCCACTCACGGGTGTCGGCCCGCTCCAGGTGGCGACCCGTGCGCAGCAGTCGGCCGGCCCGGACCACATCGGACACCTTGCCGCCCCATGACTGCACGTTGAAGGAACCGTCGGAGGGGATGGCCCGGGGCGCCACCCGCATCCCTCCGCCGAAGAACTGACCGTTGGCCACCACGACGTTGCAGACCGGTTCGGTGATCTGCCCGCCGTCGACGGTCACCGATGTCACCACCCGACGGAACCGACCCCAACCGACCACGATCCCGAGCGCGTAGCGGGCACTCCCCAGGCGTCGCGGCAGGTGTTCACAGGTCTGCACCACGGTGCCACCGAAGCCGGCCTCGGCGACGTTCGCGAACACGCGACGGACGGGATCGCCGTCGGTGCCGATGAGCGAGATGTGCCCGAGGTCGATCCTCATCGTGGCGTCCGTGGCCAGGTGCGTCGCCAACACCTCGGGGCGACGGTCGAGGCCGAACGTGCGCACCAGGTCGCTGCCGCTGCCGGCACTGACGATGCCCAGGACGGGGTCCTGGCCGCGGATCGTCCGGGTGTCCGCGTCGACGAGCCCGTTGACGACCTCGTGGACCGTGCCGTCCCCACCGACCGCGACGACGAACGTGCGGCCCTCATCGACCACCGCCGTCCGTGCCAGGTCGGTCGCCTGACCGCGCCCTCGCGTCTCGATGAGGTCGTAGTCGACGCCCCCATGCTCGAGCGCCGCGGTGAGTCGCTGGAGCACCGGATCCCGCCCCGCCCCGGCGGCCGGATTCGCGATCAGCAGCGGCGTGCCCAGGGGATGCGGCACGTCGATCTCCTGGGTCGGGATGGAGCGCGAGCCTAGTCACCGGGTCGTGCACAACCGGGACAGTTCCGGCACCGGTCCGGGACCCGAGCCCTCCCGCGGGCTCACGCCTCGACGATCCCCCGCCGCAGGCCGGCCATGGCAGCCCCGCCAGAGGTCGCCAGGTCAGCTCCACCGACGCTCCGGAGCTGTCCGACGAGATCGGCGACCTGCTTGATGTTGCGGACGAAGTCACCCCCGGTGAGCTCCAGATCACCCAGAGCGGTGTCCAGGTCGGAGCCCGATGCCCACCGCCAGGCCGCCGCCACGAATCCGGCATCCAGGTCGCGCAGCGGGCGGACGCCGGCCGTGCGCTCCCGATCGCGGAGTTCCTCCGCGAGCTCGAAGATGGCGTGTGTGGCTTCGTAGATGCCGACGGTCGGGAGTTCGGGGCGGTAGGTGGGGTCGCCGCCTCGGGGTTCGTAGAGGAAGACCGACGCCACGCCCGCGAGTTCCTGTGCGGACAACTCGTCGAGCAGGCCACGTCGGACCGCTTCCGCGACCAGCAGATCGACCTCGCTGTAGATGCCGGCCAGCAGCAGCCCGTCGTCGGTCGGCGTTGCGTCACCCGTCACGTAGCCGAGGTCACGCAACACGCGCAGGATCCGATCCAACTGCCGCACGAGGGACCCCGTGGCGTGCCGGATGGTGCTGCGAAGTCCGTCCGCCTCGGCGATCAACTCGTCCGCGCGCTCCTGCCAGACCACGTGGTCGTTGCGATCTGGACATCCGTGGCACGGGTGGGTGTGCAGCTGTTCCTCCAGCCGGAGGATCTCCGGGGAGGGCCCATTGTCCTCCGTCGGCTCGGTGGCCGGCTCCATGGCCTGGACCGCCGGCGGATCGACGCCACGCAGGGTGTTGCCGATGGCCCTGCGGTACTCCTTCTGCCTCGGGTTGCCGGACGTGGGCAGGCGGATGCGTTCGACCGGCTCGGGTGGATCGACCAGCTCCCGTGGCCCAACCCGGGTCAGCGCGTAGTCATCGGTCACCACCTGGGCCAGTGGGGTGCCGCCCTTGCTGAGCTGGATGCCGACGACCGCGGCAAGCCCCCGTCTGCCGACCCATGGCAGGTGCAGGACATCCCCGGGATCGAGCCGTGCGATGGCATCCCGCACCGCGGAATCGGAACGCCGCCGGCGCGACTCCGCCTCGTCGTGACGGAGCCGTTCGAGTTCCTGGTGCAGGGCCCAGTACGCGGCCCAGTCGCCGTGATCGCACTCCAGGCGGCTGGCGTACCCCCGGATCCCGTGCTCCAACTCCAGGAGTCGGTCGGCCTTGCGTGTGACCGATGAGTCCGCCTCGAACTGGGCGAAGGAGGCACCGAGCAGTGCCTCGGCCTCGCGCAGGTCGTGGTGGCGGAGCAGGTTGACCGCCATGTTGTACGACGGCGCGAAGGAACTGCGCAGCGGGTAGGTCCGGGTTCCGACCAACCCGGCCACGGTCGTGAAGTTCAGGTCCCGCTGATAGAGCACCACGGCGTGACCGACCGTGTCGATACCGCGGCGCCCGGCCCGGCCCGTGAGCTGTGTGTACTCACCGGGGGTGAGCAGCACGTGCGCTTCCCCGTTCCACTTCTCCAGCCGTTCGATGACGACCGTCTTGGCCGGCATGTTGATGCCGAGGGCCAGGGTCTCGGTCGCGACCACCACCTTCAACAGCCCTCGCTGGAAGAGGAGTTCGACCACCTCCTTGAAGGCGGGGACCATCCCGGCGTGGTGTGCCGCGATGCCGTCCAGAAGTCCGGCCCGCCACGATGAGAAGTTCAGGACGCGCAGGTCCTCCGCCGGGATGTCGGCGAGCATCGTGTCCACGAGCGAGGCGATCTCCTCGCGCTCCTCGTGATCCGTGAGCCGCACGCCGGACCGAACGAGCTGTTCGACCGCCTTCTCGCAGCCGTTGCGCGAGAACACGAAGAAGATCGCCGGCAACCAGTTCCGCGCCGCCAGTTCCGCGACGACCTGGGGGCGGGACGGCCACCGCAGCTTCACGTCCGGGGCCATCCGACGACCCTTGTTGCTGACCCGGTTGCGCTGCCGGGAGCGACGTTCCAGCATCACCACGTCGGGGTTGGGGATCCCCGCAAGCGCCTGCGATGCGCGCTCGCGGTACTCCTTGCTCGCACCCTTCTTCTTGCCCGCCCGGAAGGTGTCGTGGATCCGGTCGTTGACGAAGTAGTGGTGCTTGAGAGGCACGGGGCGTGCCTCCTCGATGATCACCTCGCAGTCGTCACGGACCTCGGCGAGCCAGCGGCCGAAGTCCTCGGCGTTGCTGACCGTCGCGGACAGCGCCGAGAGCTGCACGGAGGCCGCCAACTGGATGATGACCTCCTCCCAGACCGCGCCCCGCGAGCGATCCGCGAGGTAGTGCACCTCATCGAGGATCACGTGGCGCAGCGAGCGCAACGCCGGCGAAGCCTCGTAGATCATGTTGCGCAGCACCTCGGTGGTCATCACGACCACCGGCGCGTCACCGTTGATGGACCGGTCACCGGTCAGGAGCCCGACCCGCTCGTCGCCGTACCGCGCCGACAGGTCCCGGAACTTCTGGTTCGAGAGCGCCTTGATCGGCGTCGTGTAGAAGGCACGCCCTCCGTTGTGGATCGCGTCGTGGCAGGCGAACTCCCCCACGACCGTCTTGCCCGCGCCGGTCGGAGCGGCGACCAGGACCGATTGGCCGGCGAGCAGGCCCGCGATCGCCTGCTCCTGGAACGGGTCCAGGGCGAAGCCGACCTCGTCGAGGAAGCTCGCGATCAACGGAACCTCCCGGGTGAGCTGTCGTGTCATCCGCGGCGTCCTTCCTGGAAGCTCGTGAGTCCCGGCAGCGGCGAGACGTCGGCCCGCTGCCCATCCAGATCCAGGACCGACGCCCGGGCCGATGCGGTGAGCTGCTCGCTGCGCTGGCGGAGCCGACCAGCCTCCGTGAGGAGGTCGAGGCGGTCATCGGGATCGTCGATCTCCGCGGCGTGACGCAGCACCTCGACCGCGTCACGCGACAGGGTGACAGCCGTGATGTACTGGCGCTGCACCGGCCGGGCGGTCGCCGGCATGTCGAGCCCGGCCAGTTGCAGCAGGACACCATCGTACGAAGCCAGCCACGCCTCACCCCAGGTCTGTACCGGTACGGGGTCGCCCTCCTGTCGCAGGGCGACCAACCCCTCGGCGACGGGATCGCGCTCTCCGGAGGCGGAGTTCCAGATCCCGTCAGCGTCAAGCGCCAGGGGCAGGATCGCGGTCTGGATGGCCTGCGCGGCCCCGGCATCGGCGCCGGGCGAGCTCAGGCGGCCGACGACCACGCCGATCAGCAGCGCGATCAGACACGCCACCACCAGGGGCCCGAGGCGAAGGCGCGCGGACAGCCGGCGCCAGCGCAGCAGCAGCGGCGACCACGTCGAGGTCGAACGCCGGCCGGAAGGCGCGCCCGGCACGTCGGTCGGGGCATCACTCACGCGGCGCGCTTCCGCCGGGAGCGTTCGATGAGCCAGGCGGCCAAGATCGAGACCTCGTAGAAGATGATCATCGGGCCGGCCATGAAGAACAGGGTGATGGCGTCGTTGGTCGGCGTGATGAACGCCGCAGCGACCACACTGCCGAGGATCGCGTACGGACGGGCCTTGCGGAGTGCCGCGGCCTTGAGGATGCCCACCATGGACAGGAAGATCAGGATCAGCGGCATCTCGAAGACGATCCCGAACGCGATCGACATCGTCAGGAAGAACGACAGGTACTCCGACGCTGACAGCAGCGGTTCGATGCTCGGCCCTCCGAGGCCCAGCAGGGTGCGCAGACCGAAGGGGATCACCAGGTAGGCGAAGAAGATGCCTGCCGCGAACATGAGCTGGCTGATGGTCACGAAGGGCAGGGCGTAGCGACGCTCCTTGGTGGTCAGCCCGGGCGTGATGAAGCGCCACAGCTGGTAGAAGATCACCGGCCCGCCGATGAACAGACCGACGACCACCGAGGTCTTGAGCCGGACCGAGAACGGCTCCAACGGCGTCAGGGCGACCAGGGTGCAGGTGCCGTCGGGCCGGATGCGATCAGCGACATCGCAGTAGGGCTCCATGATCAAATCGATCAGCATCGGGAACAGCATGTAGCCGATCACGGTGCCGATCGACAGCGCGATCACGGCCTTGAACAACCGGTTGCGCAGTTCAGCCAGGTGCTGGAAGAGGGTCATCTCCCCCGGGAGGCCCGATCCCGGGGCGGCTTCGTCCGTGGCGATGGATCAGTGTCCCTGATCGGATTCCGAGGGTGAGTCGGAATCCTCGTCCGCCATCGCTTCCTTAGTGGCGGAGCGGAACTCCTTGATCGACGAGCCCATCGACTTGGCCAGGTCCGGCAGTCGTTTGGCACCGAAGAGCAGGAGCACGATCAGCAGGATGATGATCAGTTGCTGCCCTGTGGGGTTCATGGCCATCCTCGCTGGTGGTTGCGGCGGACCTGCCGGTCCCTGGTCGCAGGCCCTGTGTCCGCCTACCCCGTGAGCGTATCGCTCATCACGCCCGCACGGGCGTTCGCTCCATCGAGGGCAGGCTGGGGAGGGTTGGCAGCGACGTCACCCGGATCCCGGGGACCGTCGCTCCCGGCGGACCTGTTGCTCCTCCTGGAGGCGCTCGAGCGACGTCCCGACCTGATCGAGTTCTCGCGAGGTGATGTCCGCATCCCGTTGGATGCGTTCGAGATCGGGCAGGACCCGGTCGCGCAGGTCGGTGACATCGGCGGCGACCGCGGTCACGCTCCGCACGACGCTCCAGATCAGTACCACGAAGGCGACGAAGGTCAGCAACGCGGTCACGATCAGGATGACGATGATGGGCGTGGACACACAACCTCGGCGGTCGGATGGCACCGAGTCTAGTCGTCGTCGCGGGAGCCTCCCGGTGACCGCAGGATCCCAGGCGTCAGCGTCGCGGGCCGGTCAGGATCCCGAACCAGTCGTCGCTCTCGAGCAGCAGGTGGAGGTCCAAGAGGTCGTCAGCTGTGAGCGGCGCCCCGGCGGGCGGTGCCTCGGGGTGGGGCGGACGAGCGTCGACCGACGGTTCGGCGACCTGCAGGGCGACACCCCCCGTGATCAACAACTGCACGATGCGGTCGTCGGCCGGCTTGGTCACCGTGCCGGCACAGTCGGGGCAGACGAACCGGTACTGGCTGCCATCACCGACCAGCTCCGTATCGTCGTGGGCGACCTGGATCAGGATCTCGTCCGGGGTCAGCTCAACGTCCCCGCAGTCGGGACAGTTCGCGCGGATCCGGGTCATGACGCTCACCTCCACAGGTGACGGTCGGGGGTCTCCCCTTCCCATCGACCGGCGGAGGCGTCACCTATAGCGTCCGGTGGCCGCCGTCCTCAGACGTCGGTGGCCAGACGCAGGACCTCATCGCGCAGGGCATCGGGACCGACGACGCGGGCGGCACCACCCGCCATGAGCACCAGCCGCGCGATCCACCGTGGGGCGTCGGTCCGCAGGGTCAGGACGGCCCCACCGTCGTTCCGGTCCTCACGGGCGTCGACGACCACCGCCCCTTCCAGCCATCGGCCCTCCGGATCCACCTCGATGACCACCTCCAGATCGTCCGGCGCGGGGGCGTAGCGGGGCGCCGGCAGGTGGTCGGGCGCCGAAACGGCGATGGGCTGAGCCAGCGTCTCGATGCCGGAGGTGCGGTCGAGGCGGAAGGTGCGGCGTTCGCCGACGCCGTGGTCGTGCCCCTGGAGGTACCACACCCCATCCTGGATGTGCAGGGACCACGGATCGACCTCACGAGGGGCCGGTTCGGTGTCGGACCTTCCCTGATAGGTCAGTCGCAGCCGAACGCCGTCGCGAAGGGCCGCCCGGACGACGTCGAGACCCGGGACCTCGTCCGCGTCCAGGACGTCAGCGACGTCCTCCGGGATGCCGAGCGCAGCGCGGACCTTGTCGATCCCGGTTCGCAGGGCCGGCAGTTCCTCGCCGAGCGCGCCCATCACCGCGTCCACGGTCAGCACGAGCCGTAGGCCCTCGCTGGCGGTTGGCCGGAGCGGGCGGCGCAACTCGTCGGCCATGGACACAACGACCCGGTCGCCGACGAGTGAGACATCGAACAGCGCGCCACCACCCAGGCCGGGCAACCCACAGAAATCGAGGTGACCGAGGTCACGACGGATGACGCTCGAGGGAACCCCGAACGCATCGGCAGCCTCGTCGAGGCTGGCCCCGGGCCGTTCGAGGAACCACGGCACGAGCGTCAGCATGCGCGCGACATCCGTCGTCGCACTCATCGATCGACCTCCTGGTCGACCGGATCCCGATGCGCAGCGATGACGGCCTGCAGGCCATCGGCCACCGACCGGGCGACCGCATCCGGAGCAACAACCTTCGCGCCGGGCCACAGGCCCAGCAACCAGGGCAGATCACGTGTGGGGTCGAGGCCCGGGACGCGCAGGACGGGTCGCCCGTCGACGGATGCACCCGTCTGGACACCGCCACGGGACTCCACCGCCCACCGGGCGGTTCCGTCCACCGCCAGGTCGACATCGATGGTCGCCAACTCGGGGCCCGACACCGCCGAGGCCAGGTCCAGGTCCTTCAGGGACTCGAAGGCCTTCGCCGGACCAACCGTCGTGGGACGTCCCTGCATCCGATCCAGCCGGAAGGCACGCTGCGCGTCACGGTCATGGTCCCGCGCAACCAGGTACCAGGATCCACGTCGCTGCGCGATGGCGTACGGGTCGACGGTCCGCCGCGAAACGGCACCGTCCGCCGCGCGGTAGGAGAACGCCAGCGCCGTCCGGGTGACGACCGCGTCGGCCACGGCGTCAACCGGGTCGGCGGCGATCTCCACGCGCACCGCTGGCTGCTCCTCGACGGGTATCGGGTCGGGAGCCCGCGCCACCAACTTGGTCAACGCCAGCCGATCGCCCTCGCCACCGGTGAGGTGGACGGCCAGGGCCAGGGCCGCGACCTCCTCGGCGGTCAGGTCGACATCGGGCAGCTCGTAGGCCCGTCGCTCGACCCGGTAGCCCAGGTCCTCACCGAACGCGACGTCCACCACCTCGACCGGCACCCCGAGCCGCCGGAGGTCGTCCTTGTCCCGCTCGAACATCCGGCGGGCCGACTCCACGTCGGACTGCTCGTAGAACCCCGTCCGTTGCTTGAGTTCCGCGAAGGTCATCGGCCGTCTCGCCTCGAGCAATGCGACGGTCAGGTTGACCAGTCGTTCGGTCTTCTGCGTCACCGTCGGCTCCCTGTCGCGAACCGCAGGGTAGACGCCACACCGGCGGTGACCGGGAGACCTCGAACCGATGTGCCCGCCTACATCGACTCGATCAGCCGGTCGACCCGCTCGTCCTCGTGACGGAAGGGATCCTTGCAGAGCACGGTGCGCTGGGCCTGGTCGTTGAGCTTGAGGTGGACCCAGTCGACCGTGTAGTCGCGCCGCTTGCGCTTGGCCGCCGTGATGAAGCGGCCTCGCAGGGCCGCCCGCGTCGTCGGCGGTGGCTCGGTCATCGCCGCGATGATCTCGTCCTCGTCCAGCAACTGTTGGACCCGTCCCTGTCGGACCAGCAGGTGGTACAGACCCCGATCGCGGACCACGTCGTGGTAGGCCAGATCCAGCATCTGGACGCGGGGATGACCCAGCGGCAGACCGTGCTTGGCCCGGTAGCCCTCGATCAGGCGGTACTTGGCGACCCAGTCCAACTGCCGGCCGAGCGACATCGGGTCGGTGACGAGCCGCTCCAGCACGAACCGCCACTCCTCGACGACACGCTTGGCCTCCTCGTCGGCGTCCGGGGTGGATTCGAGGTAGCGCTCGACACGTTCGAGGTAGGCCTGTTGGATCTCCAACGCGCTCATCTCGCGACCGCTGGCCAGGCGGATCCGGCGCGTGCCGGTCATGTCGTGCGAGATCTCGCGGATCGCCCGGATCGGGTTGTCCAGCGACAGGTCGCGCATGACGGCCTGTTCCTCGAGCATGCGGAGCACGAGGTCGCAGGTGGCCACCTTCAGCCACGAGGTGTACTCGGACATGTTCGAATCGCCGACGATCACGTGCAGGCGGCGGAAGCGTTCCGCATCGGCGTGCGGTTCGTCACGGGTGTTGATGATGGGCCGCGATCGCGTCGTCGCCGACGAGACCCCCTCCCAGATGTGCTCGGCCCGCTGGGACAACGAGTAGCTCGGTCCCCGCGGTGTCTGCAGCACCTTGCCGGCACCCGCGAAGACCTGCCGGGTGACCAGGAACGGGATCAGTGCCTCGGCCAGGCGTTGGAACTCACCGACACGTCCCACGAGGTAGTTCTCGTGACAGCCGTAGCTGTTGCCGGCGGAGTCCGTGTTGTTCTTGAACAACGAGATGCGCCCGGCGATCCCCTCCTCCGCCAGCCGTTGCTCGGCGGACAGCACGAGATCCTCGACGATCCGTTCGCCCGCCTTGTCATGGACGATCGCCTGCCGGGGCGAGTCACACTCCGGGGTCGCGTACTCGGGGTGCGAGCCGACGTCGAGGTACAGCCGAGCGCCGTTCTCGAGGAAGACGTTCGACGAGCGCCCCCAGGACACCACACGGCGGAACAGGTACCGGGCGACCTCGTCGGGGCTCAGTCGTCGCTGACCCTCGAACGTGCAGGTGACGCCGTACTCGTTCTCGATGCCGAAGATCCGCCGTCGCACACGCGCCTCATCTCTGTGGATCCCGTCGTGGGGAACACGGGCAGGGTGCCGTGTCCGCACCGCATCCGCAGCAACCGGGGTTCAACCGTCTGCGTTGATCGCATCCGTCAGCGCCTGATCACGGAGCCGGAAGAACCGCCGCCGGGCCCGCGTGGCATCGAGCCCGGACACCTCGAGGTCACCCGGATCCATGCTGCGGCCCGAGACCTCACCCAATGCGGCCACGCAGACGTTGATGGCCGCGTCACGGTCCAGGTCCGGCTCCCAGCGGGACTCGAGCGCCGCCGTGAGCGGCTCGGTGTCGCCGCCGATCACGACGAACCGGTGCTCGTCGACGATCGAGCCGTCGTAGAGGATGTGGTAGAGCTCGTGGCCGTTGCGCCCGTCGGCGTCGTCATCCACCTCGGCGATCAACAGCTCGACCTCGTAGGGCTTGGCCTCGCCACCCATGAAGATCGACCCGAGCGCCTGCGAGTACGCGTTGGCCAGTGCCTTGGCCGTGACGTCCTCCCGGGCGTACTGGTAGCCCTTGACGTCGGCCAGGCGGATACCGGCGACCCGCATCGATTCGAACTCGTTGTACCGGCCGACGGCTGCGAACCCGATGCGGTCGTAGATCTCCGAGGTCTTGTGCAGGGAGCGCGACGGGTTCTCGCTCACGAACACCACGCCGGCGGTGTACTCGAGAGCGATGAGCGCCCGCCCCCGGGCGATGCCTTTCCGGGCGTACTCGGCCCGGTCCTTCATCATCTGTTCGGGTGCGACGTAGAACGGTGTGGCCACGGGTGCCTCGCTGGGTCGAAACGGGAACGGTGGGCGTGTGGGTCAGCTGCGGTGAGTCTCGACGACCGCTTCGACGTGTGCGGCGACCTCGTCATCCGTGAGCTCGCGGTAGCCGTCCTGGTCGATCACGGCCACGATCGGGTAGATGCGACGGATGAGGTCGGGCCCGCCCGTGGCACTGTCCTCCTCAGCGGCGTCGAAGAGCGCCTCGATCGCGGTCCGCGCCGCGACGTCGAGGTCGGCCTCAGGATCCGCCAACCGCTTGAGCGTCGCACGTGCCGCCATCGAGCCGGACCCGGTCGCCGCGCTGTTGGTCGCCCGGTACCGGCCACCGACCGGGTCGTACTCGAAGATCCGGCGGTCACCGGTCCGTCGATCGACACCCGCGAACAGGGGAACCACGACCAGCCCCTGCATCGCCATCGGGAGGTGCGCGCGCACCATCCCGGCGAGTTTGTTGGAGCGGCCATCCAGCGACAGCGGCTCACCCTCGACCTTCTCGTAGTGCTCCAGCTCGGTCGCGAAGATCCGGGCCAGCTCCATCGCGGGCCCGGCGGCGCCGGAGATGCCGATCGCCGAGGAGTCATCCGCCGGGAAGACCTTGCGCATGTCGCCACGCGAGATGTGGTGGCCCGCCGTCGCTCGGCGGTCACCGGCCATCACCACCCCGTCCCGGGCGACGACCGCGAGCACCGTGGTGCCCTCGATGAGCTGATCGCGGAGTTCCGCAGGCATCGGGCTGCCTCCGAGCAGTGGCGGTAGGGCCTGTGGGGCCTGCCGCTGGAGAGCGGCAACGAACGAGCTCCCGCCCGCGTCGAACGCCTGCGGCAGATCGCTGATGTGTTCGTTCGGGGCGAAGGTCACAAGGTTCTCCTGAGGACCGCGCGAGCCTGGGACCTCGTGCACCGTGACGGTCAGGGTCGGCCGCGCGTCGGCGTCGGACGGGATGTGGCGGGCTACTGCCCGCCCTTCTGGACGTAGCCGCGGACGAACTCCTCCGCGTTCTCCTCGAGCACGTCGTCGATCTCGTCGAGCAGCTCATCGACGTCGTCAAGCACGTCCTTGGCATCCGACTCTGGAGTCTCCTCGACGTGCTCCTCGGGCTCCTGCTCGGAACCGCCGCCCTTACGAACCTGGCCACCGTCGCTCATCGGAAGGCTCCTCATGTCGACCTGCCCCTGCAGCGTACCGACCGCGGCGCAGGGTCCCCCTCAGCTGGTGAGCCGGTCCAGGAGTTCCGCGGCACTGTCCACGCTGTCGAGCAGCTCCGCGGTCATGGCCCGTGTTCCGCGTCCCGGTTCCATCATCGGCACCCGCTGGAGCGCATCGCGGCCGACGTCGAAGATCAGTGCGTCCCACCCGGCGGCGACGACCTGATCGCGGAACCGTCGGATGCACTCGCCACGGAACCACGCGCGGGTGTCCTCCGGCGGGGTCGTCATGGCCGCATCGACCTCGGCATCGGTGATCAGCCGCTCGACGCGGCCGCGCGCCGCCAGCCGCTGGTACAGGCCCTTGTCCTGCCGGACGTCGTGGTACTGCAGGTCGACCATCTTGAGGCGGTCGTGTCCCCAGTCGAGGTCGTGGCGGTCCCGGAAGCTCTCCAGGAGGGCGAGCTTGGTGGCCCAGTCCACCTGTCCGTCCAGGGCCCGGGGGTCGCGCTCAGCGGTCGTCAGGACCGCTTCCCACCGGTCGAGGACCGCCGTGGTCCCGACGTCATCGACGTTGCCCTCCTTGACGTAGCGCTGGCAGGCGTCGAGGTAGTGCCACTGGATCTCGAGCGCGGTCATGCGGCTGCCGTCGTCCATCCGCAGCGGCTGGGCACAGGTCAGATCGTGGCTGACCCGGTGGAAGGCACGGACCGGATCGGCCAGTCCGGGCAGCTCCGGCAACGCTTCGTCCTCGATGACGTCCAGCAGGAGCAGCATCGTGCCGACCTTCAGGAAGGTCGCGACCTCGCACAGGTTGGCGTCGCCGTTGATCACGTGCAGTCGGCGGTAGAGCTCCGGATCCGCGTGCGGTTCATCGCGGGTGTTCATCAGTGGCCGCTTGAGCGTCGTCTCGAGCCCGACCTCGACCTCGAAGAAGTCCGCGCGTTGGGACAACTGGTAGGGCACGTCGACCTCGTCGAACTCGTTGCCCGTCCGGCCCGCGCCGACGTACACCAGGCGGCTGACGAAGAACGGCAGCAGTTGGCGCGTCAGACGGCCGAACGGGACCGACCGCGGGACGAGGTAGTTCTCGTGCGTCCCGTAGGCTGCACCCTTGCCGTCGGTGTTGTTCTTGTGGATCAGCACCCGGCTTCCCGGTGGCAGGGTCGTCACCGCCTGGGCGGCGGCATCCTCGAGGATCCGCTCCCCCGCCTTGTCCCAGATCACCAGATCCCGGGCGTTGGAGCACTCGGGGGTCGCGTACTCCGGATGGGCGTGATCGACGTAGAAGCGCGCACCGTTGGTCAACACCGTGTTGGCCAGACCCAGGTCGTCGTCGGGGAACGGTTCGTGGGGGTCGGGATGCTCGTAGCCGCGGGCGTCCCGCAACGGGTGCTCGTCGCTGTGGTCCCACCGCACGTCCCGTCGGCCGCGGCCCCGGTACGCACCGACGACCAGCGATGAGGCGACGACCGGGTTGACGTCGGACGGACCGGTGATCGCGATGCCGAACTCGGTCTCGACGCCGACGTACTTGGGCGTTGCCATCGGCAGCCTCCTGCGGTGACGCCTGGCCGGACGGATGCGGCCTACAGGTACTGGCCGGGTTGCAGGTTGTCGATAGCGCGGCCGCTTTCCTCGCCGGTGCTGATGAGGGTACGGACGTAGACGATCCGTTCCCCCTTCTTGCCGGAGATCCTGGCCCAGTCGTCCGGGTTGGTGGTGTTGGGTAGATCCTCGTTCTCCCGGAACTCCTCACGGATCGCGGTGACCAGGTCCTCGGTGGTCAGGCCCCGGTCGCCGGTCTCGATCAGCCGCTTGATGGCGATCTTCTTGGCCCGGGACACGACGGATTCGACCATCGCGCCGGAGTTGAAGTCCTTGAAGTACAGGACCTCCTTCTCACCGTTGGCGTAGGTGACCTCCAGGAACTCGTTGTCCTCGTCGCTCGCGTACATCTTCTCGACGGTCCGCGCGATCATCGCAGCGACGGCACGCCCGGGATCCCCTCCGTTGGCGGCCACCTCGTCCGGGTGCAGCGGCAGACCTTCATGGAGGTAGATCCCGAAGATCTCGCTGGCAGCCACCTCATCCGGGCGGTCGACCTTGATCTTGACGTCCAAGCGCCCCGGGCGCAGGATCGCCGGGTCGATCATGTCCTCGCGGTTGGAGGCACCGATCACCACGACGTCCTTGAGGGACTCGACCCCGTCGATCTCGGCGAGCAACTGCGGGACGATGGTCGTCTCCACGTCCGAGGAGACCCCGGAGCCGCGGGTGCGGAACAGCGACTCCATCTCATCGAAGAAGACGATCACCGGGAACCCCTGGTCCGCCTTCTCGCGGGCGCGCTGGAAGATGAGCCGGATCTGGCGTTCGGTCTCACCGACGTACTTGTTGAGCAGTTCGGGACCCTTGACGTTCAGGAAGTAGCTGCGGACATCCGACCGTCCGGTCTTGTCCTGCACGCGCTGGGCGAGCGAGTTCGCGACCGCCTTGGCGATCATCGTCTTGCCGCAGCCCGGTGGTCCGTACAGCAGGATGCCCTTGGGCGGACGCAGTTCGTGTTCGACGAACAGGTCCGCGTGCAGGTACGGCAACTCGACCGCGTCGCGGATCGCCTCGACCTGGCCCTTGAGGCCGCCGATCTGGTCGTAGGTGATGTCGGGGACCTGTTCGAGCACCAGCTGCTCGACCTCGGCCTTGGGGATGCGTTCGGTCGCGGTGTTCGAGCGCGTGTCCACCAGCAGCGCATCGCCGGCCTTGAGCGGCAGGTCGCGCAGGGGCTCGGCCAGTGACACGACACGTTCGTCGTCGGTCTGGCCGAGCACCAGCACCCGGCCGTCGCCGAGCAGCTCGGCGATCGACATCAGCTCACCGCGGTCCTCGAACCCGGCGGTCGCGACGACGTTCATCGACTCGTTGAGCCGGACCTGCTGCCCCGGCTCCAGGTCGTCGGGGTCGACCTCGGGTCCGAGCAGGACCTCAAGCTTGCGTCCGGAGACCATCACGGTGACCGACGAGCCATCCTCTGCGGCCTCGAGGAAGATGCCGTAGGACTGCGGCGGTGCCGCGAGTCGCTCGGCCTCCTCCTTGAGCGTCGCGAGCTGGTCCCTGGCGGCCTGCAGCGTGGCGGCGAGCTTGTCGTTCTGGCCATGGGCGGCCTGCAGTTGGCTCTTGGTCTCCAGCAGACGCTCCTCGAGCACGCGGATACGTGCCGGGGCGGTCTCCAGGCGGTGGCGAAGCAGGTCGACCTCTTCGCGCAGGACCTTGAGTTCGGCCAGCATCGCGTCCGGGTCGTCGCGGTCCGGCTCGTCCTCATCGTGAGGCGTTGCCTGCCCGGCTGCCTCGGAACCCTGCGACGAGCCACGGACCCTCGCAGCAGCCTCATCCATGTCGTCGTCCGGCCGTCGTTCACCAGGCGTACCCGGGGTCTGCTGTCCCACCGATGCTCCTCTCGTCGCTCACTGACCGACGCGTTTCGAGCGTACAGCACCCCCGGAACCACTCCCCGCCCGCCAGCGCCGTGGACGGACGTACAGGGCGGCGGCCTGACGGCGGCGCTCCGGCGAGGCAGGATGCCCACGTTCCAGGTGTCGTGGGCGGACCGCCCACGGGGACCGCATCATCCGGTCTGGTCCAGAGCGGGCCGACAACATCTTCTCACGGATGGAGAGCATCGTGGCACGCGCGACCGAGGCGGCAGCCATCGTCGGGGCGGGTGCCGCCGGCGCCGCGATCGCGGTCCTGCTCATCGGTGGGAGCCTGCTGCTGATCCTGCCGGCTGTCCTCGTCGTCGGCCTGGTCACGATCGTCGCGTCGGTCCGGCACCCCTGAATCCCCACCAGCACGGCCCTCGTGATCGACCGGACGGTTCCGTCTAGGGCTCGGATCCCGCCTCCTGCTGGTCGTGCCAGACGATCCCGGGTCCGGTGTTCTCCTTGCGTCGTGGCGGCGGCGGCCCCCCCTCGTCACGATGCGGGACCCGGCGGGCCACGGTCAGGAACGCGGTGTGGGCGACCATGCGGTGGGCCGGCCGGACGGCCATGCCATCCAGGTCCCACGGACGGACCAACGTCTCGGTGGTACGGACGTCCGTGAACCGTCCGTCCGCCCACAACGTCTGGTCGAAACGCATCACCTGGGGCACCGTCGGCGTGTAGGCCACGACGATGCCGCCCGGCGGAAGCGCCGCCGCGACGGCGCGCACGACCAACCACGGTTCCAGCAGATCGAGCACGACCCGGTGGGCGGTCAACGCCGCGAGCCCGTCGACCACATCCTCGATCCGCAGGTCCCAGTTCCCGGGCCGCTCCCCCAGGAACCGGGTGACGTTGCGCTCTGCGATGCGGGCGTGGTCCTCCCGACGCTCGAACGAGATGACCCGACCGGTCGGCCCGACCGCCGCGAGCAGTGCGAGGGTCAGGGCACCCGATCCGGCACCGGCCTCGACGACGGTGCAGCCGGGCCGGACATCGGCAGCAGCCACGATCATGGCCTGGTCCTTGGTGTAGACCACCTGCGCACCGCGCTTCATCTTGAGGATGAAGTCCTCCCGGGTGGGGCGCAGTACCACGACCTCCATGTTGCGGTTCGTGCGGATCGCGCTGCCCTCCACGACGCCGATCATGTCATCGTGCGGGACCAGCCCGGCATGGCTGTGCCATTCGCCACCGGCCTCGAGGGTCAGCAGGTACCGGCGCCGCTTCCGGTCGATCAGGACCACCAGCTCACCGGCCGCCAGGGGCTCGTCGGTCCCCGGGAGGCGCGGAGCACCCTCCGTGGTCGCCGGAGCGTTCGGATGGTTCGGTTCGGTCATGCGGGCACCTCTGCGTCCAGCAACGGCAGCGCGGCACGGATGCGCTCCTGCTGCCGGCAGAACGCACAGACCTCGCTGACCGTGGCCAGACCGCAGTGTGCACAGGCACCCAGGTCCGCTGCCCGGTCATCGGACCCCACCTGGGGCGCAACGCGTGATTGGCGATCGAGGAACCCGAACAGTAGCTGGGCCTTGGCCCCGGGAGATCCCGCTTCGATCAGGTCGAGCGCGGCCTTGTGTTCATGCCCGCTGTTGCCCGCGACCAGGGGGCATTCCTCGACGACGTAGTCGATGCCGCGCACGACGCAGTAAGCGGCCGTCTCCCGCTCCGAGAGGCGGTACAGCGGCTTGCACTTGCGCGCCTGCAGACCACCGCGTCCCGGCAGGACCGGTCCCTGGCGGGCGAGGAAGTCATCGTGCCACCGCACGAGGTTGCCGTGCAGGGTCGCCGCCTCATCATCGAGGTTGTGGCCGGTCAACAGGACGTCGTAGCCCTCGTCGATGGCGACCCGGTTGAAGGCGTAGCGCTTCGACAGCCCACAGACGCCGCAGGTCGATCGACCCGTCGCCACAGCACCCGACGGCGTGGTGTACCCGTAGGTGTCCGCGAGGTCGACCACGTGCAGCCGGACACCGCGCGCGTCGGCGAAGGCCTCGCAGGCACCCTGACTGCGCACCGAGTAGCCGCCGATCCCCAGTCCGACGTACAGCCCGTCGACGCGGTAGCCCATCGAGAGCAATGCGTCCCAGAGGGCCAGTGAGTCCTTCCCGCCGGAGACGGCCACGATCACCCGGTCGGCGTAGCCGAACATGCGCTCGTTGTGGTCCGTGCCGTGGGCGTGGTCGATCGCCTTACGGATCTGGTTGTGGACGTGGTCGACGACGTGCGACGCGCACCAGGCCGCCCGATGGCGGGGTTCCTCGAGTACCGGAGGCCGGCCGCAGGCGATGCAGGTCAGCCCCCCGGCGCCGCCGGAGATGACCGGTCGGATCTCGACCTCGGCGTCGGCGGCCAGCACGTGGTCGGCCACGACCAACGCGCCCCCATCGATCACCAGCACCGTGTGCGGGGCGATGTCGAGGTGGTCGAGGAGGTCGCCGACACGCATCGGTCCCGCGACCTCGACGGTCGCATCCGGGTTCCTCATGCGCACGATCACGTGGCTGCCCTCCTCGAACGGTGCGCCTGCGACGAACACCCACCGCACCGTAGGTCGCCGGTCCCAGTGCTACGAACCGCCACCCGCAGCGTCGGCGCCCGCCGGCTGGAGCGCGCGGTCGGGAGGCTCCTGCGATGACTCGGTCGGGAACGACCGGGGCTCGCCGGGCTGGAGCAGAACCTCGTCCCCCCGCACCGTGATCGCGATGGCATCCCCATCGATGATCTCGAAGGTCGATTCCTCGTGGGTGAGCGCCACCTGCAGTTGACGGTCGTGGAACCGAAGGCGGAAGGCAAGGCGGCGCCACGGGGACGGCAGACGAGGGTCGAACGACAGGTGCCCGTCGTAGTCACGCAACCCACCGAAGCCGTAGATCAGTGCCATCCAGACCCCGCCCGTCGATGCGATGTGGACGCCGTCGACGACGTTGCCGGCCACGTCCGCGAGGTCCATCAGCAGCGCGTACTGGAAGTACTCGAGCGACTTCTCCTCGTAGCCGATCTCCGAGGCCAGGATCGACTGCACGCAAGCCGACAGCGACGAATCACCCGTCGTCAGTGGGTCGTAGTAGTCGAAGTTCCTGCGCTTCTGTTCGAGCGAGAACTGATCGCCGAGCAGCACCATCGCCAGCACGACGTCCGCCTGCTTGATGACCTGATGCCGGTAGATCACCAACGGGTGGAAGTTCAGCAACAGGGGGTACCGGTCCTGTGGGGTGCCAGCGAAATCCCAGACCTCCTTCTCCAGGAAGTTCTCGTCCTGTGGGTGGACGCCCCGGTCCGGGTCGTACGGGATGTGCATCCGGTCCGCCGCCTCCTGCCAGGCCAGCACCTCGTCGTCCTCGAGGTTGGTCTGGTGAACCAGGCTGCGGTACGCGTCCGGTTCCTCCTCGCGCATCCACAGCACGGTCTCGGCCGCGTAGCGCAGGTTCGTCCGCGCCATCAGGTTGGTGAAGGCGTTGTCATTGACGACCGTCGTGTACTCGTCCGGACCGGTGACGCCATGGATATGGAAGGCGCCCGTGGACGGGTTGTAGAAGCCGAGGTGCGCCCACAGCCGGGCCGTCTCGACGAGGATCTCGGCGCCCACCTCGGACAACAGCTCGCGATCGCCGCGGACGTCGACGTACCGCTTGATCGCGTAGGCGATATCCGCGTCGATGTGGTACTGCGCCGTGCCCGCGGCGTAGTAGGACGATGCTTCCTCGCCGTTGATCGTTCGCCACGGGAACAGCGCGCCGTGCTCCGACATCTCCGTTGCGCGGTCACGCGACAGCTCCAGCATCGAGTGGCGGAACCGCAGCAGGTTGCGAGTGATCCGCGGCTCGGTGTAGGTCAGGAACGGGGCAACGTAGATCTCGGTGTCCCAGAAGTAGTGTCCCTCGTAGGCCTGCCCGGTCAGGCCCTTGGCGGGGATCCCGGTCGTCTCGGCCCGGGCCGAGGCCTGCAGCAACTGGAAGAGGTTCCACCGGATGGCCTGTTGGACCCGTGCGGGCCCGTCGACCTGGACGTCCGCCCGGGTCCAGACGTCGTCGAGGTAGGCGCGCTGGGAGGCCTCGAGATCCCCGTAGCCGTTCTTGACGGCCCGGTCCAGCGTGCGCCCCGCGCGATCCACCAGCTCACCCGCTGGCACCTCACGGGAGGTGTGGTAGGTCATGAACTTGGTGATCCGGATCGGGACACCGGCGCGGGCCTCGACGGTGACCACGACCTTGCTCAGATCCTCGGACCAGGAGCGCTGCGCATGCCACGAGTTGTCGGTCTCGATGACGTGATCCATCCCGACACTCAGGCTCATCCCCGAGTTGGTGGTCCGGTACCCGGTGACCAGGCGGTGGGCCTCATCAACGTGCTCGCGGGCGTTGAGCACCCGGCGCCCGAAGGCCCTGGACCGTCGCGGGTCCGCACCGTTGCCGTTGCGCGGCTCATCCTCCGCCCGCGCATCCTGGCGGTTCAGCAACTGGGAGGACAGCAGAACGGGCGCATCGGTGTCGAGGGTCACCTCGTAGCTGATGGCGGCGAGGTGACGGTGCTCGAAGGACACCAGGCGGGTGGAGCGGACGCGGACCTGCTTGCCGCTCGGCGCCGACCAGTTCAGATCCCGGCGCACGACCCCGTCCCGGAAGGACAGTTCGCGTTCGTAGTCCGTGATCCGGGCGGTCGGCAGGTACAGCGGTTCATCGTCGACGTAGAGCTTCAGGATGGTGGCATCCGGGACGTTGACGATCGTCTGGCCCGTCCGCGCGAACCCGAAGGCCTCCTCCGCATGCACGATCGGCCACGTCTCGTGGAAGCCGTTGATGAAGGTACCGGACTCGACGGAGGGTCGTCCCTCCTCGAAGGTGCCCCGTTGCCCGACGAACCCGTTGGACAGGGCGAAGATGGTCTCGGCATTGCCCATCCAGGGCTTGGAGTATCGGGTCTCGATGATCCGCCACTCGTCGGACGGGTAGATGTGTTCCGGGGGCAGACGGATATCACGCGGGATCATCACGAGGTCCTGGGGGCGCGGGCTACAGACGGTGCATGGACGCAGCCCGGGGCGGACGCGACCGGGCGCACGCTAGTGGTGACCTGCTGATCCGTCAGGTGCGGATGTCATCGCGACGGCCACCGACGCCTGCCTCCAGCGGGTCAGCCATCGTAGGCGACCTGGCAGAAACCGTGGTTGCAGTACCCGCCCGGGTGCTTGTGGAGGTACTGCTGGTGCTCGACCTCGGCCCAGTAGACCTCGCCCAGATCGGCGATCTCGGTCGCGATCGACCCGAAACCGTTCTCGGCCAACTTGGCCTGGTAGCTCTCCCGCGACGAGGTGGCGACCCGGCGCTGGTCATCGTCGGTCACGAGCAGACACGACCGGTACTGGGTCCCGATGTCGTTGCCCTGCCGGTTGACCTGGGTCGGGTCGTGGTTCTCCCAGAAGGGCCCCAGCAGGCCCTCGTAGTCGATCACCGTCGGGTCGTAGACGACCCCGGCGACCTCGGCGTGGCCGGTCCGGCCCGAGCAGACCTCGCGGTAGGTCGGGTTGGGCGTGTAGCCGCCCGCGTAACCGACGAACGTGGTGTACACGCCCGGGAGCTGCCAGTAGATGCGCTCGGGGCCCCAGAAACAGCCCATGCCGAAGACCGCCAGCACGTGCCCCTCGGGCCATGGTGGGGTGATCGACCGACCGTGGACCGCGTGCGGCTCCTGGCTGGCGACCGGGGTGTCGCGACCTGCAAGAGCCTGGTCGGGGCTGACCATGGTTGGCTTCGATCCGAACATGTGCGCTCCTCCTCGAGGTGCCGTCGGCCCCCTGACGGGGCATGCTGCCGATGGTACGGCGGTTGCGGGGAGCACGGATGGGGTGGAATGTGGCGCCCCGACACAGGAGGCCACACATGGATCTGCTCCTCCCTCTGGGTGTCGTGGCTGGAGCACTGGTTGCGACGTCACTGGCCGCCGGCCTGGTCGAGCGTGCGGCGATGTCCTTCCCGATCCTGTTCCTCGGGGTCGGGCTCGTCCTCGGTCCGGGTGTGACCGGCACGACCGCGATCGCGCTGGACGATCCGGCCCTGATGCTCATCGCGGTGGCCACGCTGTCACTGGTTCTGTTCCTGGATGCCTCCAACCTGGATCTCGATGGTCTCCGCAGGGACTGGTGGGTCCCCGCACTGACCCTCGGTCCCGGCACGCTGTTGACCATCGCCCTGGTCGGTGCCGCAGCCGTGCTGCTGTTCGGCCTGTCCTGGCCCGTGGGGCTGATCGCCGGTGCGGCGCTCGCGTCGACCGATGCGGTGACCCTGCGGGACGTGCTGCGTGATCGCCGGCTGCCCATCGGCCTGCGACGGTCACTGGCCGTGGAGGCCGGCACCAACGACCTGCTCGTGCTGCCGATCCTGCTCATCCTGCTCGCGGTGGCGACCGGTGAGGCGGTCGGCGTCGCGGGCTGGGCCTGGTTCGCGGTCCAACTCCTGCTCATCGGTCCGGCAGCGGGCGCGCTCGTCGGGGTCGGCGGAGCTCGGCTCATGGGTCGCGTCGACCGCCATACACCCATCCGGAACGAGTACCAGTCCCTCTACGGCGTCGGGCTGGTGTTCCTGGCGTTCGTGGCCGGCGAGGCCGTTGGTGGCAGCGGGTTCCTGGCGGCCTTCGCCGCCGGTGGCGCGGTCAGCGTGTCGAACACCACCCTGTGCGACTGCTTCCTCGACCTGGGCCAGGTGCTGGCCGAGGTCCTCATGCTGGCGGCCTTCACGGTGTTCGGGGTCGTGCTGTCGGGCCTGCTCGGGAGCGTCGGCTGGGTGGCCGGCATCGGCTTCGCGTTGTTCGTCCTCGTGATCGCCCGTCCGGTGGCGGTCGGCGGGGTACTGTCGGTTGCACGCACCGCCCTGAGCCCCCGAGCCATCGCGCTGATCGCGTGGAACGGCCCGCGTGGCCTCGCCTCGCTGCTGCTGGCGCTGCTGGCCGTGGAGGCCGGCGTGCCGGGTGGCGAGGCCGTCTTCGCGATCGTTGGCATGGTCGTCACGGTGTCGGTGGTCGTGCACGGCTCGACATCGACGCCGCTGGCCGGGCTCTATGCACGTCGGGACTGCGGCGAGGTCCTGCCCGAGGATCGCACCACCTCGGCGACCGATGCGCTCCGGGAAACCGATCCACAGGACGCACCCCGGATCGACGTCGGTGCCCTCGCGGCACGCCTGGACGGGCCGGACCCTCCCTGGGTAATCGACGTGCGGAGTCCCGCGTCCCGCCGGCACGACCCGACCGTGATCCCCGGCAGCCGCTGGGTCCCACCGGACGAGGTCGCCGAGTGGATCACGAACCTGGCAGAGGCCGGCGGTCCTCCGGCCCTCGCGATGTGGTGCACCTGCCCCCGGGAGGCGACCGCCGCGCGCATCACGGTCCTGGCCCGGGAGCACGGCATCGAGGCCTGGGCGATCCGCGGCGGCAGACAGGCGTGGCAGGACGCCGGCCATCCGGTCACCGCCATCGACCTGGTGCCGTAGAGGCCGGCCCACCGGCGGCGGGACCGTGCCTCTAGACTCTGGCTCATCAACCGTGCTCCGCCGCGTGCCCACCACCTCGCCCCCGGACCATCAGGAACCGTCATGCCAACGCTCGCCATCGTCCGCCACGGTCAGTCGCTGTGGAACCTCGAGAACCGCTTCACCGGCTGGGTCGACGTCCCCCTGACGCCCAAAGGCATCGAGGAGGCGCGGGCCGGGGGTGAGCGGCTCACCGGCATGCAGTTCGACGTGGCCTACACCTCGACGCTGATCCGGGCGCAGGAGACGCTTCGGATCATCCAGGAGACCGCCAGGTTCGACCTGCCGGTGATCCGTGACCAGGCCCTCAACGAACGGCACTACGGCGACCTGCAGGGCCTGAACAAGGCACAGACGGCCAAGGAGTACGGCGAGCAACAGGTCCACATCTGGCGCCGGTCCTTCGCGACCCCGCCGCCCAACGGGGAAGCGCTCAAGGACACCGCCGCCCGCACCCTGCCGTTCTTCCAGCGGGCCATCCTCGGCGACATCGCACAGGGCAAGAACGTGCTGGTCGTCGCCCATGGCAACTCGAACCGGTCCATCGTCATGCAACTCGACGACCTGAGCGAGGAGGCGGTGCTGGCGCTCGAGCTCGGGACGGGCGTCCCCGTGGTCTACGAGCTCGACGAGTCCGGCGCCGTCCGGGACAAGAGCATCCTGGAGTGAGCTGCGATCCGGCCTGGCCCGTGGCCCAACCCCACCATCCCTGACGGCTGCATCGATACCCTCGACGCTCGAGAACATCCGCGACGTCGCGAGGAGTCCCACCGTGTCGCAACCACCGGAGCCGATCGTGCCCGGCCAGGGCTGGGGCGTGCTGCACCTGCTCTTGAAGGTCGATCACGCCGCGGTCCCCTCGCTGCCCCCCGGGGCCGGCAAGGAGTTCTGCGCCACGCTCGAACGGTGGCAGGACGAGCTGCAGATCCACGTCTTCAGCGTGCTGGGTCACAAGGCCGACGTGATGCTGATGGCGCTGTCCGAGGACCTCACCAGGCTCCGCGCGTTCCAGACCGCCATGCAGTCAACGGCGGCCGCACCGGCGATCACCCTCGACTGGTCCTACCTGTCGCTCACCGAGGGCAGCGAGTACACCGACACCCCGGAGCGCTACCGCGACGAGATGGCGGCCAAGGGTGTCGAGGGTGAAGAGCTCGACCGTCGTGTCGAGCAGTTCGCCGAACGCATGGCGACCTACACCGAATCCAAGCTCCACCCGCAGATGCCGGAGTGGGAGATCGGCTGCTTCTACCCCATGTCCCATCGGCGCGAGGGGGCCGACAACTGGTACGCGCTCGACTACGAGGAGCGCAAGCGCCTGATGGGTGAACACGGGCGTAGCGGTCGTGCCTACACCGGCCGCGTCATCCAGTTGGTGAGCGCGTCCACGGGTCTGGACGACTGGGAGTATGGGGTGAGCCTGTTCGCCCACGACATCGCGGACGTCAAGGACATCGTCTACACCCTGCGCTACGACGAGGCATCCGTGCGGTACGCGGAGTTCGGACGCTTCATCATCGGGCTGCGCCGCTCCCCCGCCGACCTGGTGGCGGAGATCGGCCTGGTCCCGTCCGGCTGATGCCACCGGTCGGTGACCCCCGCGTCGCGGCGCTGCGTGCAGCGGTCATCGCGCACGTCCCCGCCGATGCTGCGGAGCACACCTCGTGTCAGGAGACCCTCCAGGCCCTCGAGCGCCTGCCCGCACCCTTCGAACAGGACGCCGACACCACACACGTCACCGGCTCGGCGATCGTCTCCGACGGTGACGGTCACGTGGTCCTGCACCGCCACAAGCGCCTCGGGATCTGGCTCCAACCCGGCGGGCACGTCGATGCGGGTGAGCAGGTCGCGGCAGCCGCCGTGCGGGAGACGCGCGAGGAGACCGGCCTGTCCGCGCGGCATCCCGCCGACGGTCCGGACCTGCTCCACATCGATGTCCACCCGGGACCGCGTGGGCATCGCCACCTCGACATCCGGTTCCTGCTCGTGGCCCGGCCTGACGACCCTCTCGCTCCAGCTGAGGGTGAGTCTTCTGCGGTCGCCTGGTTCACCCTCGAGGCGGCCCGGGAGGTGGCGGACCCGTCACTGGCCGCCGCGATCGCCGCCCTCCAGCGGCGCTGACCCGCGGTCGGCGGGACCGGGCGCAGATCATCAGAACAACCGGAGGTGGGCGTCCTCTTCACCGCGGAGCCGCCCGAGATCGACCTCGACCCAGGCGATCCCGCGCGACTCCGCCAGGACCCGCGCCTGCGGCTTGATGGTCGTCGCGGCGAACAGTCCCCGCACGGGTTTGAGGAGCGGATCGCGTTCCATGCGTTCGAGGTAGCGGGTCAGCTGCTCGACGCCGTCGATCTCACCGATGCGCTTGATCTCGACGGCGACCGCGGCACCGTCAGCATCCCGGCACAGCAGGTCGACGGGTCCGAGGTCGGTGCGGAACTCCCGCTGGATACAGATCAGCCCCGCTTCGAGGTGGGTGGGGTGATCGGCGAGCAGTTCCTGCAGCTCACGCTCGACCCCGTCGAGGGTCAGGCCACGCTCGGTGTCGAGTTCGTAGCTGACGTCCTCGAGCACGGCCTCGAGCTCGATCGTGAGGACCTCGCCCTTGGGGTTGCGAACGACCCAGCGGTCCGGCTCCTCGTCGATCGTGTTCGGTGCGTTCATCCAGTTCAGGGGCTTGTAGGCCCCCACATCCGCGTGCAGCGCCACGCACCCGTCCGCCTTGACCATGATGAGCCGGACCGCCGAGGTCAACGTGGACGACAGGCGGCCGTCGTAGGTCGCGGTGCAGCGGGCGACGATGAGGCGCATGCGCGGCAGCGTAGTTGCTCGCCCGCATCGGTCCGGGCACGGCCTCCGGTACGCTGCAAGGCCGCTGCGTCACCGCTGATCTGCTCCGGACGCGCGACCGAACTGTCGACAGAGATCGGCCTCCCCCACCGCCGGGAGGCCCGGAGCGCTCCCGTACGTCTGCAACCTCGGATCGGATGCACCCGTGGCCCTCCAGGTCGGCCTCGTCGGCCTCCCCAACGTCGGCAAGTCCACGCTGTTCAACGCCGTGTCACAGGCCGGTGCCGAAGCAGCCAACTTCCCCTTCTGCACGATCGATCCCAACGTCGGGGTCGTCGCCGTGCCGGACCCGCGCCTGGGCCGTCTGGCGGAACTGGCCATGTCCAAGAAGGTCGTCCCGACCGCGATCGAGTTCGTGGACATCGCCGGCCTGGTGGCTGGCGCGTCCCAGGGTGAGGGGCTCGGCAACCAGTTCCTAGCCCACATCCGCGAGGTTGATGCGATCTGCAACGTGGTGCGCTGCTTCGAGGACGACGACATCATCCACGTCAGCGGCACGGTCGACCCGGCGCGCGACATCGAGATCATCGACACCGAACTGGTGCTGAAGGACCTCGAGTCCGTCGAGAAGCGCCTGGACCGGGCGCAGCGCTCATCGAAGTCCGGCGACAAGGACGTCGTGCGGGAACGCGACCAGATCCGCGCGCTGCACGACCACCTGGCGGAGGGCAGCGTCGCCCGCACGTTCACCGGGGAACTGAACCCCGCGCTGCGCCGCGAACTGTCGCTGCTCACCGACAAGCCGGTGCTCTACGCCGCCAACGTCGCCGAGGACGACCTGCCCGACGGCAACGACCACGTCGAGGTGGTGCGCAAGATCGCCGAGGCAGAAGGTGCCGAGGTCGTGGTCATCTCGGCCCAGGTCGAGTCCGAACTCGCCGAACTCGACGGGGCGGAGCGCGAGGAGTACCTCGAGTCGCTCGGCCTGGAGCGCTCCGGGCTGGAGCGACTCATCGAGCGTGCCTATGCACTGCTCGGGCTGCTCACCTACTTCACCGCCGGTCCGCAGGAGTCACGTGCCTGGACGGTGCCCGCCGGCTCCACCGCTCCCCGCGCCGCCCGTGAGATCCACACCGACTTCGAGCGTGGCTTCATCAAGGCGGAGGTCATCACCTTCGACGACTACGACCGCCTCGGGTCGGAAGCCGCCGCCCGTGAGGCCGGCCGGCTGCGGATCGAAGGCAAGGAGTACATCGTCGCCGACGGCGACGTCATCCACTTCCGCTTCAACGTCTGAGGCGGCACCGCCCGATCCACATCCCTCAAGGAGAACCCCCATGACGCGCACCGAGCCGATCACCCGCCTGGAGGTCGCCGCGTGCCCGACCCACCGGATGGACGTCAGGCACTACAGCCCCTACGAGGTCGGTTGCGCCTGCCTGGCGGACGACCGGCGCCGCGAACTGGGCGTGCGGCTCGAGCGTGCACGGGCCGAGGGCAACCCCCTGGCCGAGATGGCGGAGTGACCCGGCCACGGGACCTGGTGCCACGAACGCCCAGGAGAAGCCGCCCGGCTGCACACCGAACCGATGGGACGTGATCGCCTGTGGCGAAGAAGAGCCTCGGTGGCCGCGTGCAGCGCGGCGCCCGCCTCGCCCGGACCGGGGTGCGCGGCGCCACCGGCATGGCCGGAGCGAAGGCCCGCGGCCTGACCGGCCGGGCGCCGGACGACCTGCGTCACGATGAGATGGCCGCCCACCTCGCCGATGTCCTCGGCGAGATGAAGGGTGCGGCCATGAAGCTCGGCCAGCTGTTGAGCTTCGTCGACCTCGATGTGCCCCCCGAGGTCCGTACCGCGTACCACGAGGCGCTCGCGCAACTGCGTGACGATGCTCCAGCGTTCGATGCGGATGCCATCTGGGACGTGCTCGAAGAGGAGTACGGCGCCCCACCCGACGAGGTGTTCGCGTCGTTCGACCCGAACCCCCTGGCCGCAGCCTCGATCGGGCAGGTCCACGCGGCCAAGCTCGACGATGGCCGGGACGTGGTCATCAAGGTGCAGTACCCCGGGGTCGCGGATGCCGTTCGTGCGGATCTGCGCAACGCGGAATCGTTCGCCCCCCTGGCACGGTTCGTGTCTCCGAACCAGGAGATCGGGCCGCTGCTCGATGAACTGCGCGAGCGGGTCGACGATGAACTGGACTACGAGCGCGAGGCGCAGTACCAGCGCGCCTTCGCCTCGCGGTACGAGGATCATCCCTTCATCCGCGTCCCCGACATCGTCGGCGACATGTGTCGGAAACGGGTGCTTGTCAGCGAACGGATCCATGGGCAGCGGTTCGACGAGTTCGTCGCCGGGGCCGACGCCGAGGCCAGGCAGCGGGTCGGGGAGATCATCTTCCGGTACGCGTTCGGTTCGATCGGACGCTTCCGGCTGTTCAACGGTGATCCCCACCCGGGCAACTACCTCATCGAGGAGCCCGACTCTGCCGCTGACGGTGGTGTCCGGGTGGCGTTCCTCGACTACGGCTCGGTCAAGATGTTCACCCGGGAGCGCTACACCTCGATGCGCACGATCGAGCAGGCGTTGTCGTCCGGCGACCGCGACACGGCTCTGACGTCGTTGCGGGAGGCCGGCTTCCTGCCCAGGAACGCCGCGGTCGACGAGCAGGTCGTCTACGACTGGTTCCAGATGTACACCCGGCCCGTGCTCGAGGATCAGCCGTTCACCTTCACCTCGGACTACGCCGCCGAGGTGATCCGCTCAACCACCGATCCCCGCAGCCCGTACAGCGATGTGCTGCGCAAACTGAACCTGCCACCGGACTACCTGTTGCTCAACCGCATCCAGTGGGGGCTGAACTCGGTGTTGGCACGCCTCGACGCATCCGCCGACTGGCGGTCGATCCGGGATGAGTACGTCGTCGAGGCCGCCACGTCGGCGACGGACCTCGGCCAGCAGGATGCCGCCTGGTGGCGCGAACGCTCCGGCGCCGCAGACCACCTCTGAGACTACGCGAGGCGGTTGCGAACCTCGTCGGAGAACGCCTCGACACGTTTGCGGTTGACGTCGAAGTCGTAGCTGCCCATCCGCGCCGCCGACCGCACATCGATCCGGCCGTCGCCGATCAGGACCTCGAGGTCGTCCTTGAACCGGAACACCTTGGATGCCGAGACCGCGTGTACGTACCCATCGGTCTGCTCGACGATCCTGGTGCGCTCCAACGTGCCGATCGCCCCGAGGACGGCTTCGAGCGCGGCCGCAGGATCCCCCGAGAAGGTGATCGCCGGGATGTGGTGCTTCCGGTCATCCTCGGGTGCCAACGACGACACGCAGTTGGGCGTCTTCGGGCACGGCTTGAGCGAGCGGTCGGTCATGAGGGCCCCTGAACGAGCCGGTCGCGCGGCGGGTGCCCGCCGCGCGACCAGATCCGGGTGGTCGTAGCGATCAGCTGTTGTAGATCTCGGCGATCACGTCGCCGTACTTCTCACCGACGACGTTGCGCTTGACCTTGAGGGTCGGCGTCAGCTCGTTGCCGACCTCGAAGTCGTCCGGCAGGATCCGGTAGGTCCGGATGGACTCGGCCTTGGAGACGGCCTTGTTCGCCTCGTCGATGGCACTCTGGATCTCGGCCTGCAGATCAGGATCATCCTTGAGGTCAGCGGCCTCCTTGCTGGGCTTGTCGTTGTTCTCGGCCCAGGCCGGCAGCGCTTCAGCGTCGAGCGTGATCAGCGCCGCGATGAAGGGCTCACCGTCGCCGATCACCATGGCCTGGCTGATCAGGGCGTGGGCGCGCATCCGGTCCTCCAGCACCGCCGGAGCCACGTTCTTGCCGCCTGCGGTGACCAGGATCTCCTTCTTGCGGCCCGTGATCCTCACGAAACCCTCGCCATCGAGCGCCCCGAGGTCACCGGTGTGGAACCACTCGCCGTCCATGACCTCTTCGGTCGCTTCCGGGTTGTTGTAGTAGCCCTGGAAGATCAGGCCGCCCTTGAGCAGGATCTCGCCGTCGTCGGCGATCTTGACGGATGCGCCCGGGACGGGCTTGCCGATCGTGCCGACCCGGGACGCCGCGGGCGTGTTGATCGTCGCGCCAGCGGTGGTCTCGGTCAGGCCGTAGCCCTCGAGGATCGGGATGCCGATGCCGTTGTAGAAGTGGCCCAACCGCTCGCCGAGGGCCGCACCACCCGACACCGCGACACGGACCCGACCGCCCATCGCGTCGCGCAGCTTGCTGTAGACCAGCTTGTCGAAGATCGCGTGCAGGACCTTGGTCCCGAGGCCAACCTTGCCGGCCTCGCTCTGCCGTGAGTAGTCCTCCGCAACCGCGGCGGCCTTGTCGAAGATCTTGCCCTTGCCTTCCCCGTGCGCCTTCTGCTGGGCGCCGTTGAAGACCTTCTCGAAGACCCGCGGCACCGCGATCAGGAACGTCGGCTGGAAGATCTTGAGTTCCTCGAGCAGGTTCGGGATCCCGGTCGAGAACGCGAGCAGCACGCCGCTGCGGATGCAGGAGGTCTGGATCACGCGGGCGAAGATGTGGGCCAACGGCAGGAACAGCAGCGTCGATTCGCCGGGCTTGAGGAACTCCGGCAACGCCGCCGCGACCTGGGTGGCATCCCAGGCGAAGTTGTAGTGCGAGATGACGCAGCCCTTCGGGCGACCCGTGGTCCCCGAGGTGTACACGAGCGTGGCCATGTCGCTGCCCACGACCGACGAGGCGCGCTCACGCACCGCGTCGTCGTCGATGTCGGAGCCCTTCTGCTTGAGTTCCTCGAGGGCGCCGTCGTCGATGACGAACACGTTCGTGCAGGTCGGGAGCTTGTCGGCGACCGAGTCGTACTCGGCCTTCAGTTCCGTGCTCTCGGCCATCAGCGCGACCGCGCCGGAGTCCGAGACGATCCACTCGACCTGTTCGGCCGAGGAGGTCTCGTAGATCGGGACCGTGACGCCACCGGCCGCCCAGATCGCGAAATCCAGAACCGTCCACTCGATCCGGGTGCCCGAGTAGATGCAGACCTTGTCGCCCTTCTCCACCCCCAGGGCCATCAGACCCTTCGCGACCGCCTGCACCTCGTCGGCGAACTGTTGGGTCGACCATTCGACGAACCGGTCCCCCACGCGGTGGGCCAGGGCGGGACGCGTGGGGTTTGCCGACGCAGCTTCCCAGAGCGCATCGGTCAGGTTGGTGTCCGCTGCGACCTGGATCTCGCCTGGACTGGTGTACTCCCGCATATCGTGTCCTCCCGTTGAAGCTTCCTTCGAGCCTATCCCAGTGTCGTGACGGCGACTCACCTGACGTGGAGAGGCACGCACATGACCGTCCGGGTCCAGTCGCACGACCGCGTGCTGACCGTGACGATCGACCGTCCGGAGGTCCGCAACGCGGTCGACCGTCCCACCGCCGAGGCGTTCCTGGCTTTCGAGCAGGACCCCCGGACGGACGTCGCCGTGCTCTGCGGGGCCGACGGCACCTTCTGCGCCGGGGCCGATCTCCACACGTTGAGCGACCCCGACCGCGCGAACCGCCAGGAGGCCGGTCATGCCGGCTCGGTGGGCCCGACCCGCCGCTCCATCGGCAAACCCGTGATCGCCGCCATCGAGGGCCACGCGGTCGCGGGTGGTCTGGCGACCGAAGGGGTGGCGCGCTTCCGGGCGGGCGAGGGGCGCGGTGGGACAGCCCTGCGACCGGAGGATCAACCCACCGACGTCGGGTGACGTACCTTCCCGCCTCCCGGACAACCCCGTCCGTCCCGAGCTGGCGAGGCACGATGACCACCGAGACCGCCGTCCGCGAGAACCTGACCCGCAACGAGGCCCGCCAGCGGGCGACACAGCTCAGCGACGTCACCGCCCGGGTCCACCTGGACCTCACCGGCGGTCCGACCACCTTCGGCTCACGGACCGAACTGTCCTTCACGGTCGCAGCCGATGACACCGCGACGTTCGTCGACCTCACCGCGGCATCCGTCTCGTCGGTCACGTTGGACGGTGAGCCCGTCCCGGACGATGCCGTGGAGCCGACGCGCGTTCAGCTCCGGGGCCTGTCCGCCGGTCAGCATGTACTGATCGTCGATGCGATCATGCGCTACCAGCACGAGGGCAACGGCCTGCACCGCTTCGTGGACCCGTCCGACGAGCGCGTCTATCTCCACAGCCAGTTCCAGCCGTTCGACGCGCACCTGGTCTACGCCTGCTTCGACCAACCGGATCTGCGCACGATCTTCGAGCTGAGCGTCGACGCGCCCGACGAGTGGGTCGTGGTGTCGAACTCGCCCGCCAGCGAGCAGCCGGCTCCAGGGCAGGCAGGTCGATGGGAGTTCGCGCCGACGCCCCGGATCAGTCCGTACATCACCGCCGTTGTCGCCGGGCCCTACACCCCCATCCACGACCAACACGTCCGCGACGACGGCTCGACGATCCCCCTGGGCGTCTACGTCCGCCGGTCCCTGGCTGACCACCTCGACACGGATGAGATCCTCGAGGTCACCCATCAGGGCCTGTCCTACTTCGAGTCGGTCTTCGACCGGCACTACCCGTTCGACAAGTACGACCAACTGTTCGTGCCCGAGTTCTCGGCCGGCGCGATGGAGAACGCCGGCTGCGTCACGTTCACCGAGACCTACGTGTTCCGCTCCAAGGTGACCGACGCGATCCGCGAGCGCCGCGCCGAGACGATCCTGCACGAGATGGCGCACATGTGGTTCGGGGACCTCGTCACGATGCGGTGGTGGGACGACCTGTGGCTCAACGAGTCCTTCGCAACCTTCATGGCCGTGCTGTCGCAGGCGCAGGCGACCCGCTGGACCGACGCGTTCGTCACGTTCCTGGACCGCGACAAGGCCTGGGCCAAACTCCAGGACCAGCTGCCCTCGACGCACGCGATCGCCGCGGACATGCCCGACATCGAGTCGGTCCACCAGAACTTCGACGGCATCACCTACGCCAAGGGCGCCTCGGTGCTGCGACAACTGGTCGCCTGGGTCGGACAGGACGAGTTCCTCGCCGGGTGCCGCACCTACTTCGACCGGCACGCCTGGGGCAACACCGACCTGGCTGACTTCCTCGGCGCGCTCGAGGAGGCCAGCGGTCGTGACCTCGCCAGCTGGCGGGATGAGTGGCTGTTGACCACCGGGGTCACCACCGTGACCCCGGAGATCTCCGTGGACGACGACGGGACCTACCGGAAGGTCACCATCCACCAGGAAGCGCCCGCACCGACATGGTCGGATCTCCCCGGTGTGCAGGTCGACGACCCGGCCCCGCGTCGCCACCGCATCGCGGTCGGGGTGTACGACCGGACCGACGCCGGCCTCGTGCGTCGCGAGCGGGTGGAGCTGGATGTCGACGGTCCCACGACCTCGGTCACCAAGCTCGATGGGGTGCAGGCCGGTGAGGTGTTGCTGCTCAACGACGACGACCTGACCTACACCAAGGTCACGATCGATCCGGCATCCACGGAGGTCGTCACCGCCGACCTGCACCGGTTCGTCGACCCACTCCCCCGCGCGCTGGTCTGGGGCGCGACCTGGGACATGGTCCGGGACGGCGGTCTGCCCACCCGTCGCTTCCTCGACATCTTCGAGGCGAACATCGGTGCCGAGGACCAGATCGGGGTCCTCCAGCGCCTCCTGCTGCGCTCGGTCGGGGCGGTCGAGCGGTACGCCGACCCGGCCACCTGCGAGGCGTCCTTCGAGCGGCTCGCGGTCCACGGCCGCTCGCAGGCCGAGTCCGCTGAGGCCGGGAGCGACCTGCAGCTCGCCTGGGTCCGCCACTGGGCCAACGTCGCACGGGCCGGCGAAGAGCTGACGGACGTGCGCCGGCTGCTGGATGGCGAGCTGTCCCTGCCGGGCCTGACGGTCGACACGGACCTGCGCTGGTATTTGATCACGTGCCTGGCCCGCGTCGGGGCCGTCGGCGAGGACGTGATCGCGGCGGAGCTCGCCACCGATGACACCGACCTCGGGCATCGACAGGCCGCCACGGCCCGGGCCGCCCAGCCGCTCGCCAAGGCGAAGGACGCCGCGTGGCGCCGGCTGCTGGACGACCGGGAGCTGTCCCACACGATGTCCCGTCAGCTGTGGGCCGGGTTCTCGCAGCTCACCCAGCCGGACGTGCTGGCCCCGTACGTCGACCGGTGGTTCGACGTGCTCGATGAGGTGTGGTCCTCGCGATCACTCGACTGGGCCATCGGCTTCTCGAACGGCACCTTCCCCCACCACGGAGCCAGCCCCGAACTGCTGGATCGGGTCGATGCGAAACTGGGTGAGGACGACCTGCCGGGTCCCCTCCGTCGCGTCCTGCTGGAGCAGCGCGATGTCCTGGTTCGGACCCTGGCTGCCCGGGACCTCGACGC
>SLHP01000045.1 GCA_007136095.1 Nitriliruptoraceae bacterium
CGGGGGTGGTCTTGGGCACGAACCCGGCCACGCCGGCGGCCAGGGCACGGCGCAGCACGCCGGGTCGGGCGTGGCGGGTGACCAGCACGATCCTGGTGGGTAGCTCGGCGCGGATGGTCTCTGCGGCGTGCAGCCCGTCGGCTGGGGGCATCTCGAGGTCCAGGATCGCGATGTCGGGGCGGTGCTCCCGGGCGAGGGAGACCGCGTCGGTGGTGGTCGCGGCCTGGGCGACGACCGTCAGGTCGTGTTCGAGGTCGAGGAGCGAGGCGAGCGCTGTGCGGATGAGGTCCTCGTCGTCGGCGAGCAGCAGTCGGATCATGCTGGCTGGTCGTGGACGGGGATCTGGGCGGTGAGGCGGAACCAGCCGTCGTCGTATTTCCACTGCAGGGTCCCGCCGGCAGCGTCGAGCCGGCGTCGCAGGTCGGCCAGCCCGCTGCCAGGTGGGTGCCCGGCGTCGGTGGCCCCGTCGTTGTGGATCGCGAGGCGGGTGTGGCCACCGTCGATGTCGAGGGTGAGTCGGGCCCGGTGGGCGTGGCTGTGGCGCAGGATGTTGGTGGTGGCCTCGCGCACGACCACACCGAGGAGCTGCCGACCGGATTCGTCGACGGTCCGGGCACCTTCGAGCGCGCCGGGGTCGAGACGGCCGTCGATCCCGGCGGCCTCGAGGACCCGGGTGGCGTTGGTCAGCTCCTCGGCCAGGGGCGTCTGCCGGTAGCCCTGCACCACCTCGCGGGTGTCGGCCAGGGCCGTGCGGGCGTGGTCCTGCACCTCGGCCATCTGAGCGGCTGCTGCGACCGGATCCGCGTCGGCGAGACGGGTGGCGAGCTCGCTCTTGAGTGCGATGACCTGCAGGTGGTGGCCCTGGATGTCGTGCAGGTCCGCGGCGAACCGCAGGCGCTCGTCGGCCACGGCGAGCTGGCCCTCGAGTCGCCGGGCTGCTTCCAGGCGATGCACCAGCTCCCAGAACCAGCGTGCAGCGGTCAGCCCCCCGGCCACCGCGCCGACGAGCAGTGCCTGGTTGGCGGCGTGGGACAGATCGATGTCCTCGGCGGCGATCTGCTGGACACCTGCGGTGACCCCGAACGTGGCGGCAGTGCCCGCAGCGATGGCCGTGATGCGCCGCTGCGGGGGGAGCAGGACCGCGATGCCGGCGATGGCCACCCCCGGCGCCAGTGCGCCCATCACCGTGTCGGCAAACTGGGCGGCGGACACCACAGCGATCGAGCCGAGGACCGCAACCGTCACGAGGCCGATGGGCAAGCTGTCGTCGCTACCTGTCTCCTGGTCGGCGCGTCCGGGCACGTCACGCTCCAGCAGGCGGGCCGCCGCGATGGCGGCGCAGATGCTGCCCGTCGCGGCGATGAGTCCGACGGGAAGGTTGCGTTCGGTGATCGCGATCGACACGACCAGGTAGAAACCAACGGCGTAGGCCACGCCCACGGTGGTCCACCAGGCGCGGTGATCGAGGCGCTCGGCGTCCATCGGGGCAGCGGACGCAGCACCGTTGTGCGTCGCCGCGTGGCCTGCGGACCGGTGGTCCTGGCTCATCGGTGTGGGGATCGTCGCATGGCCACAGGATGCCGCAGCGGCCGGTCGCGCGCCGGTGACATCTGTCATGACCTCGTGTGCGATCTGCACACGGGTTCGTGATCGCTGTCACTACCGAACGTCCTGCTCGATGGCCACGGTGGCCACATGACGACGACAGCAACCGGTGACCGCGACCACCCCCGGGGTGCGAGCGGAGCCACGACCACCACCCCCGACCCCTCCTTGCGTCCCGCGCCCGACCCGGCGATCGAGGTGCAGCAACTGCGCTGCTCCTACGGCGACTTCGAGGCGGTGCGCGGCATCGAACTGCGCGCAGCACCCGGGGAGCTGCTGGCCGTGCTCGGCACCAACGGGGCCGGCAAGACCACCACCCTGGAGGTCCTGCAGGGCCGACGCCCCGCCGACGCCGGACACATCCGCGTGCTCGGCCTCGACCCGGCCCGCCAACGTCGGGCGCTTGCCGCACGGGCCGGTGTCGTGCTGCAGGAGTCCGCCCTGCCCGACGAGCTCACCCCGGCCGAGTTCCTGCTGCTGTGGCAGCAGATGGCCGGGGGCGGCACGCTCACACACCGCCCCGTGGACGAGCAGTTGGCCCGGGTCGACCTCACCCACCGGCGCGACGTACGCATCGGTCGGCTCTCCGGCGGGGAGCGGCGGCGCCTTGACCTCGCGATCGCCCTGTCGGCGGACCCCGAGCTGCTGTTCCTCGACGAGCCCACCGCCGGGCTCGATCCCGAGTCCCGTGCAGACACCTGGACACTCATCCGCCAACTGTTGCACACCGGCACGACCGTGGTCCTGACCACCCACTACCTCGAGGAAGCCGACGCGCTCGCCGACCGGCTCGCGATCATGCACGAGGGCCAGATCGAGGTCGCCGGCACCCTCCCCGACGTGCTCGCCGCCCGTGACGCCCGCATCCGCTTCACGCTCGACAACGACACCACCCTGCCGAACGAACGCCTCATCGGGCAGGCAACCGTGACCCGCCAACGTGACCGCCAGCACGTCGAGGTGCGCACCCCCGACCTGGCCGACGACCTTCGGAGCCTGCTGGCCTGGTCGCAGGCAGGCGGCACCGACCTGCAGCGCCTCCATGCCTCCGAGCCGACCCTGGCCGAGGTCTTCCACGACGTCCGAACCACCACCAACACCCCGGAGGTCACCCGATGACATCCGCCATCGCCCTGGCACGCGCCGAGTTGCGCATCCTCGCCCGTGACCGTGTCGCCGCATTCAACGTCGTGGTCGTCCCCCTGTTCGCCGCGATCTACCTCGTCACCAACCCGCCACCCGCCGAGGAGATCCCCGGGCCGCTGGCCGCCGCCGGCGCGGCCGTGCTGCTTGCCGTGTTCACCAGTGTTGCACTGGTCCTCAAGTCGGTCATGGTGCTGGTCCAACGCCGTGAACAGCACCTCCTCGAACGCTGGAGGATCTCGGGCACCGCACCCGCCGCCATCCTGGCCGGAACCCTCCTGCCCGGAGTCCTGCTGTTGGCGGGTGGTATCGCGGTGATGTTCGCCGCCCTGGCCATCGCCCTGGACCAGGCACCCGTCCAACCGTTCTGGCTGGTCCTCGCGGTCGTTCTCGCCACGGCCCTCGGGGGCACCGCAGCCACGTTCACGGCCGCCTACGCCCGCACCACCGAGAGTGCTTCGGTGGTCGCATTGCCCATCTTCGCCGCCCTGCTCGGCGGCGGGATCTGGGCCACCCTCGTGCCCCTCGGAGAGGTCACCTGGCGGATGCGAGGCACCGGCGGCGGCGCGCTCACCGAACTCGTACGCATCGGCTGGGAAGGACCCACCGACGCGACTGGCTTCGTCGCAGCCGCCTCAGCGGCCGGACCCAGCCTGCTCGTCCTGCTGACCCTCACCGGCGCGCTCGGGGTCGCCGGCACATGCACCTTCCGCTGGAGCCCCCGCGCTCAGCGCGGCGGTTGGTCTCGTCGGTCGAGCCAGCGGGAGTCCTGATCCCAGAGGGCGAGCGGGTTGCCCTCCATCAGTGCTGTCGCGGTATCGGCCGGTCACCCGATCCTCCCGGCGCACCGCTGTGGGTGCCGGCCGCAGTTCCTTCGATCACGGCGCGTCCATCGCGCGCTCCGTGCGCTACATCCGTTCCGGGCTCGATGTACGTACTGCGTCCCTGCATAGTGCGAGCAGGGCGGACGGGTGACCGGCGGGACCGACGAGACGGTGACCGGGGCGGGTGCGTCGGCAGGGTCGGCGTCGTCGACCGGCGGTCGCATCCTGCCGCGCTGGGTGAGGCTCCTGTTCGGTTCGGGCTGGGGCGGCACCACCGTGATGGAGCGGCTGGTCTTCATGTGGCTGTACTTCTTCTGGGTGCAACGCGGCGTCGACGACGGTGGCCCGCTGATCGCGCCGGTGGTCTTCGGGTTGTTCGTCTTCGGGGGTCGCGTCGTCGACGCCGTCACCGATCCGCTCATCGCCCGCTGGTCGGATGGTCACCGCGGTCGGCTCGGCCGCCGGCGGCCGTTCATGCTCTGGTCGGGTCTGCCGTTGGTGCTGGTCGCCGGGGCGCTGTTCTTCCCGCCCACGGCGACTCCCTCCGTGGCCAACACGATCTACCTCGGGGTCGGCCTGGTGGTGTTCTACGTGCTGCTCACGCTCTACCTCGTGCCGTACGCCGGGTTGCTGGCCGACCTGTCACCCGATGGCGACGACCGGGTGGACCTCGCAACGGGCACCGCGACCTACCAGCTCCTGGGGTTGGCGGTGGCGATGATGGCGGCACCGCTGCTCCTCGAGGCTGCTGGGCCGCTCGTGATGGTGGTCGCGCTCGGGGCGCTGGCCGTCCTCCTGCTGTACGTCACCCCGCTGATCGACGAGCGGCGGTACACGCGACCCCAGCCTGCTACGACGCCGCTCGTTCCGGCGATCCGGGCGACGCTGCGGAACCGACCGTTCGTGATCGCCCTGGTGGCGACCAACGTCCTGTGGTTGGGGTTCAACCTCGTGGCGCTCAACACCCCGCTGTACGTGACCGAGCTGGTCGGACTCGGGGAAGGGGCGGTGGCGCTGTACAGCGGGGTGCTGCTCGGCGTGTCCCTGCTGATGTTCCCGGTGGTGAACGCCGCGGCGAAGCGGGTGGGGTTGCGGCGGGTGCTGCTCGCTGCGCTGGTCTCGGTCGGTGTCGCCGTCCCACCGCTGTACCTGATCCCGACGCCGCCGTTCGGTCTCGAGCCGGCGACCTTCGCCCTGGTCGTGTTCGCGCTGGGCGGCATCGGCCTGTCGGGCTTGTTCGTCATCCCGTTCGCGATCATCGCAGCGGTGGCCGACTACGACCATCACCGGTCCGGGCAGCGCCGCGAGGCGATGTACTTCGCCGTCTACTTCTTCGCGATCAAGCTCAACTTCGGCATCTCCGCGGTCGTGTCCGGCGCGCTCCTCCAGGCCTTCGGGTCGCCGCTGGGGATCCAGGTCACGGGGCCGATCGGCGGGATCACCGCGCTCGCCGGGGCCTGGCTGTTCCGCCGGTACCCCGAAGAGAAGGTGCTGCGGGCGGCACGCCGCGAGCCCGCTCCTCCGGTCA
>SLHP01000222.1 GCA_007136095.1 Nitriliruptoraceae bacterium
CGCGGCCATGTACGCCGCGAAGCATGCCGGTGGCGGCCAGGTGGTCATCGCTGACGACCACCAGGCCGCCTGAGCGTCCCGACCCTCAGGCGGTCGCGCCGTCCTCCGCGGTCACGAACGGGCGGCCGAACAGTTCGTCCGAGATCCCGGTCTGGTCGAGGTACATGCAGATGCCACCGTTGAAGAACGGGTAGCCGGCACCGAGCAGCATGGCCGTGTCGATGTCGCGGGCGTCGGCCACGACACCCTCGTCGAGCATGCGGCGCGCCTCGTCGGCGACCGCTTCGAGCGCGGCCCGCTGGATCTTCTCCTCGGACCACGGAGCGTCCTCCTCGATCGTCAGACCGTCACGGATCTCCGGGTAGACCTCTCCGCCGGCGGACCAGTCGTAGACGCCGGGGAGGCCGCTCTCGCCCATAAGGGTGAAGTTCTCGTCGACGTGGTAGCGGTCCGGGAAGGCGTGGGCCAGCGTCTCGGCCGTGTGGTAGGCCACCTGCATCCCGACCAGGCCGAACAGGATGAACGGACCCATCGGCAGACCCAACTTCTCGATGGCCCGGTCGATCGTCTTGAAGTCGGTGCCGAAGCGAAGCGCTTCGGTGGCGGCGCTGTTGAAGCGCAGCATCACCCGGTTGACGATGAACGCCGGTGCGTCCCCGCACTGCACCGCGGACTTCCTGAGCTTCTTGGCGACCTCGAACGCCGTGGCCATCGCCGCGTCGGAGACCCCATCGGGCTTGATCACCTCGACCAGCGGCATGACCGCCACCGGGTTGAAGAAGTGGAACCCGACGACCCGCTCGGGGTGCTCGAGCTTGGCGACCATCTCCGCGATCGACAGTGACGAGGTGTTGGTCGCCAGGATCGCGTCGTCGTCCAGGACCTCCTCGAGGTCGGCGAAGATCGCCTGCTTGAGGTCCATGCGTTCCAGCACGGCTTCCAGGACCCAGTCGGCACCGGCGACGTCGTCGTACGAGGTCGTGTAGGTGACCAGGCCCTTGAGGAACCGTGCCTTGCCCTCGTGCAGACGGCCCTTCGCGACACGCTTGTCGAGTTCACCCTCGATGTGTTCCCGGGCCTTGATGAGCACGTCCTCGTCGATGTCCTTCATCACGAGCGGTACCTCGAGTCGCTGCAGGTGCAGCACCCCGAGTTGCGATCCCATCAGCCCGGAGCCGATGATCGCGGCCTTACGGATCTTCTTCGGCTGCGCATCCGGCTTCCACGGCTGCTTCTTCACCCGCTGCTGGGTCAGGTTGAAGCTGTAGACCGAGGCCTGAGCCTGGCGGGCCGGGAGCAGCTCGGCGAGAGCGTCCTGCTCCTTCTTCCGGCCCTCGTCCAGGTCGCCCCCGCGTGCGGCGAACTCGATGAGCTCCAGCGCGACGTACGGCGCCCGCGTCGCGCCCTTGGTCTTGCCATCGGCCATGCCACGGGCGTTGGCCAGTGCCTCGTCGAGCCCCTCGGTGGCATCGACGTCGCGGTCGATCGTCTCCTCACCGCTGATCAGACGCTCCAACAGCGCGACCGAGTCGTCCAGGAAGGTCGCGGAGTCGATGAAGCGGTCCGCGAACCCGCGTTCGAACGCCTCCTTCGGTGACATGACCTTGTTGTTGTTCAGGGAGTTGCTGACGATCGTCTCGATCGCGTTCTTCGCGCCGACGATCCGTGGTGCCAGCTGGGTGCCGCCCCAGGCCGGGAAGATCGACAGGAACACCTCGGGGAACGCCGCGACCTGCGCGCCGGTCGACAGTGTCCGGTAGTCGCAGTGCAGCGCGATCTCGAGCCCGCCGCCCATGCACGCGCCGTTGATCGCCGCCAGGGTCGGGATCGGCAGCGCCTGGAGGCGCGCGAAGGCCTCGTGGCCGCGGCGACCGCCCTCACGTGCTTCCTCGGTGTCCATGCCCTGGAACTGCTTGAGGTCCGCACCGACGGCGAAGATGAACGGCTTGCCGGTGAGCATCAGGCCCTTGAGGTCGTCGGCGGCTTCGACCTCGTCGAGCGCGGCGTTGAGGGAGGCCAGTGCCTCCTCGCCGAAGGTGTTGGGCTGGTTGTGGTCCTCACCGTTGTCCATCGTGAGGATCGCGATGCGCCCGACCGGACGCTCGGCGGTGGTCAGCTTGAACTCGGTGTGGCTCACGGTAAGGCTCCTGCGAGAGGTCGGACGGGAGGTGTCACGGGCGGCGGCGAGCGTCAGGCGCGTTCCCAGAGGACCGCGGCGCCCATCCCGAGACCGATGCACATCGTGGTGATCCCGCGCTGCGCGTCCGGGTGGCGATCGAAGTAGGTCGACAGCTGCATGGCCAGGCGGGCACCGGAGAAGGCCAACGGGTGCCCCAGCGCGATCGCACCGCCATACGGGTTGACGTGTTCGCTGTCCACGTCCAGCCCGAAGTGATCGAGGAATGCGACGCACTGCACGGCGAACGCCTCGTTCATCTCGATGACGTCGATGTCGCCGATCGAGAGATCGTTGCGGTCGAGCAGCTTGTCGGTGGCCGGGACCGGGCCGTAGCCCATCGTCTCCGGCTCCACGCCGACGAAGGCGTAGTCGACCAGCTTCATCGTCGGTGTGAGCCCGTGTTCCTCGACGGCTGTGGCGGAGGCCAGCAGCACACCACCGGCGCCGTCGTTGAGGCCCGCGGCGTTCCCGGCGGTGACGTAGCCACCCGGACGGAACGGCGAGTCCAGCCCGGCCAGGGACTCCATGGTCGTGCCGGGCCGCGGGTGCTCGTCGACGTCCACGACCCGCCACGCGCCGTCGTTGTCACGGACGGTCGCGGGGACGACGTGCGTGGCGAAGATGCCGTCGGCCTGGGCCTTGGCGGTGCGTTCCTGGGACAGCAGGGCGAACTCGTCGCACCGCTCCCGGCTCACGTCCGGGTGGTGGTCGTGCAGGTTCTCGGCGGTGTTGCCCATCACGAGCGCGGACGGATCGACCAGCTTGTCGGACAGGAACCGCGGGTTGGGATCGACCTCGGCGGCCATCGCGTGGTGGCCCATGTGCTCCACACCACCGGCCAGGACCAGGTCCTGCGCCCCGACCTTGATGGCGTTGCCCGCGTTGACGATCGCGGTCAGTGCACCGGCACACATCCGGTCGATGGCGTAGCCGGGCACCGACTTGCCGAGCCCGGCCAGGATCGCGATCGATCGGCCGAGCGTCAGGCCCTGATCGCCGACCTGGGCGGTCGCGGCCCAGGCGACGTCGTCGATGCGGTCCTTCGGCACGTTCGGCTGCCGGTCCAACAGCGCCCGCACGGAGCGCACCGCCAGGTCGTCGGCCCGGGTGCCCGCGTAGTACCCATCGTCGCGTGCCCGGCCGATCGGCAGACGCACCCCGTCGATGTAGAACGCTTCACCGGACATGGCGGTCTCCTGGTCGTGGTGATGTGGTCGTGGTGGCGATCGTCGACCACCACCCTACGCGAACTTGGAGCGTACGTTCAAAATCCACCAACGTCGAGGTCGCACCCCGTCCGCCTGGCCACATCCCCGCCGGAGCACGCGCGTGTGATCTCGGTGCGGGGGAACCGTGGTGACCGTTCGGCTACCCGGGGGTCCGCTGGGGTGGGGATGGCGGCGCAGATGCCGGTGTCGTCGCAGTCCGAGGGGTGGTCGCGGTAGCCGGCCGGGGTGTGGGCGGCTTCGGCCAGCAGACCTTCGTGCTCGTAGAGCCGCAGGGTCGTGGTAGGTCACCTGGCGTCGGCGAGGCGGCCGATCAGCATGTGGGCTGCTGCGCTCAGGGCTGTGCCGTGCGGTTCGGGCTTGACCTTTCAGTGTGATGGAAGGCGTAGCGTCACGCTACGACCTCGAGCAAGGAGCCCGATGATGGTTGACGTGACGTTGCTGTACTTCGATGGCTGTCCGAACTGGCAGCAGGCTGACGAGCGGCTGACCGAGCTACAGGCCGAGCGCGGGTTCACGCTCGACCACCGCAAGGTCGACACCCCGGAGGAGGCGGCCCGGGTGGGGTTCGCGGGCTCGCCGACGGTATTGGTCGACGGGGTCGATCCGTTCGCGACCGGCGACGAGCCGACCGGGTTGGCCTGTCGGGTATACGACACGCCAGACGGCCCGCAGGGTTCCCCGACGCTGACGCAGCTGCGTGAGGCACTGGGCTGATGCGCCCTCTGGACGGTGGCGAGACTGGCACCTGCCAACGCATCGGAAACACCCAGACCCGCGATGGGTGACGCGGACACCGACACGTGGTCGCTGGCGTTGGTCGGGTGGCGGGATCCTGCGCGATCCCGGCGGCGCTCGCGGCTGCGGTCGGGATCGCGCAGTTCGGGGTGACCGCCACCCGGGGGGACCCACTCACCGTCGCGGCAGGGAACTCGAACACACCACCCCTGAACCTGCACGACCAACCGGAACCGACCACGGGAACTGACAACCGAGCAGCGATGGACACGGTCGTGGTCGCCGGCTCACCCGGACCACGGGGCGTGTCCCGTGGTGTACTCAGGGGCAACCATCCCACACCTGGCTAGTGTCGCATCGCGTACGCCGGTGCGATCGCGATGATCGGTGCGATCTCGAGTTCTGCGCTCGGCGAGGTCGTCCCACCTCGGGGGGACCCGCTGGCCCGCCCGCCGGCGGTCACAAGCCACGGAGCAGAGAGAGGAGCGCTGGTGACCTATCACGGGATCATCGAGGCGACCGTCATCGTGATCGAGGTGGTCGCGGTCGCGATCCTCGCGGTCGGTGTCGTCTGGGTGCTGGGGCGCGCGGGTGTGCACCGACTGCAGCGCCGCCCCTGGGAGAGCGTATTCGTCGCGACCCGACTCGGGCTGGGACGCGTGCTCCTGCTCGGGCTGGAGGTACTCATCGCCGCCGACATCATCCTGACCGTCGTGCTCGAACTGACCCTGGCCAACATCGGCGCCCTGGGCCTGTTGGTCCTGGTCCGCACCTTCCTCAGCTGGGCGATCGAGGTCGAGACCGAGGGGCACTGGCCTTGGCAGGCCGCGTCTCAGCGAGGAGAAGAGTACCGGCTGCTCGACCGTGAGCAGGAGGAGCGGCAAGCGCGCCGCGACCACGGCTGACGCTCCCCCAGCTCCGTGCTGCAGC
>SLHP01000259.1 GCA_007136095.1 Nitriliruptoraceae bacterium
GGTGCCGTCGTCGCAGACGACGGTGAACGTGAAGGTCTCATCGGCCGCGGCGTCGCGGTCGTCGATCTGGGTCTTGTCGATCGTCAACGACACGGTGGCGGGTACTGGGGCGTCGTAGGTGTTGGTGAAGTAGACGGTGGTTCCGTCGGTGCCGACGTCGACGTTGTCGACCTTGTCGGTTTCGGTCAGGTCGTTCTTGTCGGTGCCGGCTTCGGTGGTGTCGGCGCCGCCGTCGACGGTTTCGGTCACGGTGCAGTCGGCGTTCTCGGCGATGCCGTCGACCGTGGCGGTGCCGGTGCCGGTGATGGTTTCGGTTTCGTTGGTGCCGTCGTCGCAGACGACGGTGAACGTGAAGGTCTCATCGGCCGCGGCGTCGCGGTCGTCGATCTGCTCCTTATCGATGGTCAGCGACACGGTGGCGGGTGGCGGGATGGCGTTCCCCCACGAGACGTGTGAGATGCCGGTCAGGTACCGATCCTTGGCCTCATTGAGGTCAACTGTCTCGGTGCCGATCGGGAGTCGGTCAGAGCTCGACAAGGTGTACAGGTGCGTAGCCCCACCTGTCTTCACGCACACGTCTACAGTCCAGCCCGCGTTGATCGTTGCGTCGAGGAACTTGCTGTCCGAGCCGGAATCATCCGCGCTCCAGTCGAGTTTGCCCCAGGTCGATGATTCGTCGATGACGTTGCCGTCGCCACTCTCTTCCTTGTTTTCCTGGCTGAGGAAATTGCAGGTTCGCTCACCGCTCTTGTGCTCCCAGGTATTGCTTGCACTGGCCGGCTGAGCGGTGAAGCCGACCAGCTGTGCGAAGACCATCGAGAGCGCAGCGAGCAGGGTGATCAGCACGCGTGCGCTCGGGCGCATCGCGGTGATGGGAGAAGTGGAGGACGTCATGGCCGGAGCCCCTTCGTGTTGAGACCGTGGTGCTGGTCCGTGGTGTGTCTGGTGTGGTCACTTGCACGGCCGGTCTCGCCACTCGCTCCCCTCGAGCCGTCGGCGGACGGGGCTGACTGCCCCGCTCGCCAACGGGCGACCGATGCTGCTGGTGCCCGAGGATCTCTGCGTCCGTGTTGCCGAGCCAGATGCGTCACCGCTCCGACCCGTGGTGAGCCTCGTGCGCACCCCGCAGATCGCGGGGTGCGGAACGTGGTCACCGGGTGAGGACTGTACGGACGCATCCGGTCGTCGGGTAGGGCCGTTCCGCGCCGACTCGCACCCGAGGTGGTTGCACGCGCACCCAACATTGAGCGCCGCAAACCCATGCGGTAACGCTCCGTCAACAACCGACCATGGAACGTGATACAGCGCTCACGCTGTGTCACGACCTCGCGTGGTCGAACTCGATTCTCGAGCGGTGAGATCCATCGACGGCATGTTTGCAACATGGGACGTTTGACCTACCTCGATGAGCGCCCTGCGCACGACTTATGGTGACTCCTGGTGCGCGCAGTTGCACGATGCGTTAGTTCCTCGAGTGGCGGGCGGTCGAACCGGGCCGATTTGCACGGTTTTCCCTCATCGCGGCACCTTCCTGGCGGGGCTTGCCGACCATCCGGGTTGCAACCGTGCAAACTCACCGTGCCGTCGACGCCCTGCGACACAGCACCCCCGACCGCCGGAGCCTCCGTGGCCACCAGCACCGCCCTCGACACCGCGGCGACGCCATCGAGCGACGCCGTGGTCGAGCGCGCCCTGGGCGTGCCCACGCGGGCCGGTATCTACAAGCGTCTGCGCACCGAGGGCCACCCCCTGTCGGCCCGCGAGGTCGCCGACATGTTCGGCCTGCACGCCAACGTCGCGCGCAACCACCTCGATCAGTTGGCGGACGCGGGGCTGGTCGTCACCGGCACCCGCAAGCATCCGGGTGGCGGCCGGCCCGCCAAGGTCTACGTCGCCCGTGAACAGGCCGCCCCCGACCACGATCTGCAGGTCCCGCCGGGCAGCCAGCTGGCGGTCCACACCATCGTCCAACTCATCGCCGGGCTGACCGAGCACACCGAGAAGCTGTCGCTGCTCGCCGAGGACCAGGGGCGCAAGCTCGTCGCCGCCACCGCGGGCCGCGCCGACAGCAGGGACTTCGAGGCAGCCGCGGTCATCGCCGTAGAGGCGCTCCGGGCCGCCTTCCCGGAGGTGCGCATCGGCGAGAGCGACGCCGACGGGGACCGTGTCGTCGTCGAGGGACTGGACGTCGGACTGCGCCTGGTCGGCGAGGTGGATGGCGCGGTCGGCGACGCGTTGGCCGTCGGATTCCTGCGCGGTGCGCTGGCCGCTGCCGGCGCGCCGGCGCGGGTCCACGCGCGCACCGGGACGGTCCACGCCGAACTCGACGAAGCCGGGATCGGTGCCATGCCCTCGCCGGTGGCGACCGTCGACGCCCGCAAGCAGACCTACCAGCGCGGGGTCGTCCTGGCGATGCGGGCGATGGTGCCCCTGCGCCCTGGCGACCACCTCGAGGTCCTGACCGACGGCGAAGGCTCGCCGGCCGCCTACGCCCGATGGGCCGACCGCTCCGGACATCAGGTCATGGACGTCGCCCGGGTCAGGGACGTCAAGGGACGGGCGGGCGTGCGCATCCTCGTCAGGAAGGCGACGGGCCGATGACCACCCTGCTGTTGACCGCACGTGACCCGCTGGCCGCGGGCGACGGCCCGCATCCGGTCCGCGCGGCCCGCGATATCGCCCGGACCGGCGAACCGGTCACGCTCGTGCTGTTCGAGGATGCGGTCACCCTCACGCGGATCGGACACCGGGACCTCGAGGTCCTGGTCGATGCCCTGGACGCCGGGGTGGAGGTTCTGGTCGAACAGGACGCCCTGTCCCGACGCGCCGTCGCGGCGCTGGACGGGGTCACGACGACCAGCTTCGCCGAGGTGGTCGACCGGCTCGACGCAGACCGGAGCGTGTGGCTGTGAGCGATCAGACCCCGACGGACGCTGCCGGTGAACCGCACACCGCAGCGGCGCCCACCGCCACGGAAGCGGCAGGGGCCGGGACCGGGCGCACCATCGTGCTGGCACTCGGCACCGCGCCGAAACACGGTGCGACGGTCGCCGCGCTGCGCCTCGCGCACGAAGCCGTGCAGCGGGGCCACCAGGTCTGGGTCTATGCGTATGGTGACGGGGTGCGCGTCGGTGCGGAAGGGTGTCCGACAGGCGCCTACGTCCGGGAGTTCGTCGGCGAAGGACCGGACGACGGTCCCGTCCGGTGGATCGTCGACGGGTCCGACCCCCGTACCTCGACGCAGGTGCCGGGGGTGCAACGCGGTGACGGCAGCGACCTGTGGCGGCTGATCCGTGCCGGCGATGTCGTACTGGGGGTGACGGCATGAGTGTCTTCCGACCCCGCGTCCTGTCGATCCTGCGGGGCGCCGACGCCGGAGCGGCGCGGGACGCCGACCCGGCGCTCGACGCCAACGCCTACGCGGTCGCTGACGAGATCGAATTGACCCTGGTGCTCAAGGACCGGGGTGTTGAGCTCGGTCTGGACGAGGTCTGCTGCGACCAGGGCATGCTCGGCGGCCTGGCCATCCCGGTCGCCGAGCCCGGCATCGATCTGCGGGCGCTGCTCGGATCGGGGGTGCGGGTGTGTGCCGTCAGCGAGGACCTGTCCGCCCGGGGGATCGAGCCGAGCGAGTTGGTCGCCGGCATCGAACCGGTGAGCGAAGCCGAACTCTCGCGGCTCATCCTGCACCAGGACGTGACGCTCACGACCAGTTCCTGATCGGAGCAGCGGCCGGCACCGCGCTGCCTACACGCGTCAGGAGCACGCGCGCCGCACCGGATGTTTCCCCGGTTCGCCCTCCCACCGATTGACCTTCGACACCCCGACCCGGTTCTCTGCCCGGTCGGCTGCCGCCCACCTCAACCGCCCGAACCGCCCCAGGAGCCATCCGGATGCCCCAGAACCTCGCCACCGACGCGGATGGTCGGTTGCTGATCGACGTGCGTGGCCCCCGCTTCGGTGCCGCGATCACGACGGTCGTGCTCGCGACGGCGTTGGTCGTCCAGGGGCCGGTCGGCATCGGGCTGGTCGCATGGCAGTGGGTGATGTTCGCGATCTCGACGTTCGCAGGGCTGGCCTGGTCGCCCTACGGCCAGGTGTTCCGATGGGTCAAGCGGCGCTTCGACCTGGGGCCGCCTCCCGAGGTCGAACACGAGGGCCCGCCGCGGTTCGCCCAGGCTTGCGGGTTCGGGGTCGCCACCGTCGCGTTGGCGTTGTTCGTCAGCGGGTTCGTGGTCGCCGGCTGGATCGCGGTCGGGGTCGTGCTGACCCTGTCGATGCTGCTGGCCGTGACCGGGATCTGCGTCGGCTGCGAGCTGTACCTGGTGGGTCAACGCCTGCGGGCGCGGGGGATCGGGCCCTCGGACCGCATCACGGCCGACGGCGCCACCACCACCCACGGGGTCCGTGACGGTGGGGCCGCCTGATGGATGCGATCCTGCTGCGCCTGCTGCTCGTCGCCGGTCTGCTGGCGGTCGTGCTGGCCGCCGGGTGGCTCTACCGCCGCCGTGATGGTCGGGTCCGGTCCGACGACGGCGCCCGTCTGGGCGGCCACCACCTCGACGCTGTCGGCCTGGATCTGTCCGACGGGGCTGCCGGGGCGGTGCTGCTGGGCTCGCCGACGTGCTCGCCATGCGACAGTGTCAAGCGGGTGCTCGGCGACATCGAGGTGGAACGCCAGGGCTTCCGGTGGGTGTACGCGGACGCCGCGGACCACCTGGGGCTCGCCGACGAGCACAAGGTGATGCGCGTGCCGACGCTGTTCATGGTCGCGGCCGATGGGCGCATCATGGCGCGGACCAGCGGCGTTCCGCGCCATGACGATCTTCGCCGCGTGTTGGACGGCGGTGGGGGCCTGGACACGGCGGCCTGACGCTGCGGCGCCGCGCGACAGCTTCACGCGGCGCCGCCGGGCGAAGGTGGCGCGTGGACCCGTACCCTCGGCGGCACAGCCACCGATCCTCGAGGAACCGCCGTGTCCGATGCCTTCGTCGTCCGAACGCCCACCCGCCGCGTCGACGTCACCGGTAGCGACCGGCTCGACTACCTCGA
>SLHP01000051.1 GCA_007136095.1 Nitriliruptoraceae bacterium
ACGTCGACCGAGGCCAGCACGATCGCCGCCGGCGCCGTCCCGAGGCGGACCGCTTCGGCCAGCACACTGGAACTACTGCTCGACCCGCGACCGGCCGGCATGACCAGCACCGTTCCGGTCACCACCCGACCCCGCTGGGGGTGGCGCTGATCGATGATCTCCCCGGTGTGCGGGTCCATGCCGCCCCAGAAGCTCAACGGCTCGTCGAGGACCAGGACCGGCCCGAGCGCGTGTCCAGCGACCAGGACCCGCACCTCACCAGAGATCGTCATCGCGGGTCACCTCCCCTGCCACAGCGGACGCGACGCATTCCCGCAGGCTGCCGAACGCCACCTCGACCCCGAGGTTGCCCGGGGCGTAGTAGGCCCACTTCGCAGAGTCGGTCATCACCGTCCGGGTCGTCGGCGACAGGATCGGGGTGATGTAGGTGCAGGTATCCACGACGAACCGGACGCCCGCAGTCTCGCAGCGTTCCACCAGGCCCCGCTCCGCCGCTTCCTGCAGCGCGAAGCGATGGGTGTTGGCGTAGAACTCGAGCCCGTCGTGGAAGCGCTGACCGTCGACCGCCGCTGCGAGCGCTTCGATCTCGCGCACCGACAGATGGGGGGTCCCGACGCTGACCGCGTCGAGGGTGCCGGTCGTGAAGGTCGACAGGTCGTCCCGCGCGTCCCGCACGTGCTCGATCGTCACCCGGTGCGTGCCGACGGGGCCGCGGCCACCGAGTGCTGTCACGAGGTCGGGTGCCTCCGGAGTGATGCCGACGGCATGGAACATCGCCACGCCACCGGACGACGCGGCGGCGGCACCGAGCGCCTTGAGGTCGTCCTCAGAGGTCTGCGGCGACAACCCGACGATGGCCGGCACCCCGGTCCCGACCCGGCCTCCCACCAGGTGACCGAGCACCGGGTAGAGCAGCGACGAGCCGAGCATCCGCTCGGGCAGTCCCGACACATCGATGACGACCGTGGCGAGCCGGGCGTCGTCCCGGTGCAGCCCCGCATCCGGCACCCGACCGGTCAGGGCGGCGCAGATGTCCACGAAGTCGCCGTACCGATCGGTGCGGGCACCGAGGACGCTGTTGGCGAAGACGATCGCGTTGGACTCGCCCCAGGCGATGTGCTCCCCCACCCCCGGGCGGCCGGGCAACTGGTAGGGAGCGCAGGTCCACGACGGGGTCGCGCCCATCGTCGTGTAGGCGTCCATCAACGCTCGCGCAGCGTCCCGGGTCGCGTCGTCGCCGCGGTAGCGCTCCGGGTGGAGCAGATCGAGCGAGGAGACGTTGAGGGTGGTGGGCACGACGACCTGCCCACCGGCTTCGGCCAACCGTTGTGCGAAGTCGAGGCCTGCACGTCCGTGGTACAGACAACTGTCGATGTGCGCAGCCTCGATGTCCAGCAGCCGCGTGGCCCGCTGCAATTCGGCGAGGCGGACGATGATGCGCATCGCGAGGGCGGTGGCCTCGCCCTGCTCCCCCGCCAGCATGGCCACGTCGTCGCCGGTCAGCTGAAGGTTCATCGTGCCTCGTGGACGTTCAGAACAGCAGTGGGAGCTTCGGGCGCTCCTCGATGACGCCGACGATAGCGCCGATCACACCGTTGGAACGCGCCTGCTCGTCCAACCGGGCGGCGAGCTGCCCCGCCGGCTCCCGGTCACTGAGATCGAGGTGCTCCGCGACGACGAACATCGTGCCCTTCTTGGCGAGCGCCCGGTCCAACCACGCCGGGTCCAACCCATCGCGCGCCGCGCGCAGCAGCAGGTTGTCCTGTTCGTCGACCAACCGCAGCTCCGGGCCCTCGACCACGAAGCCGACCTTCGCCCCGCGGGGCAGCTCGGCGCCGAGGAAGACCGTCAGCGGTGCGAGTCCGGCCGCAGAGACCGCGTCCCGCAACTCGGCGGAACGGCCCTCGCTCCCGACCGAGGCGACGAGCAATGGCATCGGACCGGCGAGCAGCGTCCGTACCTGGACGCCGTCGACCGGTTGCTGGGCGGGTAGGTCACTCACCTGCGCGTTCCCTCTCTCGGTGGGCGGCTGACGTCGGGTGGCCGTCCGGCGGCAGGCTAGCGGTGTCGCCGCAGCCCCGATCAGACACCGGGTCACCCCTCGGAGGTTCCAGATCGCCATTCGGTGGTTCCAGCCCGGCAGACCCGTTAGCGTCGAGATCCCCGGCAACGAGGCCACCGATGGATCGATCCGTGCATCGTCGCGAGCGCTGCGCATGAGCGTGCCGTCCATCCTGGCCGTCGACGGGAACTCGCTCGGGCATCGGGCGTTCCACTCGACCCGCCACGACCCCGACGTGGGACCACGCGCCATGACCGGCGCGGTCATCTCCATGTTGGCGACGGCCTGGATCCACGGTCCCTACGACGCCGTCGTGGTCGGTTTCGACCATCCGGTCAACGACCGCAAGCGCGACTACCCGGAGTACAAGGCCAACCGCGAGGCGACGGACCCCGCGTTGCGCGAACAACTCGGGCTGCTCCGCACCGATCTCGCGGCCTGCGGGTTCCTGGTCGTCGAGGAACGTGGCGTGGAAGCCGACGACCTCCTCGCCTCCACGGCCGACGCCTGCCTGGACCGTGGCTGGTGGTGCGACGCGTTGAGCTCCGACCGGGACCTCACCGCGCTGGTGACCGAGGCCGGGGTCCGGTTGCTGCGCCCCCGAGCCACCTTCGCCGATCTGGTCGTCGAGGACGAGGCCACCGTCCGCTCGACCTACGGCATCGGTCCGGCGCAGTACACCGACCTCGCGGCGATGCGTGGGGACCCGTCGGACGGGCTCCGGGGCGTCACCGGGATCGGCCCTCGGATCGCCGCCCGGCTGCTCCGGGACCATGGCAGCGTGCACGGTCTCTACGCAGCCCTGACCGACCTTCCCCCGAAGCTGGAAGCTGCGTTGCGCGCCGGACGCCAGCGCGTGGAACGCAACCTGGTCGTGATGGCCCCGATCCCGCACCTGTCGGTCGACGTGGACGCGGCGGTGCGTTCGGGGGTCGACCTGGGGCGGGTGGCGGCCATCCTCGCCGACCACGACCTGGACCACGTCGCCCGACGGTTCCACCGCGCAGTGACCGAGCCACCACCTCCCCTGCCCCCGGCGCCGACCGAGGAGCCGGATGGGCCACCGGTCGCGCGCCCGACCCGGCCGACCCAGATCCCCGCGGACGGTGAACAGGCCGCGCTGTTCTGATCATCCCGCCGGACCGCACCGACCGTTCGTCGCACCTCGGGGGAACAGTAGGCTTCCGCGATGGACTCTGATCACGTCGACCGCATCGTCGAGCAGTGGGCGGAACAGCGACCGGAACTCGACACCTCAGGTCTCCGCGTCGCCGCCCGCGCGATCCGCCTGCAGCGCTACCTCGACCAGGCCGTCTCCGACGCGGTCCGGCCGTTCGGGCTCCAGGTCGGCGAACTCAACGTGCTGGCGACCCTGCGGCGATCCGGCCCTCCCTTCCAACTGACGCCGACACAGCTGTACCGGGGCCTGTTGCTCTCATCTGGCGCGATGACCAACCGACTCGACCGACTCGAGGCGAACCACCTCATCACCCGGACCGTCGATCCCGACGACCGCCGGCGGGTCCAGGTGGCTCTCACCGTGCGCGGACGCGAGATCATCGACCAGGCCATGGACGCGCATGTCAGCCGGCTCGACGAGGTTCTCGCCGGGATCGACGACGAGCAACGGACCGCACTCGAGGATCTGCTCCGCACCCTGTTGGTCCGGCTCGAGCAGGAGCACGACCTGACCTGACGCGGTCACCGGAAACGTTGCCGATGGCTCTGCACCTGGTCGACGTAGCGGTGACCAGCCGGCGACACGCCATGGCGGGCAACCGCGTTCGGCCCCTGGAAGTAGCTGGCCAGCAGGCGGCGTTCGTTGCTGCCGGTCAGGGTGCCGAGGTAGCGCAGGTACAGGACACCTGCGGTCACGTTGTCCTGCGGATCGTCGAGGTCCAGGGTGCGGCCGGCCAGTCGGTTCGAGATCCACTGCCCGGTCGAGGGCATGACCTGCATGATCCCACGGGCGCCGGAGGACGACACGACGTGGTTGCGCCACCGTGACTCCTGCCAGGCGACGGCCTTGACCAGCGACGGATCGACGCCGTGCGCCCGGGCCGTGCGCTCCAGCAGGGCGCCGACCTCAGCCTGCGTCAGCCCTGGGGTCGGGACCGGCGCGGGTTTGGGAGCCGGCGCGGGTTTGGGAGCCGGGGCGGGTTTCGGAGCCGGAGCCGCGTTGCCCGCCCGGACCGTGAGGACCTGGCCCACGATGATCCGGTTCGGGTTGGCGATGCCGTTGATCCGGACCAGTTCCGACACGGACGTCCCGTTGCTCCGGGCGATACTGAAGAGCGTGTCACCGGGCCGGACGCGGTGGGTCGCGCCGGCCGGCTGATCCTCGCGCTCGCCGGAGCTGTCGTCGGCGTCGTCCTCGTCGGCAGCGGGGCTCTCGCTGGCGTCTGCGGCCACCCGTAGGGTCTGGCCCGCACGGATCAGGTTCGGGTTGGCGATGTCGTTGATCGCGACCAACTGATCCACGGTGGTGCCGGACGACCGGGCGATGTTCCACAGGGTGTCGCCGGAGCGAACCACCCAGGTGCTCCCGGATGCGGCGACGATGAGCGCCGCGAGGGCGATGACGGACATGGTGGCACGAAGAGGTCTCATGCTCACAGGTCTCGTCGCCGTCGCGCCCTTCCTGCAGTTGGCGTGCGCTGAGCGGACAGAAGGGGCAACGGACGCGCAGCTCGCGAGCCACCCGGAGGAGTACGTTGCTCGACGTGCACACCTTCGACGTCCCGCTCCCGATCGACCTGCTCCGGTCACTGCGGCCCCTGGTGGCCTCCTCGAGCGACCCCACCATCCGCCTGCGTCCCGATCGGGTCGTGCGCACCGCGAGGACCCCGGACGGACCTGCGACGCTCGACATCCGCCGGGTGGCCCCACAACGGTTCGTCGCCGAGGCGTTCGGATCCGGCCGCGACTGGGCACTGGAGAACGCACCCGATCTCCTGGGGGCAGCGGACGATCT
>SLHP01000061.1 GCA_007136095.1 Nitriliruptoraceae bacterium
ATTTCGCGCACGCGACCGCCTGCACGGTGCTGCTCGTGCGCAAGGACTGGTGGCCCGGTGACGCGCTCGCATCGCGTCTCGCTGACAGCCTGGACCGCTGGGCCCAGCATCATCCCAACCCGGACACTGGGCCCACTGGCTCGACAACACCTACCGATGACCAGGCCTCCCCGGATGTCGCTTGACCACGGCCCTGCGGGCCAAGGTCCGCGTACCCGGGGAATGGTGACGCGACCTGCCGGTCGCGCTCTTGTGCATCGCTTGGGATGGTTGCTGTGCCGATGCCGGCGTCGGGCGGGGGCTTGCTTGTTCAGTCTGCCGCGATGGGCAGAGTCCGCAGTCGGATGCGTTCGGGTGTCACGCTGGCGATGGCGCCGCGCTCCAGTTCGGCCTCGACGTGTCTGATGGCCGCGGTGATGAGTTCCGCTTGCTGGTCGGGCGTGAGGTGGTCTGAGGACCGAAGCATCAGTACCGACGGGCGGTGGGTGCCCCGTAGGGCCAGAAGGGTGCCGAAGTCAGCGTCCGCGGTCACGATGGTCGAGCCGCCGTCGTCGGCAGAACGAAGGATCACCTCGTCGCTGGTGCGACCCAGTCCGACGGTGGTGACGTGCACGGCCTCTTGTCCGGCATCACGCAGGAGCGCGGCGACCCGGGGCGAGAGGTTCTCGTCGATCAGCAGCTTCATCCGGCCGCGGTGAGTGGGATCTCCCGCTCGCGGGTGTAGGCGGCGGCGTACTCAAGGGCTGCCAGTACGTCCTCGCGTTCGAGTTGCGGGTAGTCCTCGACGATCTGCTCGATGGACCGTCCCGCAGCGAGTTGCCCCAACACTGCGCTCACGGTGACACGGGTGTCCCGGATGCAGGGCAAGCCCTGCATCTTGGCCGGGTCGCTGGAGATCCGCTCGAAGCTCATACGGCAAGGATAGGTCATCGAGACCCACATCGAGCCGTGCATGCCCGGCGCTGGCGTTCTGGGGTGTTTGGGTCGATGGTCGTGGGATGTCCGTCGATCGGAGATGTCATGGACACCATCGCCGCAGCACCTGCCACCTCGTTCGAGGTGTTGGATCGATTCCTTGCCAGCTACTGGACCCCGCGCACCCGGGACAACTACCGGTTCATCCTGACCCGATGGCTCGACTGGTGCCACGAACATGGCTACGACCCGGTCGGCGGTGCCGATGCGGCGGCGCTCGAGACCTTCATCGCCGAACTCAAGACGGCCGGGTATGCACCCAACACCATCATCGGACGGGTCTCGGCCACCTCGGCGTTCTACCGCTGGTGCGTCCGCGAACAGCTGGTCGTGCGCAACCCGGTCGAGATGATCCGCCGCCCCGCACGCCCGACCGAGTCGGCGACCGCGAGCCTGACCCGCCATCAACTCACCGATTGGCTGGCCGCCGCTGAGGTTCGTGGCGGGTCGTGGTGGGCGGCCGCGATGCTGCTCGGTTTGAACGGTCTGCGGTGCGGAGAGTTGATCGCCTGCAACGTTGAGGACCTCGGCAACTACTCCTGGCATCACACGTTGAAGCTGACCACCACCAAGGGCGACCGGCCCACCGTCGTTGCGCTCGCGCCACCCACCATGCAGGCGGTCGCCACCGCGATCGACGGACGCGACCGTGGGCGACCCCAAGACCACCCGCCGCTACGACCGCTCCAGACATGCGCTCAACCGCCACGCCCCTACGCCATCGCCCACTACCTCGCCGGAGGCAACTGAACAACCCAGTTTCACCCCGGCCCTGCGGGCATCCAAGGTCCGTAGGGGAGGCCCAGTCTTCGGTTCGGGTTCTCGGCTGCTTGCAACGACGTTGCAGCCTTGTCTGCACGATGGCGAATCCATGGTGGGGAGCAGCGTTGCGCCTCCGCGCGGCAACCAGTAACTTATCTGAATAGATAACCATTCAGGAGTGGCGATGGATACCGGGACGCTAATCCGCTCTGCCCGGCAGCGGGCAGGGCTGAGCCAGACGCGCCTGGCCACCAAGGCCCACACGTCAGCACCGACGATCTCGGCCTACGAGCACGGCACGAAACAGCCCCGGTCAGACGTGCTGCTGCGGCTGCTGGGCGCGGCCGGGTTCGAACCGATGCTCGCACCCGTGACGACGGGCAACGGTCGTTACGTGGATCTGTTCTGCGATGCGTTGGCGGCTCACGTCCGCGAGCACCCGGACGTGCTTGAGCAGGCCCGACTTGAGCTGGACCGGATGCGCCCCGGCGACAACGTCGACGCCTGGCGATCGCTGCTGGACGCCGGGCCATCCGCGGTCGTGGCGGTACTGACCAGCCGCGATCCTGACGCACGCGGTTTGAAGGCGGACAACCCGTTCGCGCGGCTCGGACTGGTGGACGAGGACACGCGGCTGGACTTGCTGGAGCGTGCCCGTGCGCGTTGACGAGCTTCGCGATCTCGCACGTCGCGCAGCGAACGTCACGGGCTACCGGCAGATCCTCGTGCTCGGTAGCCAGGCCGTCCACGGCGCGCTGCCTGATGCAGACCTGCCGGCCATCACCACGATGTCCGAGGAAGCAGACCTCGCAGTGGTCGGCGACGTGTCCGGTGAGACACCCCACATGATCGAAGCGTCCTTCGGGATGGGCTCGCCCTACCACCAGAGCTTCGGTGTGCACGCCGATGGCATCGCCCTGTCGGAGGTCGCCCTGCCTGACGGTTGGGAAGGCCGCGTCCGCACCCAGCAGATCGACGACGGTGCCGACGTCGACAACCCCGTCACCCTGCTGTTCCCCGAGATCCATGACCTGTGTGCATCGAAACTGACGGTGGCTGTCACCGGCGGGTTCGGACGTCGCTCAGACCGGGCGTTCGTCAGTGCACTCGCCGAAGCTGGACTCGTCGATCTCGGGATCCTGAACGACCGCGTCGGGCGTCTCCCAGCGACCGTCTCCCCGGAGGTCCGCCATGGGGCCCACGCCATCGTGCACAACCTCAGCCGAGACAACCCCTGAGGCCGCACCCATCCCTGAACATGGCACGTTGCTCAGCCGCGACCCGCCCCGTCACGGCCCTGCGGGCCAAGGGCTGCATCACGGTCGGTGTCATCGCGCTGCCGGCGGAGTAGCTGCAACGGCGTTGGCGCTCGCTGGGCCCGTCAGTCTTGCTGGAGGCGGGCAGCAGCTACGGCGTAGGCGATGAGGTCTCGGCGTGGGCCGATGCAGATCACCTCGACCTGTCGAGCGTCGGTGTTGGAGGGCAGGAGTCGGTACACGAGCCGCAGCGAGGGGCCGAGGTTGATGCCATCGGCGGTAATCTCGTCGGGACCGAGCTTGACCTTCCTGCATGTCGACAGGTCGCCGGTCTGCGCATGTTCGGTGAGCCAGTCACCGAGCAGAGAATCGCCAGGGAGCGAGGCGATCACCTGACGGGCCTGTGCGAACGCCTCATCGCCGAACTGCTTGCGGACCCGGCGCAGGTCATCGACGACCGCGTCGTGCCACCGAAGTGGCAGGCTCACGCGTGGTCGTCCACAGCGGCGAAGAGCTCATCGACGGTGCCCTCGGAGAACCGACCATCGGCGAGGCGGTCGCGGACCATGGCCACCGCTCCGAGCCGCTCAAGTTCCTCCAACTGACGGACTGCGGCCTGCTGCTGCTCGTAGCGCTCCCGCGACAACAGCACGGCCTCGTCGCGACGATGCGCCCCGAAGTGGACGGGCTCCGCCTCCGGGCTGCTGCGCAGGGTGGCCAGGATCGACGGCAGCGAGGAGCGGACCTCCTCCATGCCCTTCACATCGGACATCGACGAACCTTCCGATCAGGTTTCCGTACGCTTTGTGGAACATCGAAGTGTACGCAGCGGTGCGACCGCATCCACCATGAACATCGCTGACGGCATGCTGGAGCGGCGAAGGACCGCACGCCGGAACCGCAGCTGAGCGGCCGGTTCTACACGCCGGTGCTCTGCGGATGGATGTCGTGTGTCGACCGTCCCCGGAACGGTGGGGCTACCGTCGTCGGTGATGGAGGTCACCGCGGAGCGGTTCAGGGCCCTGGCACGGTCGTCGCCGTGGCGGTGGTCGACCTTACGTTTCGTTTCGTGGCGTCGTCCCGATGGGGGCCGTTTCGACGACGGGGTGCGGGCATGGCTGCAGCGTCCAGACCGGCTCCGTGTCGAGGACCTCGACGGTGATCTCATCCAGGTCGTGCGCGAGGAGCATCCCCGGTCCGTCGGCGTGTTGACCCTCGGTCGGTCGAAGCGGACCCTCCGACGCACGTTGCTGCTTCCTTCGGAGGTGACACCGGAGATCGGGACTGATGGTCTGGTGCGTGCGCGTCCCTCGGACTGGGAGGTGGACTACGACGATCCCATGTTCCAGTCCTACACGTGGGTCGCGCTGCTCGATCCGGTGGAGCTCGCCGATGGGGACGATGATGGCCCTGCCACGACGCTCGAGGACCTCCGGACTGTGGTGCATCACGGCCGGGAGGCGTGGGAGGCGACCGTCCGTGCCACCTCGTCGTACACCCCGCGCTGCTCGTGCTGTGCGTTGCTGCTGTCTGAGGAGAGCGAGCGGCGGCTCACGGACGAGGGTGGGCCGACCCTGCGATCACGGGAGCCGGACTTCGTGTTCTCGGATGCGCACCGGGTGCGGTTCGACGTCCAGACCGGCGTGTGTGTTCACGTCGAGCAGCTCGGCGGGGATCGTGACGGCTGGTGCGAGGACGTGATGATCGAGGCGGTTGGCGAACCGATGGGCGAGGAGCTGTTCACTCAGCCTCGCCGCAGTCGCTTCCAGCTGGGGCGGTGACCGATACCGGTGATCGGGCGGCCCTGACGCAGCGGCCGGGCGTCATCGCGGTCGAGGACCAGCAGCTCGCGGAATGGTCACAGAATGGTCACAAGAAACCCTGGCACAGGGTGACATCGAGCGAGACTGAGCGTCACCACCGAAATGTATAACTGCAGGTCAGGCTGGTTTTCCGGAACCGGGAGGGACCCGAGAACATCGCCTGGAGCAGCCTCGAAAGCGGGTAGGCCCGCAAGGGTCTCGAGGGTTC
>SLHP01000209.1 GCA_007136095.1 Nitriliruptoraceae bacterium
CAGAGGGTTCCGCTCGTGCACCCCAGCAGCAACCATGTGCGGCCTACACTGATGGAAGCACAGCGCTGTTATCCACCATTCACCAACGTCAGCTGCCGAACTCACCTGCACGCGAACCCGGCGCTGAGCGCCCCCGTCCCGCGCCCGCCAGGGGGGTTTGCGTCCATCCGCGTTCAGCACCCGAACACGCCTGCACGCGAACCCCCGCACGGATGCACGCGAACCCGCAGGATGGGGGTTCAGCAGGCCCGGGCGACGGTCAGACCGGCGATGACACCGGTGGCTTCCCGGAGCATCAGCCGGGGGTTGGTATCCGTGGCCTGGTCGGCGGCGGTGCGTCCGACGACGCTGACGTTGTCGCTTCCCAGACACTGGCTGAACAACATCCTGGAGCGGCTGGTGTGGAAGTTGCTGGTCGCGACCACCACGTGGTCCCAGCCGCGTTCCTCCGCCATGCGCGCCACGTTCTCGGCTTCCCCGGCGGTGTTCTCCGGGGAGGGCTCGAAGCAGATGGCATCCTCGCCGCAGGTGAGACCCTGCCAACGGCCGAAGATCGACGCGGACGAGGACAGCACGAGTTCGAGATCGTGTTCCTCCGCGAGTTCGATGCCGAGTGCCGCGCGCTCCGGCCCCGCGCCGCCGAGCACCACGACCGCCTCGGCTTCTGCCGGGACCTGGTCGTCGCGGGGCATCACGTAGATGGCCAGACCGGCGACGGCGATCAACACGACGACCAGGAGCCAGGCGAAACCTGTCATCAACCCCTTCACCTGGCTGACTCCTGACGATCCCCGTGGCGGGCTCGGTCCCTGTGGTCCGCTTGGCCCGGTGGCTGCTGCTCGGTCCCTGGCATGGGAGCGATGAGTGGGAGCGATCCCCGCAGCGACGTTTGTACCACCGCCGCGGTCCGTGACCGTACGTTCCGGAGCACCGTCGGGCGGTGTCCGTGGACCTTTCTTTGGCTCTATCCACAGGCCGAGGATCGGCCGTTCCGTGCGCAGGTACGGGGCGTACGGTCATCGCTGTCGTTGCCAACCCGTCGTGGAGGTGTCAGGATGGTCGTCGAAGAACCGGATCGAAGCGCCCTGCTGCGCGCCGTCGCGCAGACGTTGGGCCAGGAGGCCGCCGACACCTTGTCCGAACTGTTGCCACCATCGGGTGATCGACCCGCGACGAAGCGGGACATCGACGGTGTCCTCACCGCGATGAACGCTCGGTTCGAGGGGACGAACGCCCAGTTCGACGCGATGAACGCCCAGTTCAAGACCATGGATATGCGCTTCGACACCATGAACGAACAGTTCACGGCGCTGGGTGCCCAGGTCGGCGGGTACGGCATCAGCCTCGACGACAAGCTCGACAACGTCGTTGATCGGGTCACCGCCAGCTTCGCGCGCCGGATCTCTGATGCGGTCACGACCCAGACCCGCACCCTGGTCTTCTCGCAGCTGGGGGCGTTGGTGGTGATCGCCGCGCTGGCCTTCGGCCTGCGCTGACGGCCGGCCGTCGATCGGAACAGGGAGGCGGCCACCGGGGGAGTACGCGGGCGGCTCGCTCGGGTGCGGGTTGTCGGCGATCGTGCCGACTTCGTGCAGCGCTCGGGCCCGCAGGCGCGATCAGCCGCTTGTTGTCGGCGATCGTGCCGACTTCGTGCAGCGGCCAGGGGCGACACCCCCCACGACCCGGAACGGGACCGGCCGGACCGGATCAGCCCACCAGGCGCTCGGCGACGGGCATCAGCACCCGGGACACGATGACCGCGTTCCCGACCCCGATGATGACCACCAGTGCCGCCAGCACCCCGACCGTGCCGAGGATGCGCGCGCCCGGATCGGTCGCCCGATCGACGACGTCCTCTTCGGGCGAGCGCACGAAGATCTGCTCGAACAGCTTCACGAAGTAGGTCAGCGTCAGGATGCTGGACCCGACGATGATCACGGCCAGCACCCACGATCCCAGGTCGACACTGGCCCACACGAGGTAGAACTTCGAGAAGAACCCGGCGGTCGGCGGGATCCCGACCATCGACGCGGCGACGAAGGCGAAGCCGGCCATGGTCCACGGCATCCGCTTGCCGAGTCCGGCGAACCGGGGGATCGACTTCAGTCCGGTCTGCTGGATGATCCCACCGGCCACCAGGAACAGCCCGCTCTTCATGACTGCGTGGTTCAGGACGTGCAGCAGCGCGCCGACCAGCGCCAGCGGGGTCCCGAGCCCGATCCCGACCCCGATGTAGCCGAGCTGCGCGACCGTCGAGTAGGCCAGCAGCCGCTTGATGTTGGTCTGCCGGATCGCCAGCACGGATCCGACGACGATCCCCGCGGCCCCGAACCAGGTCAGGGCGACACCGACCGGCAGGCCCTCGGCACCGAGGTAGGCCGGGCCGTAGACGTCGTAGAGGATCCGCACCAGCGCGTACGCGCCGGCCTTGACCTGCACGGCGGCCAGCAGGGCGGCGACCCCGGGCGGTGAGTAGCTGTGGGCGTCGGGGAGCCAGATGTGCAGCGGGAACAGCGCCATCTTCAGCGCCATCCCGATCACGATCAGCGCCAACGAACCGAGGATCGTCGGCGAGCCAGCCATGTCCGGCAACTGGGAGGCGACGTCAGCCATGTTGAGCGTGCCGGTCGAGAAGTAGACGAACCCGACACCCAGCAGGTACAGACCACTACCCAGCGTGCCGAGCAGCAGGTACCGGAAGCTCGCGAAGACCGCGCGGTTCCCCCCGAGCGACACCAACGCATAGGTCGAGATCGCGTAGATCTCCAGGAACACGAACAGGTGGAACAGGTCACCGCTGAGTACGACACCCATCAGTCCGGCCAGCAGCAGCAGCACCAACGAGTACACCGGGGTCCCGCGACCCGGCCGCAGGTCGAACGCGGCTTCGACCGGGTAGATGGTGACCAGCAGACCGATCAGCGCGATGATGATCGCGAGGTAGGCAGACAGCGGGTCGAGGATGTACTCGATGCCGATCGGCGGGGGCCAGCCCCCCAACTCGTGACTGATCGGGCCGGTGTCCAGCACCGTCACGAGCCCGACCACCGACATCACCAGCGCGATCGCCGTTGAGACCACGGCGATGATCTGCGCTGATGCGGCGCGCCACAGGCCGGCCAACAACGCCAGGACCGCGCCGAACAGCAGCGGCAGCAGCATCAGGATCGGCAGCGAGGTCACGTCAGGCCTCCGACGCGGGATCGTCGGGCGACCCGTCGTCCGGTGCGTCGTCGTCGGAGCCGTCCGCGGACCCGCGAGCGCTCGTCTCGCCGGCGTCACCAGCCGGACCGCGACGCCAAGGTTCTGACGCACCGGCCAGCCGCGCCGCCACGACCGCCTCGTCGAACGTGCCGTGCGCCCGGTAGATGCGCACGAGCAGGGACAGGGCGACTCCGAGCACCCCGACCCCGACGACGATGGCGGTCAGGATCAGCAGGTGGGGGAGCGGGTCGACGTAGGCCGACGGATCGGACCCCAGCTCCGGGTCGATGATCGGTGCCGTGCCATCCTGCTGCAGGCTCCCCTGGATGAAGAAGATGTAGATCGCGGTCTGGAAGATGACCATGCCGATCACCTTCTTGACCAGATCGCCCTTCCCGAGCATCCCGTACAGCCCGATGCACAGCAGCGCCAGGACGAAGACGTAGACGTAGCGGTCCAGGAAGAGTTCGATCATGCGTCAGACTTCCCGGTGAGCACATCGAAGATCAGGACGACGGAGCCGAACACCGCGATGCCGACGGCGATCTCCACCACGAGGATGCCGAGGTAGCGGATCCGGCTCGCGGCGACGCCGGCGATCTCGACCATCGCGTAGTCGAGGAAGTCACCGCCCAGCGCGAGCGGCACGGTGGCGACGGCCAGGAACAGCAGCATCCCGATACCGCCCGCGGCGGGTCCGAGCCACGGGGGAGCCAACCGGTAGGCCAGCTCTTCGTCCAGGGTCATGCGCGGCAGGATCACGGCGGCGGCGACGAAAACGCCACCGGCGAACCCGCCCCCCGGGCCGTAGTGGCCGTGCGCGATGATGTAGAGCCCGAACAGCAGGATGAAGGGGGACAGCAGCGCGCTGACGACACGGACGACGACGCTCGGGTAGGCACCGATCATGGCTGCTCCTCCCCGGCGTCCGTGGCCCGCTCGCCCCCGACGGCATCCGTGGCCCGCTCGTCCTCGACGGCGGCTTTCGCCCGTTCGTCCTCGACGGCGTCGTCCTCGGGGCGGCGCATCAGCACGAGGGCCGCGGCCAGCGCGGCGGTGAGGATCACCAGCGTCTCGCCGAGGGTGTCCTGCGACCGGTAGTCCGCCAGCAGCGAGGTGACGACGTTGGGAGTCTCGGTGTCGGCCAGGGACTGGCTGACGTAGACGGTGGAGACCCCGGTCTGGGCGGGCGCCTCCGGATCACCGCGGTCGGGCAGGTCCGTGCTGGCGAAGACCATCAACCCGAAGAACCCGGCGATCAGCACCATCGTGAGGGCCTGCTGTTTCGGTCGCTCCCGGGCGACCGACCGTCGGGTGGTGAGCAGGATGGCGGCGATGAACAGCACCCCGGTGATCCCGGCACCGAGGGCTGCTTCGACCAGCCCGACGTCGAGCGCGGCCACGCCGATGAACAGCACGGACGCGACCAGGCTGTAGCCGGCCAACAGCGCCACCGCGGTCAGCAGATCCTTGACGCGCAGGGCCAACGCCGCGGTCAGCAGCATGATGACGAAGATCGCGATGTCGAGGGCGACGATCACCAGCTCTCCTCCTCGGCGCCCGGCTTGTGCGGCACCTTCCAGGGCTCGATCCCGGCCCGTCGCGCCGCACGGACGAGTGCGTGGACGGCGGTCGGGTTGGCGATCAGCGCGATGATCAGGATCAGGGTCAGGCGGCCGGCGGCGGCGAGGTCGATCTCCGGGCGGAAGTACAGCCCGATGAACACCAGCAGCAGGCCGAGCGTCTCGGACTTCGCGACCGCGTGGGCGCGGGTGTAGATCTCCGGCAGGACGAGCAGCCCGAGGGTGCTGATCGCGATCAGCACGAGCCCGAAGCTCATCAGGACGTAGGAGACGACGATCATCGTTCACGCCTCCCGTCACCGGCACGGTCGCCGGCACGGTCGGGATCCGGTTCGTCGCCGAGGTCGTCCGCATCGGACCGGTGCTCGAAGTAGCGGCCGAGCGCCAGCGGCAGCAGGAACGCGAGCAGGGCGAACGCCAGCGCGATGTCCAGGAACAGCGCCGCCCGGGCGAACACGAACCCGAGGACGGCGATCAGCACGATGCCGTTGACCGCGACGAGCGCCACCGCGACCAGGCGGTCGAACACCGTGGGGCCCGCCATGACCCGGTAGAGGCTGACCGCGGTGAGCAGCGCCAGGATCAGCAGGAACCCGACGAGGAAGGGGTCGGCGTTCATGCCCCACCTCCCTGCGTCCGGTCGGGCGCCGGATTACCCGACTCCCAGATCATCTCCGGCGCGGGTTCGGGGTCGTCACGGAAGACCTTCGCGATCCGCCGCTGCATCGCCGCCGTTGCCAGGTCGTCGGCCGCATCCGGGGTGAAGGAGTGGACGGTGAACTCGTCGTCCTCGACATCGACGGTCGTGGTCCCGGGGACCAGCGTGATCGAGGTCGCCAGCATCGTGCGCGCCGCAGGACTGGTCAACCGGGTGCGGAACCGCACCATCCCCGGTTCCGGATCCCGCCCGGGCAGCAGCACGATGGCCGCGACCTGGAGCGCCGAGGGCACGATGCGGGTCAGCAGCCAGCCGATGTAGACGACCAGCCACATGAGGTTGATCGGTGGGTGTTCGCCGGGGGGTCCGATGGTCTGGTCGAACAGTTGCCCACCGAACCAGGCGCACAAGGCGGCTGACGCCACGCCCATGCCGATGAACAAGGCGTTGTACTGCCCGGACAGGGCGAACCAGAACCCCAGCAGGAGGACGAACAGGGTCAGGTGGCGGATGAGCTTCATGTCGTCGCCAACGTCAGGACGAGGAGCAGCAGGATGGTGCTCATGAGCACGGCGCCGAGCACCCACGTCGGGTACAGCGGTGGCTCCGAGCCGCGTATCGCGGGCAGGCGGCCCTCCAGCCGGCCCTGGGCCAGGGCGATCGATCGACCGGCCCGCTGGACATCACCGCGCGCGGTCCATGCCGACTCCGAGGGTGCGGTCTCATCCGGCCCGCGCGGCGGGGTCGGGCGTCCCATCAGGATCTTGGGCAGCCGGCGGTAGAACCAGTCGACGTCGCGGTTGATCTTGGCCTTGGCCTGCAGCCGGTCGATGAGGATCCAGAACCCCAGCCCGGTGAACCCGAGGATCTGCAGCTTCTCGATCACCTTGTCGACGCTGTAGGGCACGTAGTCGACGGTGTGCGGCATCAGGTCGTAGAGCACGGCCGGGTAGACGCCGATCAACAGGTTCAGCCCGGCACCGATGCCCATCGCGATGAACATCGACATCGGCACGGGTCCGACCCGCAGTCGGGGGTGCGCGGCGGCGTCCCGGGGGCCGGCACCGTCGGATGCGAACCAGGTCCCGAACGGCAGCTTGAGGCCCGTCGACAGGAACGTGCCGACCGACACCACCTTCAGCAGGATCACCGCGACGGTGAATCCCTCCGCGCTCGTGGCCGCGACCGACATCTCCTTGGACACGAACCCGCTGAACAGCGGCAGGCTGGAGATGGACACCGCGCCGACCATGTACAGCGTGAACACGCTCCGCATGCTGTTCGCCAGGCCACCGAGTTCGGTCATCTTCGATCTGCCCGTGGCGTGGATGACCGCGCCGACCCCCATCAGCAGCAGACCCTTGTAGAGGATGTGGGCGAACGCGTGCGCGACGGCCCCGTTGATCGCGAACTCGGTGCCGACCCCGATCGCGGCGACCATGAAGCCGACCTGACTGACGATGTGGTAGCTCAGCAGCCGGCGGATGTCGTTCTCGAGCATCGCGTAGATCACGCCGTAGACCGCCATCATGACGCCGAGCCACAGCAGCAGTTCGAGTCCCGGGAACCCGCGCGCCAGCGCGTAGACCGCGGATTTGGTGGTGAAGGCCGACAGGAACACGGTCCCGGCGACCGACGCCTCCGGGTAGGCGTCCGGCAACCACGCGTGCAGCGGTGGCACGGCGGCCGACACCAGGAACGCGAGCAGGATCAGCATGGTGCCGCCCGACAGCTCCATCGCGTCGAAGGCCAGCGACCCGGTGGTGGACTGCTGCCAGATCGCTCCGGCCAGCAGCAGCTTGCCGCCCACCAGGTGGGTGAACAGGTAGCGGGTGCCGGCCCGGTTCGAGTTGCCGCCCCTGCGGGAGAAGATCACGAACGACGACGCGACGGCCTTGATCTCCCAGAAGAAGAACACGGTCATGAGGTCACCGGCGAACACGACCCCCATCGCGGCACCGGCGTACGCCAGGATCGAGGTGGGCTCCCGGCCCTTGAGCGTCGTCAACCCGTAGATCCCGCCGATCAGCGCGGCGATCGCGAACACCCACCCGAACGCCAGCGCCAACCGGTCGACACGGAACGGTTCCAGTTCGAAGCCGAGGTAGGTCAGCGTGACGGTCGTGCCGGCGTCCAGCAGGGCCAGTTGCAGCAACGCCACGATCGGCGCGACGATCATCGCGACCTGGGCGACCCGGCGCGGCGCGAACCAGACCAGCACCGCGCCGACGAGGAACGGAGCCACGGGGTGCAGCAGCAGCTCACCCACGCAGGTCCTCCACGTCGCCCGGGACATCCAGCGGGTAGTAGTCCTCGGGGGCCTGGATGAACAGCCCCGCCAGCCACTTGGACCCGAGCCCCAGCACGAGCGTGCCGCCCAACCCGATCGCGGCGGCGTACCCGGGGAAGTAGCCGGGCGCGTCGGTCACGACGTCGATCAGGATCCCGACGACGAACAGCACGGCGGTGACGATGACGGCCCTGGAACGCATCACGGCGCCACCCCGAACACCGACGCGGACACCTGCGACGCCAACTCGTACACCCCGAACCAGTCCCCGAGCCCCAGCAGCAGCCCGAGGCCCGCGGTGAGGCACAACGGCACCACCATCAACGGCGAGGCATCACGTGGCTCGCGCCGCGCGGGAGCGTCCGCGACCAACGTGTCACCGCCGGCGGGGGACGGCGCACCGTGCGCGGCGTCATCCGCCGGCGCCGCGTCGTGCGGCGGGTGGTCCGCGCCGTGGTGACCGGCGCCGTCGGCACCCGGCCCGGCGCCGTCAACACCCGACACGGCGGCCTCAGGATCGGGCAGGGGCAGGAAGAAGGCGCGGTAGACGATCGGGAACAGGTAGGCGGCGGTCAGCAGCCCCCCACCGACCATCACCCCCATCAGCACCCACGCCTCCGCATCGTTGGCGCCGAGCACCAGCCGCCACTTGCTGATGAATCCACCCATGGGTGGCAGGCCGGCCAGGCCGAGCGACGCGAGCGCGAACGCCGACATGGTGAACGGCATCTTGCGACCGATGCCGTTGAGTTTGCTGACGTGATCGAGGTGCAGGTGCACGTGGATCGCACCGGCGCAGAAGAACAGCGTGATCTTGAGCGCGCCGTGGTTGAGGATGTGCAGGAGGCCGCCCTCGAAGCCGTTGCGTGACAGCAGGGCGAGCCCGAGCACGATGTAGGCCAGGTGGGCGATGGTCGAGAACGCGAGGCGCCGTTTGAGGTGGTCCTGTCGCAGGGCGATGCCGGAGGCCACGAGGATCGTCGCACCGGCGACCGCAGCCAGGAACGTGGCGCTCCACAGACCCTCCAGCACCTCGGGCCCGAACACGAACCCGATGAGCCGACCGAAGGCGAACACGCCGGCCTTGACGACCGCGACCGCGTGCAGCAGGGCGCTGACCGGGGTGGGGGCGACCATCGCGGCGGGCAGCCAGGCGTGCAGCGGCATCAGGCCGGCCTTGGTGCCGAACCCGACCGCGAACAGCAGGAAGGTCAGCGCCAGCAGCCCGGGTGTGAGCGCGTCCCCGACGAAGCCGCCGGCGACGAACGCGGTCTCGCCGGTGCGCTGCACCAGGATCACCAGGCCGAGCAGCACCAGGGCCCCACCGGCGAGCAGGTAGCCGAGGTACTTGCGTCCGGACGCCACCGCCTCGTCGTTGCCCTTGTGGGTGACCAGCGGGTAGGTCGTCGCGGTCAGCAGTTCGTAGAAGATGAAGAAGGTGATCAGGTCGCCGCTGAACGCCACGCCGAACGCGGTTGACAGGCACAACGCGTAGAACGTGTAGAAGCGGGTCTGGTGCTTCTCGCCGCCGCCCCGCATGTAACCGACGGCGTACGAGGAGGCCAGGACCCACAACAGCGAGGCGAGCACGGCGAACACCATGCCCATGCCGTCGGCGCGCAGGGTCATCTCGAAGCCGGGGATGACCTCGCCGAGGTTGGTGGTCGGCACCTCGCCGTCCAGGACGCGGGGCAGCATGGAGGCGACCACCCCGAAGGTCGCGACGGCACCGACGAACAGGATCGAGTCGCGCACGTTCGGGGACCGACGGGCCAGCACGATCAGCAGCGCGGTCACGACGGGGATCGTGACCGCGGTGATCGGTAGCAGCGAGGCCTCGGGGCCCATCACACTCCAGGGTCGGGTCCGTCTGCGGGCAACTACGGGTGGCGTCGACGGCGGCCGAGCCGGACTCGGCGGTGTTCGTCACCGATGGAGGCGTGAGCCTAGTCAGCCGGCGCCGAGGCCTGTCGCAGCCCGGTGGAACGGGGCTACCGGCCGTTCGGGTGCTGTTCGTAGAAGCCGCGGAGTTCGTCGACCTCCGTGCCCCGCCAGTGACCAGGGTGTCAGCGTGTGACCGTCGCGTCGGGCCGGGGCAGCAGCACATGGAAAGCTGCCCCGCCTGCCTCGGCCTCCTCGACCCATGCGGTGCCGCCGTGCAGGTCGGTGAAGGCGGCGACCAGCGCCAACCCGATACCGGTGCCGGGTCGATGGGCGGCGATCTGATCGCCCTGCTGGAACGGCTCGAAGATCCGATCGCGCTGCTCCGGTGGGATCCCCGGACCGTGATCGGTGACGACCAGCAGCGCTCCGTCGGGATGTGAGGTCAGCGCCACCTCGATCGGGGTGCCGGTGGCGGTGTGGACGGTGGCGTTCGCGACGAGGTTGGCCACGATCCGCTCGACCTTGACGGGTGCCACCTCGATGTCGATCGGGGTCAGGTCGAACGCGATCGGATGGTCGGTGACGTCCAGGTCATCGACCGCCCGGCGGACCACCTCAGCCAGGTCGACGCGTTCCCGCCGCAGGTCGAGCGACCCATGGCTGAACCGGTTGAGGTCCAACAGGTCCGCGAGCAACCGGTCCAGGCGATGTGCGTTCAGGCCGAGCTTGTCGAGCAGCATCGCTGCGTCGTCGGGTTCGTGCTGTTTGCGCTGGAGGAGCTCCGCAACGGCCTTGACGACGGTCAGCGGGGTGCGCAGTTCGTGGGACACGGCGGCCAGGAACGCGGTCCGCAGCCGGTCCACGTGTCGCAGTTGCTCAGCGGCCTGCTGTTCGGACTCCAGCGCTCTGGTGAGACGTTCGGCCGATGCGTGGTAGGTCTCGATGTCGTGGCCCTCCCAGAGCACGAACGTCCGGCCGTCCTCGTCCGTCAACCGCTGGGCCTGCACGTTCATCGCCGGTGCACCATCGATGGGTGGGAGGTCGTAGGTCACCGGCCAGGCCTGGCGATCCCGCAGTGGCGCGAGTTCCGTTCGCAGTCCCTGCTCCTCCCAGCAGGGATGCAGCTCCCACGGGAGCTTGCCGAGCAGCGCCGAGCGCTGCCGACCGACCAACTCGCACGCCGTGATGTTCGCGTACTCGACCGTGAGGGTCTCCAGATCGAGGAGCAACGTGGCGTTGAGGCTGGCGTCGACCATCCGGCGGTAGATCTCGAGTTGGAGCTCCTGCTCCTCGACGATGCCGCTCAGTTGGGCGACGCGAGCCGAGAGCCTCCCCAGGGTCGTGCGACCCTCCTCGAGCTGTGCGAGGTGGAGACCGAGGATCTCTGCCAGGGCCTCCGCCACGGCGACGTCCTCATCGCCCAGGTCCTCGCGGGGTGCGTGGTGCATGCAGCACAGGGTGCCGAACACCTGTCCGCTCGGATCCCGCACGGGGACACCGAGGTAGGCGGCCAGCCCACCGTCGACCGTGACCGCCAGATCACGGACCAGCGGTTCGTCAGCGGTGTCGTGGATCAGCCAGGTCTCGTCCCGTTCGACGACGTGATGGCAGTAGCCGTCGAGGCGGGGCAACCGGTCGCCCGCGTGGATCGTGAACGAGTCGGCACTGGCACCGGTCGTGGCGAGGTGGATCTGTTGCGTGTCCGTCACCTGCGCGAAGAAGGCACCGTCCATCCGCAGCCGTTGGGTGGCGGCGTGGAGCAGGAACTCGACCGCACGTCGCGTCCTCGCGTCGTCCAGGCTCGCCGTCGCCGCATCAACCAACGCGCTCCCGTCGCTGTCCGCAGACTGAGGTTGGGTGCTTCCCGGCCAGCTCGTGCAGATTATCCGGCGCGGCCCGCGACGCGCCGATCCGACGCTCTGACCACCACCCTGGCGCTGATGGTCAGTGGTTGGCCTGGACCTTCGTCGGTCACGGGGTCGTGGGAAGTTGGCACGCTGGCTACCGACGACCCGGTCCACCACGACTGATCCGGGGTTCGGCCGCGGATCGACCACCCACCCCACCAACCGATCACGACGCACGGACGAGGAGCGCGGCATGGACACGACGTTGAGTGATAGGCGGATCCTGGTGACGGGCGCGTCGTCGGGCATCGGGGAGGCCACGGCACGCGCGATCGTTGCCGCTGGCGGTCAGGTCGCACTCCTGGCCCGTCGCACCGACCGGTTGGACGTCCTGGCCGAGGAGCTCGACGGGATCGCGGTGACCGCTGACGTCGCCGACCCTGAGGTGACCCGCGGTGGCATCAACCGGGCTGCGGACGAGCTCGGGGGGTTGGACGGTCTGATCAACGCGGCCGGCGTGCTTCGGGGTGGGCCGCTGGCCACCACCGATCCGGTGGAGTGGCGTCAGCTGTTCGAGGTCAACGTCCTGGGCGTGTTGCACGCGACGCAGGCGTCCATCCCGCACCTGACGGCTGCTGACCACAGCGACGTGGTCAACGTGTCGTCCATGTCTGGTCGGCGGCTCGGTTCGACGGAGATGGCTGCCTACGCCGCGTCCAAGGCGGCCGTGCACATGCTCTCCGAGGGGATGCGGCGTGAGCTGCAACCTGACGGGGTGCGGGTCAGCGTCGTCGCACCGGGTTTCGTCAGGACCGAGTTGTTCGGTGAACGGGACACGGATCTTGAGCAACGCCTGGGGAAGCGGGCTGACGCGGTCGGGCTGTCCACCGACGACGTCGCCACCGCGATCGTCCAGGTCCTCGCAGCCCCTCCGCATGTGGTCCATGCCGAGGTGGCACTCCTGAACGCCGATCAGTAAGCGGTCGCCGTCGCCCACCAGCCGCACGCCCGACCGGCGTGGCCGCGTGCGGATCCGCGTCGCTGGGCGACGCAGATCCGCACGCCCGCCGCCGTGCTCACGCGCCTGGTGCAGATCTGCGCGGACAGGTGACGCAGATCCGCACCCCCGACCGGCCGGGCGGCATCCCGACCCGGGCCTACTCGTCGCCGCCGGCCCCGCTGAGGTAGTGGTCCTTGATCGAGTCGACCACGGACGCGTCGGCCAGCGTGGTGGTGTCACCGAGTTGCTTGTCCTCCGCGATGTCCTTCAGCAGCCGCCGCATGATCTTCCCCGACCGCGTCTTCGGCAGGTCGGCGGTGAACAACAGCGAAGCCGGCTTGGCGATCGGTGAGATCATCGTCGCGACGTGGTTGCGCAGTTCGGTGGCCAGCGCTTCGTCGCCCTCGATGCCACCTCGAGGTGTCACGAACGCAGCGATCGCCTGACCGGTCTGCGCATCGGAGCGTCCGATCACGGCTGCCTCGGCGACCGACGGGTGGCTGACCAGGGCGGACTCGATCTCGGTGGTGGACATGCGGTGCCCGGAGACGTTCATGACGTCATCGACCCGACCGAGCAGCCAGAAGTAGCCGTCCTCGTCGCGCTTGGCCCCGTCCCCGGCGAAGTAGCGCCCCGGGAAGCGCGACCAGTAGGTGTCTCGGAACCGCTGATCGTTGCCCCAGATGCCGCGCAGCATCCCCGGCCACGGCTTGTCGAGCACGAGGTAGCCCCCGCCGGGGATCCCGACCGGTTCGCCCTGGTCGTCGACGATCTCCGCGGAGATACCCGGCAGCGGGAACGTCGCCGATCCCGGCTTCGTGGTGGTCGCTCCGGGGAGGGGTGAGATCATCATCCCGCCGGTCTCGGTCTGCCACCAGGTGTCGACGATCGGGCAGCGCTCGCCGCCGATCTTCTGGTGGTACCAGATCCACGCCTCCGGGTTGATCGGCTCCCCGACGGTGCCCAGCAGCCGTAGGCTCGACAGATCGTGCTTGGCGGGGTGCTCGTCACCCCACTTCATGAACGCCCGGATCGCGGTCGGTGCCGTGTAGAGCTGGGTCACCTCGTAGCGCTCGACGATGTCCCAGAACCGGGACTCGTCCGGGTGGTTCGGCACGCCCTCGTACATCACGCTCGTCGCCCGGTTGGCCAGCGGGCCGTAGACGATGTAGCTGTGGCCGGTGACCCACCCGATATCGGCGGCGCACCAGTAGACGTCCGTCTCCGGCTTCAGGTCGAACACGTGCTTGTGGGTGAAGGCGGCCTGGGTCAGGTACCCGCCGGTGGTGTGCATGATGCCCTTGGGGGTGCCGGTCGTGCCCGAGGTGTAGAGCAGGTAGAGCAGGTCCTCGCTGTCCATCGGCTCGGCCGGGCAGTCCGCGTCCTGGCGGCCGACGATGTCGTGCCACCACACGTCGCGGCCGTCGACCATCTCGACGTCGTTCTGGCCGCGCTGGACGACCAGCACGTGCTCGATCGTCGGGGTCTGCTGGATCGCCTCGTCGGCGGCGGGCTTGAGCGACGCGACCGATCCGCGCCGCCAGCCGCCGTCGGCGGTGACCAGCAACGTGCAGTCGGAGTCGTTGATCCGGTCACGCAGTGCGTTCGCGGAGAACCCACCGAACACCACCGAGTGGATCGCGCCGATCCGCGCGCACGCCAGCATGATCATCGGCAGCTCGGGGATCATCGGCAGGTAGACCGCGACCCGGTCGCCCTTGCCGACACCCAGCTCCTTCAGCGCGTTGGCGGTGCGCTGCACCTCGTCGAGCAGGTCGGCGTAGGTGATGGTCCGCGTGTCGCCGGGCTCACCCTCCCAGTGGTAGGCGACCTGCGCACCGTGGCCCGCGTCGACGTGCCGGTCGAGGCAGTTGTGACTGACGTTGAGCGTGCCGCCGACGAACCACTTGGCGTACGGCGCCTGCGACCAGTCCAGGATCTGGTCCCACTCCTGGAACCAGTCGAGTTCGGCGGCTTGCCGGGCCCAGAACCCTTCGCGGTCCTCGTTGGCCTCATCGTAGATGTCCGCCGCGGTGACCAGCGCGTCCTGCTTGAACGCCTCGGGAGGCGGGAAGGTCCGCCCCTCCTGCAACAGGTCCTCGATCGCATCCGACGCCACGTTCGCTCCCTCCGGTACTCCCACACGGTTGTCTCCCGGCACCGTAGTCCGGGGATGTCCACGGCTGCCACCCGCTCCACCAGGTTCGCGTGCATCCGCGTTCACCGTGTGGACCCCGCTGCACGGAAACCCCGTCGCGGACAGCGAGGTCAGGCGCGCCCCGGCCCCGCTCCACCGGGTTCGCGTGCATCCGCGTTCACCGTGTGAACGCAGATGCACGGAAACCCCGACGTGGGCGGCGCGTCAGCCCTTGGCGCCGCCGGTGAAGTTCCAGGCGTTGAGGTGCAGCGACGGGCAGATGATCATCCCCGGCCCGAACTCGCCCGACGCGTGCCGGTCGTCGTTGCCGATCGCCAGCACGTTGCCGGGCTCGAGTGCGGCCAGGAACGACTGCGTGAACCGCAGGTTGCCGACCGCGCCGACCACCTTGCCCTTCTCGATCAGGAACGTGCCGTTGCGGGTCAGGCCCGTGACGGCCTGCGTCTTGGGATCGAGGATCCGGCAGTAGTGGAACTGGGTCACGAGCAGCCCGCGCTCGACGCTGCGGATCATCTCGACCGGAGAGGTCGTCCCCGGGACCAGCATCGGGTTCATCGGGATCGCCCCGAAGCCTTCACCGCCGGGGACCGCGTTGCCGGTCGTCGAGGTCTCGGCCCGCACCGAGGTCCGCCGGTCGTGCGCCAGCGAGGTGGTCACCCCGTCGCGCACCAGGTCGTAGCGCTGTCGGGGGCTGCCCTCGGCGTCGAAGGGCAGCGCGATCGCGCGGGGGTCGGTCGGGTCCTCGATCAGCGTGATGCCCGGGTCGAACTGCGCTTCGCCGGGGTGCGCGAACGACGCGCCCTCCAGGTGCGCCTTCGCGTTGAACCCGTACGCGGACAGGAACGTCACGATGGTGGCGACCGCCTCGGGTCCCAGCACCACCTCGAAGCTGCCGGGCTCGACGTCGACGAACTCGGCCGACCGTCGGCCCAGGTCCGCCGCCCGTTCACCGACCGCGCCCGCGTCCAGCTCGCCGATCCGCACGGACGTCTGGTGCGCGGTGCCCGCGGAGGTCGCGGTCTGGTGGATCCCGTCGATGGTCGCCCGGGTGGTCGCGCCGGCGATCCGCTGGCCGGCGGTGGAGGCGAACGCGCTCCAGGCCACCTCCGAATCGAGGAACCCCGCCGCCCGCAGGTCGCTGCCGGCATCGACGAAAGCCTTGACGCCCGCCGCGCGGGTCGATGGATCGGCGTCGGCCGTGGCCGGATCGGCGTTGCCGGCGAAGGTCGCTGCCTCGACGGGGGTGGCGCCGGGCCAGAACGGATCGACCGGTTGCCTGGCCGCGGAGGTCAGGGTGCGGTCGACCAGCGCCGTGAGGGAGCCGTCATCGACGGCGGTGGTGGAGGCGCCCGCGCTGCGGCCGTCCACGGCGACGGTCACGGCGACCGTGACGGTGTCCTCGCCGACGTGCTGATGGATGAACGAGTTCGCGAAACGGGTCAGGCCGTGGCGTGTCCGGGTGACCCGGGCGTTGGCTTCGACCGTGTGGTCGTCACCCGACGGGTGCGCCACGACCAGGTCCACGACCCGGTCGGCCAGCGCCTGCAACGGTTCGATGGGGTCACCACCGGACGTCGTGATGTTGGGCGTGTCCTCTGGCAGGTTCGCACTCACACCTCGATCCCCACTCATGCCGTCACCCCCACGCGCACGTTGTGGAACCGGCCCGGCGCCGCCGGATGCCCGGTGTGACCGATCTGCATCGGTTGGCCCTTGCCGCAGTTGGGCACGCCCCAGGCGAACCACTCGTCGCCGCCGGCCAGCATGTCCAGCGAGCCCCAGAACTGCGGGGTGATGCCGGTGTAGGTGGGGTTCTTGACCATCTTCGTGCGCTTGCCGTCGACGACCTCCCAGCCGATCTCGCAGCCGAACTGGAAGTTCAGCCGCCGGTCGTCGATCGACCAGGACCGGTTGGTCGCCATGACGACGCCGTGCTTGGTCTCGCTGACGATCTCCTCCATCGACGAGTCGCCGGGTAGCAGACCGACGTTGGTCATGCGCACCATCGGCATGCGGTTGAACCCGTCGCCGCGGACCATCCCGCCCGGTGGCAGACCCGCCAGGTGCGCCGAGTCGCGGCCCGACAGCACCCCGACCCACCGGCCCTCCTCCACGATGGGGACGCGTTGCGCGGGCGTGCCCTCGTCGTCGTAGCCGAAGGTCGCCAGCGCCCCGGGGATGGTCGCATCCGCGGTGATGTTCATCAGCTCCGAGCCGTAGCGCAGGCTGCCCAGCTGGTCGAGCTCCAGGAACGAGGTGCCTGCGAAGGCTGCCTCCCAGCCGAGGATGCGGTCCAACTCGATGGCGTGGCCCACGGACTCGTGGATCTGCAGGGCCAGCTGCGAAGACTCCAGGATCACGTCCATCTCGCCGGCGGGGCAGTCGTCGGCGGTGAGCAGCTGCACCGCCTCCTCGGCGACCTCCATCGCGTGGCCGGGCAGGTCGAACCCGCGGATGAGCTCGTACCCGCCGGTCTGGACGTGGCCGAACGACTGCGGGTAGCTGCGGCGCTGGGTCTCGTGCTCACCGACGGCGGTCGCGTCCATGCCGCAGCCGGTCTCGACGAGGTGCTGGAAGATGCGGTGGCCCTGCGACGAGACGAACCACTTCTCGGTGTCCCAGAACATCAGCTGGGCGGTGGCGACCATGACCCCGTCGACCTCGAACATCGTCCGGGTCGCCGACACCACGACCTCGACCTTCTGGTCCAGGGGGATCGCGAACGGGTCCTCGGCGTGGGGGGTCTCGTAGCGGTCCTG
>SLHP01000062.1 GCA_007136095.1 Nitriliruptoraceae bacterium
AACGGCGAGGTCAAGAAGCCGGAGACCATCAACTACCGCACGCTCAAGCCTGAGAAGGATGGGCTGTTCTGCGAGAAGATCTTCGGTCCGACGCGGGACTGGGAGTGCTACTGCGGCAAGTACAAGCGTGTGCGCTTCAAGGGCATCATCTGCGAGCGCTGTGGTGTCGAGGTCACCCGGTCCAAGGTGCGTCGTGAGCGCATGGGCCACATCGAGCTCGCCGCTCCGGTGACCCACATCTGGTACCTCAAGGGTGTGCCGTCGCGGCTCGGCTATCTGCTCGACATGTCCCCCAAGGACCTCGAGAAGATCATCTACTTCGCGGCCTACGTGATCACCGAGGTCGACCAGGACGCGCGCCACGCCGCGCTGCCCGAACTCGCCGAGGAGATCAAGGCCGAGAAGGAGGAGATCGAGGCGCAGCTGGAGTTCGACCGTCAGGAGCTCCTGCAGCAGCTCGAGGCGACCCTCGCCGACCTCGAGGCGCAGGGCGAGAAGCCCGATGTCGTCCGCAAGGAACGCAAGGAGATCGAGAAGCAGCTCAAGACCGTCTCGGTGCGTGCCAACAACGAGATGGAGCACCTCGACAAGGTGCTGGACACCTTCAAGAAGCTGTCCAAGAAGCAGTTGGTCGCCGAGGAACTGGTCTACCGCGACATGCGCGACCGGTTCGGCGATCACTTCAAGGGCGGCATGGGCGCCGAAGCGGTCCGCGACCTGCTCGAGTCCCTCGACCTCGAGGCTGAGGCGCTGGAGGCCCGCGCGGTCATCCAGGACGGCAAGGGGCAGAAGAAGCAGCGCGCCACCAAGCGGCTCAAGGTCATCGAGGCGCTGCGCACCACGCGCAACAAGCCGGCGTCGATGGTGCTCGAGGCGATCCCGGTCATCCCGCCGGACCTGCGCCCGATGGTGCAGCTCGACGGTGGTCGGTTCGCGACCTCCGACCTGAACGACCTCTACCGCCGCGTGATCAACCGCAACAACCGGTTGAAGCGGCTGCTCGACCTCGGCGCGCCCGAGATCATCGTCAACAACGAGAAGCGGATGCTGCAGGAGGCCGTCGACGCGCTGTTCGACAACGGCCGTCGTGGGCGTCCGGTCACCGGTCCGGGCAACCGTCCGCTCAAGTCGCTGTCGGACATGTTGAAGGGCAAGCAGGGACGGTTCCGTCAGAACCTGCTCGGCAAGCGCGTCGACTACTCGGGCCGTTCGGTCATCGTGGTCGGTCCGACGCTGCGCATGAACCAGTGCGGGTTGCCCAAGCAGATGGCCCTCGAGCTGTTCAAGCCGTTCGTCATGAAGCGGCTCGTCGACCTCAACTATGCGCAGAACATCAAGAGTGCCAAGCGGATGGTCGAGCGGTCGCGGGCACAGGTCTGGGACGTCCTCGAGGAGGTCATCCAGGACCACCCGGTGATGCTCAACCGTGCGCCGACGCTCCACCGACTGGGGATCCAGGCGTTCATGCCGACCCTGGTCGAGGGCAAGGCGATCCAGCTCCACCCGCTGGTCTGTACCGCGTTCAACGCCGACTTCGATGGCGACCAGATGGCGGTGCACCTGCCGCTGTCCGCCGAAGCCCAGGCCGAAGCGCGCGTGCTGATGCTCGCGACCAACAACATCCTGTCGCCGGCGACCGGGCGCCCGATCGCCTCGCCGACCCAGGACATGGTCCTCGGGATCTACTGGCTGACCTACACCGGTGAGGACACCTCGCTGGAGCGCGAGCGTGAAGGTCTGCGGATCTACTCATCGGTCGGCGAGGTCGAACGCGCCATCGACGACGAGGTGATCCACATGCAGGACGCGATCGTGATGCGCCTGCGTGGCAAGGAACTGGAACCGCCTGAACGTCCCGCGGAGTTCCGCGAGGACGAGGAAGCCTGGGCCGAGTTCCGTGACAGCGGCGAACCGGTCAAGATCATCACCACCCCTGGCCGCGTGTTCTTCAACGAGGCCCTGCCGGCCGCGTACCCGTACGTCAACGACATCGTCACCAAGAAGATCGCCGGCGACATCGTCAACAAGTGCACGGACCTGTTCCCCCGCTGGCAGGTCGTCGAGGTCCTCGATGCGCTCAAGGACCTCGGCTACAAGAACGCGACCCGCGCCGGCACGACGGTGGCCATCTCCGACGTCGAGACGCCGGCCCTGAAGGCCGAGGTGCTGAAGGCCTCGGAGAAGCGTGCGGAGAAGATCGAGAAGCAGTTCTCGCGCGGGGTCATCACCGACTCGGAGCGCCGTCAGGAACTGATCGAGATCTGGACCGACGCGACGACCCAGGTCGCGGACGCCATGGAGGAGAACTTCACGGTCACCAACCCGTTCTTCATCATGGCCAACTCGGGTGCCCGAGGCAACATGACCCAGCTGCGGCAGATCGCCGCCATGCGTGGTCTGGTCGCCAACCCGAAGGGAGAGATCATCCCGCGCCCGATCAAGTCGAACTACCGGGAAGGCCTGTCGGTCCTCGAGTACTTCATCGCCACCCACGGTGCCCGCAAGGGGCTGGCCGACACGGCGCTGCGGACCGCGGACTCCGGCTACCTGACCCGTCGACTCGTTGATGTGTCGCAGGACCTCATCGTTCGCGAGGAGGACTGCGGGACCGAACGCGGCGTCGACATCGTCGTCGGCGAGCACGATTCCCAGCAGCTCTACGGCCGTATCCTCGCCAAGGATGTGATCTTCCCGGGCCGCCGCAAGGTGGTCCTCCCGGCGAAGACCGTCGTGGCCGACACCGAGGTCCGCATCCTGCGCGACGTGTTGGTCAACGGCGTCGATCCGGAGACCGGTGAAGCGCTCGACAAGCTCGCGGATGACGCGGACCGCGTCATCCGGGTGCGCTCCGTGCTTGCCTGCGACACCGAGATCGGGGTCTGCCGCGCCTGCTACGGCGAACTCCTGGCCAATGGCGCCATGGTCGACATGGGCGAAGCCGTCGGCATCGTCGCTGCACAGTCGATCGGCGAGCCCGGAACCCAGCTGACGATGCGGACCTTCCACACCGGTGGTGTGGCCTCGGCCGATGACATCACGCAGGGTCTGCCGCGTATCGTCGAGCTGTTCGAAGCCCGGTCCCCGCGAGGCAAGGCGGAGATCGCCCGCCTCGCCGGGCGGGTCGAGATCGAGGAGACCGATCAGGGCCGGGTCCTGCGCATCAAGGGATCCCGCGACCAGGTCGACGAGCACGAACTGCCTCGAGGTGCTCGGCTGTACCGGTCGGATGACGCCTCGATCGAGGTTGCCGACGGCGTTGACGTCGAGGTCGGCCAGCAGCTGACCGTGGGTGCGATCGATCCCCACGAACTGCTGGACGTGCTCGGTGTGCGCGCGTCGCAACTGCACCTCGTCAAGGAGGTGCAGGACGTCTACCGCTCGCAGGGTGTCCCGATCCACGACAAGCACGTCGAACTCATCGTCCGTCAGATGTACCGACGCGTGAACGTGGTCGATGCCGGCGACACGGTGTTCCTGCCCGGCGACAACGTCGACCGGGTCCGGTTCAACAAGGAGAACGACCGTGTCTCCGCCGAAGGCGGCCAGGCAGCAGCGGCCCGGCCACTGCTGATGGGGATCACCAAGGCGTCGCTCGCGACCGACTCGTGGCTGTCGGCGGCGTCCTTCCAGGAGACCACCCGTGTGCTCACCGAGGCGGCGCTCGAGTCAGCTTCGGACCCGCTGGTCGGCCTCAAGGAGAACGTGATCATCGGCAAGCTGATCCCGGCTGGCACCGGGATCGATGCCTACCGCGACGTCGAGGTGACCCACACCGAGATGCCGGAGCAGGCGCTGCCGGCCGACATCGCGGAGTTCCTCGCGTCCACCGAGTCCTACGAGGGCGACGGGTCCTGGGGCTTCGAGGGCGGCTGGGGCTTCGAGGACTTCCCCGGCGAGGTGCCGGACACCAACTGATCCGGGCTCCGGCTCGACCCGGAAATGCACAACGAGAGGCGCCCCCGCGGGGGCGCCTCTCGTCAGGTTGTGCTGGGGGGTCGGGGCCTACAGGCCCTCGTCCTCTTCGAGGAGCGGGTCGTCCATCTCCCCGTCGACGCCGCCCTCTTCGATCTCGCAGGCGGTCGCGAGCAGAGCGATCGACGCCGTACCGGCGGCGAGCATGACCTTGGCTGCCATCGTGCGCTTCATGTGGTCTCTCCTGATTGGCTAAGCCCACTATGCCCGACCCCTGAGGCCGCTGCGGGTGACCGACCGGGCAGGTTCCTGCCCGGTCGGCCAGGGTCCGAACGGTCGAAACGGCCGTTCCTTGGCCTCCAGGGGCCCTGGGAGCCCGATCGATGCATCCCAACTCCGAGCACCTCAGGTCGATATGGCACGCCGTGGGAGCAGGAGCGTGCAGGAGGCCCCACCACCGGGGCTGTCGTCGCCCCAGACGCGACCACCGTGTCACCCTTCCGGACCGGCGCGAACATCGGATCCGCACGGGCGCAGCGGTCAGGTTGACCGCCTCGGCCACTCGCGGTACGGTTCGGAGCCCGTGCCACGGGAGCAGTCTGCTGTGGCACGGTTTCCGGGCGCGACTGCGCCAACCTCCTCGGACCCCACGCGACGATGCGTGCTGCCCCGGAGAGTGCGAGTACGAGCGGAACGCCCGGCCCCGTGGGCTGGACCGCGCCGCTCCGGTCGAGTCGACCGCTGGCCACCCAGAACCGGCCGTCGAATCAGCCACGACCAGGTGCCGCGACAGCGACCACCCGCCACTGATCCACCGTCCGACACGGCGACGAGCCGTGACGAGACACCGACCGAAAGAAGCCAAGGGATGCCCACCATCCAGCAGTTGGTGCGGAACGGCCGTCAGAGCCGCTCCAAGAAGAACACCACGCTCGCGCTCAAGGGTTCGCCCCAGCGTCGTGGTGTCTGCACCCGCGTCTACACCACCACCCC
>SLHP01000167.1 GCA_007136095.1 Nitriliruptoraceae bacterium
ACTGAGGTATATGTCTGAACTGAGGTATCTGATGCCGTCGACCGCCAGGAGAGCGTCCTCGTCTGTGCCGCCTGCGCTACGGACCGTACTCGACGTTCTGCCCCGCAATGCGGACGCCGAGACACTCGGGGACGACCACAGCGTCGAGCTGATCGTGGCTGGCCAGCGGCTGCGGATCGGCTGGGCCGGTGACGGCAACCTCCGCGACGTTCGAGAGCTGCTCGCGAAGCACGATGCGGGCCTGGACGTCGTGGCTGCCCGCCGGATGTCACCTGCTGCACGCGAGCTTCTGGCTGATGCTGGCATCGGTTGGGCGGACCAGTCGGGTGCAGCGGAGATCGCTGTCGGTGGCATCGTGGTGTCCCGTGAGGGGCGACCTCTGGATCCAGCGCAGCTAAAGAACTGGACGCCGGCCGTCATGGCTGTTGCGGAGGCGCTGCTGTGCGGGACGGACGCGACCGTCGCGGCCACCGAGGAGGTCACCGGCCTGTCCACGGGCAGCTGCACGAACGCACTGCGGTTCCTGACCGACCGGGGACTGCTCTCTGCCGATGCGAAGCGTGGACGCGGCTCGGCACGTCGGGTCGATGATCCCGACCGGCTCCTCGACGCGTACGCAGCCGCCGTCGAGGCAGCCAAGCCCACACCGAAGCTGCAGGTCGGCCTTCAGGGTCGCGACCTGCTCGAGGCACTGGGCGAGGTCGGCGAGGCCTGGGACTCGCGAGGTGCGGCATGGGCTGCCACGGGCGTGGCGGCTGCTGCCGTCCTTGCGCCGCTACTCACGTCAGTCTCCAGCATCGAGGTGTTCATCGACGCCAACTCCCCCGCAGGCCTCGAGGCCCGTGCCGCCGAAGCTGGACTCCGTCCGATCGAGGGCGGCCGGCTCACGCTTCACCCGTTCCCCTCGGCGAGTGTGTCGCGACTGGCTGAACGACACGACGGGCTCCGCCTCGCACCATGGCCGCGTGTCTACGCCGACCTGCGTCAGTCCGGAGTGCGCGGGGAGGAAGCGGCTGAGCACCTGCGTGAGGCGATCCGTGGCTGACGAGACGCCCCGCACCCGCGCCGCACGAGAGGAGGCGGAGCGCGCACTGGTCCGGGTTGTCCATCACTATGGCTCCCGGCCCGAGTTCGTGCTGCTGGGAGGTCTGGTCCCAGACCTGCTGTGCTCGGCAAGCCCGCAACGCCACGCCGGCACGACCGACGTGGATGTCCAGGTCGATCTGGAGATCGCCAGCGGTGCGATCAACGTGAAGCGTCTTGAGCAGGCGCTTCGCAACGCAGAGTTCGTCCCGTACGGCCCCTCCACGTGGCGGTGGATCACCGCTGGGAAGGTGCCGCGGACGGTGGTCAAGTTCGAACTCCTCGCCGACCTCGACTCCGAACCCACCGAGGCCACGATCAACTTCGACGAGTGCGAGGCTCTCGGCGCGGTGAACCTACGAGGCACGGGCTTCGCGTCGCGGGACGTCGTGATCCGCGAGATACGTACCCGCGTGGGCGACGTGCCGCAGACCGCTGAGATCAACGTCACGGGCCTGGCTGGCTTCCTACTGGCGAAGTGTGCGGCGGCGCACTCCCGACGCAAGCCCAAGGACTGGTACGACATCGCCTTCGTCCTGCTCCACAACGACGCCGGCGGCGTGGATGCAGCGGCACAGGCCGTCCGGAACCGCTTCGGTTCGGAGCTTCCATCGGTCAGAACCAGCCTCGATGACCTCCTGGCCAACTTCGCGGATCCCACTGCCCAAGGACCTCGCGCCTACGTCGGGCAGATGCTCGTCGAGCATCCCGATCTGGACCGGACTGTTCTCGCTGCTGATGCGGTCCTCGCCGTGGAACGATTCCACCGTCTCTGTACCAGCGACTACCCCTGAGGCCAACGCTGGAAGGTGGATCTCGGCCACGTCGCGCCAGTGCGATGCCTTGGAGGTCCTGCCGATGCGCTGGTGCGGTCGGTCACAGCAGAACACGCATGTCTTCGCGCAGCCGCCCCAACGCCTTCGGGAACGGCGCTGCGACCTGGAGGAGCCTCGACGGCTGAGAGCCCCACTGTCTCAGCCATGCCTTGAGGGCCTCACGGCCGAGCTCGTCTCCCTCGAGGTGACGCAATCGGTACGCGTCCACGATCGACCGTTCGGGCGAGTAAACGCCGATCGAATATCCGGCGTGCAGTTCGATCACTTCCCGCCCGAGGTCGAAGGTCGCGGGCGCGAACCGGTGCCAACGCACCGGCGCGGAGACCTTCGGTAGGCGCGTCCCCCGGGGTAGGGCCACATCGATCCGCGTCGGGATCTCATCGGTCAGATCGTGCCGAGCCAGCGCCGAGGTCAAGCACAGGGTCGAGCGGTCGTTGGCCGCGGCAACTACCACGAGATCTAGGTCGGCCACGTCAGCAAACTCAGAGTCGACCTGGAGGTAGAGACCGTGGCTGATGCGCTCCAGTCGGCCCTCAGCCAACATGCGGTGCAGCGCCGGATCCGACATGCCGGCACGGCGGGCCTCACGCCAGCGGAACACGGGTCCGAGCCGATCGAGCGCGTTCGCCCCAGTCGGCATCAGGGCTCCTCTGTGTCAGCTTCACGGTTGAATGGTAACGTATCCACATATAGGTTGTATGGCAACGAAACACTCCAAACAGCAGAGCTCCGATCAGCAGGGTCGGGGACCCAGAGCGCGGCTCCTCGAGCATCCGGACATGGAAGGCGCTGTCCTCGCAGCCGCTGCGATCCTCGCCGTGTAGCGGATGCAACAACTGCTCACGAGCGACGAGCCCCGAACCTGATCACGACGGGTTGCCCCTTGGTGCGTTGCCTCCCTCGGCGACGTGACCGGAAACCGGCATCGCGGCCATCAGGCATGAAGCCGCGCCGCTCGCGGTGCGCTTCGCCCTCGGGCGGATTCCCGATACTTGCTTGTTCCGCTCAGGGCGGAGTCACGCCATTCCACGAAACAGCTGGTTCAACTCCGCGGTTCGTCACGCTTCTGGCGGGCTGAGTGCGGCGCGTGCCAGGGCGGTCCCGTCGGGGGTGACCGTGCCTGGCCAGCCGCCGCCGGTCACGTTCGAACGCGCCGAGTTGGCGCAGCAGGTGAACGTCTTCGGCGATCAGACCGGTAACGACGCGACGATCGATCGGCTGGCCACCCTCCACCGCCCACCCCAACCCGGTGAGCAGCTTGGCGATCGTCACCTCGGCGTTGTCGGTCGAGCCGGAGGCCATCAGCGCGAGCAGCAGCACGCCGGCCTGCCACTGGGCATCCGACACGTCGCGGCCACCCACGGGCAGGGCGTGGGCCGGGTGCGACCACAGCCCGGCCGGGTCGCCAGCCAGTTCGCGTCCACGTTTGGTCGGGACCAGCCGGCCCTTGTACTTGCGCAACAGCTTGAGCTGTTGCGCGGTCTCCCGCAGCTGGAGGACCGGCGGGGCCAGATCCTCACGGTTGCCCTTCCCGATCCGCTCGTCGCCCATGTCGAGCTCGTCGAAGATCGTCTGCACGACCGCCGGGGGCAGGTAGCCGGCAGCGGTCAGCTTCACCCCGTCACCGACCGTGTCGAGCAGCACCGTGAAGGGCCGCACCACCCCCGCGGCCGTCGTCTCCTCGGCGAGGCCCTCGTCCACGTCCGCCGTCGACGCCAACGCACGGAGTGCCCGCTCGGTGTCCCCGTCGCGGACCCTCAGCAGCAGCGCCGTCAGCTTCTCGCCGACGCGCCGCGGGACGGGCGGCCGGCGAGCCAGGTCCAGCGCCTGCAGCTGCTCTTCGACCGAGGCCGGGTCGAACGGCACGAGGCCGAGGTCGTGCTGCGCAACCTCGTCACCCCACAGCTCCGCCACGTCAGCGAGCGCCCGGGCGTGGTCGGGGTGGGTCGGGTCGGATGCGGCCACGATCATCCGGTAGGTGTGGACCCCGCCACAGTCCTCGGGCGGCCCGGCTCCGCCGCCCTCCAGCAACGTCGCCCGGGCGGGCGGGACACGGCCGTCGACGACCTCTTCCACCTCGAGGCTCAGCCACCAGTTGTCGCCGTCGTCGTACTGGTAGTGCAGCCGCTCCCCCGGCTCGGCGAGCAGCTCGTCGACCCGCACGTCCCACGTCGGCATCGATGCGTCTTCGTCGTCGAAGGCTTCGACGAGATCGGCCGTGCACGCGAACACCGCACCCGGCTCACGCTCCGGGCCGGTCGTGAACCGGTGCAGGTGGTAGTCCTCCCAGCCGAACAGCACCTGCAGCACCTCGTGCAGATCGTTGAGCCCCAGGTCGGATGCCACCTCGACCCGTCGCCACACCGGTGGGAACGCTCCGTCGAGCTGGACGCGTAGCTGCAGCGTCGCTGGGGTGTCCCGCCGCGGATGCCGTCTCCCTGGTGCCATCGGCGCGCTCACGGGGCAACCTCCCAGGTGTCATCGGCAGCGGGGACCGGACCACAGCACTTCTTGTACTTGCGACCCGAGGCGCACCAGCACGGCTCGTTCCGACCGGGAGGCCAGGTGGTGGCGCCGCCAGCCTGGTGAAGCGTCGCGGCATACGACGCGCGGGCCTCGCCGCTACCGGGATCGTGCCCGGACTCCTCCGCGTGCGCCTTCAGCCCGTCGGCGGGGAACCACGCGATGGCGAGCTCGACCGGGCCGGGCAGCTTGGCCGCTGGTTCCGGGCCGCCGAGAGCGTCGAGCCGGGCGAGCGCCTCGGGGTCCTCAGCCTCGAGTAGATGTCGACGGTTCCGGCGGGCACGCGCATCCAGCTCCGCGCAGAAGCGCTCCACCCGGTCGACGAGCTGCGGGTCGACAGGTTCGCCCAGCTCCTGCCGAGCGACCTCGGCGAGCTCGAGCAGCTGCA
>SLHP01000160.1 GCA_007136095.1 Nitriliruptoraceae bacterium
TCCACGGTCTCCCCGCCTTCGGACGTTGGTGTGTCGGCCACGGGTCGGTCGCCGTCCGTCGGGAGGGGTTCTGGGTCCGATGGTTCGCCACGCGCTGCTATCGCATCAAGACCTTCCTGACTACGCTGGAAGGGTCAGGGGCACCCGCATCAAGCCGGGGCAAAGCTATCAAGCACGCGTGGAGGCTTTCCGTGAGTGACGCACCGAACAACCCGCCAGGGGGACAGGCACCGCCGCCGCAGGGTGGCCAGGCGCCACCACCGGCCCAACAGCCGCAGCCGCCGCAAGGTGGTCAGGCACCGCCCCCCGGAGGCCAGGCGCCGCCGCCGCAGGGTGGCCAGGCGCCACCACCACAGGCCCAGCCGCCGGCCGCACAGGCGCCAGCCGGCGGCCAGTCCGCACCCAACACCGCCGGACAGCCGGGGGACCTCGGAACCCGGATCCTCGCGAAATTGATCGATGTCATCATCGTCGGGATCGTGGCCGGCATCATCGGATTCGTGGTTGGCATCTTGTTGGCGTTCTCCGGCCTGCCCGGGTTCTTGACGCGTGTCGTCACCGCCGCGCTGGGTGCGGTGCTCTATGTCGGTTACTTCGCCTTCATGGAGTCCAACAAGGGTCAGACCGTCGGCAAGATGCTCTTGAAGCTGCAGGTCCAGGGTCCGAACGGCGGGAACCCCACGATGGAGGAAGCCGTCAAGCGCAACGCCTACTTCGCACTTGGGCTGCTGGGGATCATCCCGTTGCTCGGCCCGCTCCTCTCCTTCTTCGCATGGATCGGTGCCGTGATCTACCTGATCGTGACGATCAACAACAACGAGCAGACCCGGCAGGGTTGGCACGATGACTTTGCCGGTGGGACCCGGGTGATCAAGACCGCCTGAGCGACCCACGCGACGAGTAACGCCCTCGGGCCCCGACCAGCACGGTCGGGGCCCGACGCTCGTCCCGGGGTCGCTGCGACGGGTTCTGGTCCCGGGAAGGTCCGCTGGGATAGGGTCCGCCCCGGGACGGGACCACTGTTCGCCGCGATGTCTCGGGGCCAGACCACGGGGCCGTGTCAGGGGGCCGCTTCGAGGGTCCAGAGTATGAGGGGTGCAACGATGAGTTCAGGCGAAGCGACGGGCGGGAACGGCGGCAGCGAGCCGGGGTGGCATCCGGATCCGTGGGGTCAGCACTCCCTGCGCTGGTGGGATGGCAACCAGTGGACCGGGCAGGTCCACGACGACGCGGGCGCCGGGAGTGGACAGGACACGGTGTCCAACTTCCTGGAGTCCGACACCGGCATGGCCCAGGCGGCGCATCTGCTCGCCATCGTCACGGGCTTCCTCGGACCGCTCATCATCTGGCTGATCAAGGGCAAGGAGGATGCCTTCGTCGAGCAGCACGCGAAGGAGGCCTTGAACTTCCAGATCTCGATGGCGATCTACCTCACGGTCGGCTTCATCCTGATGTTCGTGCTCATCGGGTTCATCCTGGTGCCGGTCCTGATCATCCTCGACATCATCTTCATCGTCATGGAGACGCTGAAGGCGGGCCGCAAGGAACCGTCGCGCTACCCGTTGTGCATCCGCCTCATCAGCTAGGGAGCGCTGGGACCTGACTCCTACCCGCGGTCGGGTTCCACGGAGCCCGAGGGCTAGGCTGCTCGGTCGGCACGCACTGGCGTGGGGCCACAGAGGAGTGACACATGGCGCAGCATCGCATCGCCCTGCTCGGCGGCGACGGGATCGGTCCCGAGGTCGTCGCCGAGGGGCTGAAGGTCCTCGATCGGTTGGAGGAGCTCGAGGGCTTCACGACGGAGCGGGTCGACTACGACCTCGGCGGTCGGCGCTACCTCGCCACGGGCGAGGTCCTGTCCGATGCCACCCTGGAGGAGTTGCGCGGCTTCGATGCGATCTACCTCGGTGCGGTCGGGACACCGGACGTCCCGCCCGGGGTGATCGAACGCGGCCTGCTGCTCAAGGTCCGCTTCGCCTTCGACCAGTACGTCAACCACCGCCCGGTCAAGCTCTACCCGGGTGTGACCTCGCCGATCGCCGGGTTGACGCCGGACGCCTGCGACTTCGTGGTCGTGCGTGAGAACACCGAGTCGGTCTACGCCGGTGCGGGGGGGACGCTGTACGAGGGCACCCCGGCCGAGGTCGCGACCCAGGAGAGCGTCAACACCCGGCACGGTGTGGAGCGGGTCATCCGCTACGCCTTCGAGGTCGCCCAGGGGCGGCGGGGCAAGCTCACGATGGTCCACAAGACCAACGTACTGACCTATGCCGGGCCGCTGTGGATGCGCACGTTCCAGGAGGTCGGCGATGCTGATTTCCCGGACGTCGAGCGGGAGTACATCCACGTGGACGCCGCGTGCCTGTACTTCGTGACGCAGCCCGAGCGCTTCGACGTCGTGGTCACCGAGAACCTCTTCGGTGACATCATCACCGACCTGGGCGCCGCCATCCAGGGCGGGATGGGCCTGGCCGCCTCCGCCAACCTCGATCCGACCCGACGCGCGCCGTCGATGTTCGAGCCCGTGCACGGCTCGGCGCCCGACATCGCCGGGACCGGCAGGGCGGACCCGGTCGCCGCCGTCATCAGCCTCGGGCAGATGCTCGAGTTCCTCGGTGAGTCGGCCGCCGCCGCCCGGATCGACCGGGCCGTCGGGACCCTGCTGACCGAACGTGGCGACGAGGTGCCGGATGGTGCGACGATCACCACGGCGACCGTGGGTGATCGACTGGTCGAACTCGTGGGTGACTGACGGACAACTGACGCGGACGACTGACGGACGACGGAGGAGAACGCGATGCCGTTCCCGAAGGCTGACAAGATCTGGATGGATGGGACGTTCGTCCCGTGGGACGAGGCGACCGTCCACGTCCTGACCCCGACGCTCCACTATGGCTACGGGGTGTTCGAGGGGATCCGGGCCTACCCGACGGACCGTGGCTCTGCGGTCTTCCAACTGCGTCCGCACATGGAGCGCCTGCTGCGCTCCGCCCGGTTGTACCCGCCCCTGGACACGATCCCGTGGACGGTGGACGACCTGGTCGAGACGGCCTGTGAACTGATCCGTGTCAACGGCCACGACGCGGGGTGCTACCTGCGTCCGACGATCATCCTGAGCTATGGCGAGATCGGGCTCAACCCCATCCCGTCCGAACCGCAGACGATCATGGCCTCGTGGGAGTGGGGTAGCTACCTCGGCGAGGATGCGCTGGTCAACGGCGTCCGGGTGATGATCTCGTCCTACCGGCGGATCGGGAAGAACACGATCCCGCCGGCCGGGAAGGCCAACGGGCAGTACCTCAACTCGTCGCTCGCGAAGGTCGAGGCGCTGCGCGCCGGCTACGACGAAGCGATCATGCTGTCCGAGGATGGCTTCGTCGCCGAGGGCACGGGCGAGAACCTGTTCGTCGTGCACGACGGGGTGATCAAGACTCCGCCGCTCTCCGACGGCCCACTCGGTGGCATCACCCGCACCAGCGTGATGCAGATCGCACGCGACCTGGGCTTCGAGGTGGTCGAGTGCAGCCTGGTGCGCACCGATCTGTTCCTGGCCGACGAGATCTTCCTGACCGGTACGGCCGCCGAGCTGACCCCGGTCCGCGAGGTCGCCGGCTACGACATCGGACCCCGCGGCCCGGTCACCGAGGCGGTGCAGTCGACCTTCATCGACACCGTCCGTGGGCGGGTCGATCGGTACGCCGACTGGTTGACCTGGGTCACCGACCCGTCGTGATGCGTGTGGCGTCGGAGACGGAGCCGATGGGTGCTCAGATCGATATCCGCCCGGTCACCGAGGCGACCTACGACGCGTTCCGTCACGCGTTCGCGGCGACCTTCGGCTTCGCATCGTCGACCGATGAGATCGAACGCTCGCGCGCCTGGGCGGAGTACGACCGACTGCTGATGGCCTGGGCGCCCGACGGATCGATCGTCGGGACGTCCGGCGCACTGAGTTTCGGTCTGTCCCTGCCCGGAGCACGGTCAGCCGCCTGTGCCGGCATCACGATGGTCAGCGTCCGAGCGGATCACCGCCGCCGGGGGCTGCTCACCCGGATGATGGTGGACCTGCTGGACGATGCGGCTGCGCGGAGCGAGCCCTTCGCCGCACTGTGGGCCTCCGAGAGCCCCATCTACGGACGTTACGGGTTCGGTCCGGCGGTGCCGACCATCGACATCTCGCTGGACCGCCGGCATGCGGACCTCCACCTCGACGGGCCCGTCGGGGAGGTCCGGTTCGTCGACGTCGAGGAGGCACGCGCGACCTTCCCGGCGCTCCACGAGCGGTTGCGTGCGACCCGCGGGGGCGTGATGTCGCGGTCGGACGGGTGGTGGACGCGGGTCGTGACCGAGGAACCGGGTCCCGCCAAGGCCACCGGGCCGCTGCGTCTGGCACTGCTGCCCGACCGTGGGTACGTCATCTACCACCTCGCCTCGGGCTGGTCCGACGGTGCGCCCCGCGGCGTGGTGCACGTCCACGACCTCCTGGGCCTCGATCCCGCGGCGCTCGCCGCGTTGTGGCGGTTCGCGATCGACACCGATCTGTCGGAGACGCTGGAGATCGTCCGCCGGCCGCCCGACGATCCGGTCCTGCACCTGCTGCGCGACCCGGCCCGCGCACGGGCGGGCGCCGGCTGGCCGCTCTACCTCCGGTTGGTCGACGTGCCGTCGGCGCTTGCGGCGCGCGGCTACCTCGGGGACGGCACGGTCGTGGTCGATGTGGCCGACCGCCTGCGTCCGGCCAACGCGGGACGGTGGCGCCTCACCGCGAGCGACGGCAACGGTCGCTGCGAACGAACCGACGACGCTCCCGACGTGTCGCTGGACGTCGCGGAGCTGGCGGCGATCAGCCTCGGGGGTGTCCGGGCCACCGCGCTGCTGGACGCCGGCCGGCTGTCGGGCTCCTCCGGTGCCGCGGTCCTGCTCGATCGGCTGTTCGCCACGGAGCGTGCCCCGGTCAGCGACCAGATGTTCTGATCCCCTCACAGGAGCATCGGGGGACGTCAGGGGGAGCGGTCCGCCAGGAACCGGTCGAGACCCGGCAACGCGAAGACCAGCCGCCCCGTTCCATCGCTCCGCAGCAGCCCGTGGGTGTCGATCAACGCCCCCAGGGTCGAGCCAAGCTGCGACGACGGACGGCCCAACGCCTCGGCGACCACCGCAGACGTCCGTTGCTCCGGCGGGATGGTGGCGGCCGTCGCCAGGTAGCTGCGCTGGAGTTGACCGATCTCGGCGAGTCGCTGGTCGTAGAAGTCGGCCAGGTACGGAGCAGCTTGTCGCACCCCCAGCAGGGCCTCCTCGGCATCGATGACCTCACCGTCGCCGGCCCGCCAGACGTGGGACCCGACGACGTGCAGGAAGTACGGATAGCCACCGCATGCGTCGGCGACGATGTCGGCGGCGTCGGCGTCGAAGGCTGCGCCGCCGTCGCGAGCGAACTCGCGCAGGGCCACCAGAAGCTCGGGACGTTCCAACGCGAGCAGGCGGTGTGGGCGCGACCGTTCCCCGAAGGTCGAACCGGCCCGCTTGAGGCGTCCCACGAGACCAGGCAGGCCGGCGACGACCACGGCCATGGGCAACGAGTCGCGGCGCATCGCCCCCGAGTCCCCGTCACGTTCCACGATCGTGATCCCCTGCACCTCCTGGATCGCGTAGAACAGCTGTCCCAGGGTGTCCAGGTCGATGTTCTGGGTCTCGTCGATCAGGAGCACCAGGACCGTGTCGTGCTCCCGTGCCAGGCGAGCGGTGGCGGTGAGCAGATCGCGGAGCTCGTCTCCGACCGACATCGCCCCGGTGTCGTGCTCGCGGTCGACGGACACACCCAGACTGCTGACCGTGATCCCGGCCAGACGAGCCAGCACCGACCTGGCGGTCTCGGCCAACTGCCCGGCGACATCGTGCTCCCACAGCACGTCAGCCAGGCCCCGGCACAGCCGGGCGATGACCGCCCCGTCGCGGGTCGCGGCGGCCCGCACGACCCAGCGGCCCGCTTCCAGCTGCTCCTGCTCGAACTGCAGCAGCAGGCTGGTCTTGCCCATGCCGCGGTCACCGGTCACCATCCGCGGCTGTTCGTAGACCCCGTCCCTGAGACGATCCACCATGCCCGTCAGGTCGTTGAGTTCGGTCGATCGGCCCGCGAAGATGCGGGGCAGGTTCCCGAAGCCCGGGGTGAACGGATCCGACCGGGCATTGCGCACGTGCCACCTCCGGTAATGGATGTAATGTTACTTCGTCATGTCGTGTTCCTCCAGGAACAGGATGCGGCCACGGTTCGCCCGTCACGTTCCGACTGCCGCGCGTCCCGGCAAGGAGCCCACCGTGAATCACCCCGGCACCCGGGACGAGCCGACGTCCGGGCTCGAAGACATCCACATCCGGCGCGTCGCCGATGAGGAGTTCGATGCCTACGGCCAGGCCATCGAAGCCGCGTTCGGGAGCGAGCTGAGCCCGGCACGGCTCGAGCTCGAACGCTCCACCTACGAACCGGACCGCTTCCTCGGCGCGTTCACGGCGCAGGGCGAGATCGTCGGGAGCTCCGGGGCGTTCAGCTTCGAGCTGGCCCTGCCGGGCGGAACGACAGCCGGCTGCGCCGGGGTGACGGCCGTCGCGGTCCGCCAGGACCACCGTCGGCGGGGTCTGTTGACCGCGATGATGCTCCGCCTGTTGGAGCAGGCGGACGAGCGAGGTGAACCGTTCGCCGCCCTGTGGGCCTCCGAGGGCGGGATCTACGGTCGGTACGGCTTCGGTCCGGCCATCCCGACCACCCGGATCGAGGTGGCGCGTGACCGACTGGTCCTGCGCGATCCGGTGGCGACCGACGAGGTCCGCGTCATCGACGCGACCGCGGCCGTCGGGCTGGTGGGCGAGCTCTACGGCCGGGCCCGGTCGCAGCGGCCGGGGCTGCTGTCCCGCTCCGCCGCATGGTGGCACCGGCTCCTGGTCCACGATCCCGCCGATGAGCGTGATGGTGCGGGACCACGCACGATCGCGGTGCTCCGCGATGGTGGGTACGTCGTGTACCGGCTCCAGCCTCACTGGGAGCGTGACGTGCCATGCGGGACCGTCCGGGTGGAGGAGCTGGTGTCGCTGCACCCGCAGGCCACGGCGCAGCTGTGGACGTTCCTCGCCGCGACGGACCTGGCAGTGACGATCATGGCCCCGGGTCGGCCGACGGACGATCCGCTGCGGTCGATGGTCGTCGACCCCGCACACGTCCACGTGCGCTCCGGCTCCCCGGTCTACCTGCGCATCCTCGATGTCCCTGCCGCACTTGCGGCCCGCCACTACCCCGTCGATGAGCGGATCGTCCTGGACGTGACCGACCGGCTGTTCCCGGAGCGTTCCGGCACCTTCGAGGTCGTGGTGAGCGACGGCGTCGCGCAGGTCACCCCGACCGACGCCGATGCGGACCTGGCGCTCGGCATCGAGGAGCTCGGGATGCTCTACCTCGGGGGCGTGCGCCCCACGATGCTCCGACAGGCGGGGCGCGTGGAGCAACGTCGGTCCGATGCGGTCGCCCGCTGCGAACGGCTGCTGGCGTGGGACCAGGCACCGATGCAGTGCAGCGAGTTCTGACCGGAACAGGTCGGGCGGACGTCCCGGATCCACGTGACGCTCGGCCCTGGGTGTCGGCTCCCACGGCGCTACGGTCGTGCGGACGGCGGTCGCAATCGCGACGGCATCTCGTTGAGGAGTGGGTTCATGTCGAACGTGTACAAGAAGGTCGAACTGGTCGGGTCGAGCCTGGAGGGTGTCGACGATGCGATCGCGCGGGCCATCGAGAAGGCCGGAGAAACGATCCGCAACCTCGACTGGTTCGAGGTGAAGGAGATCCGCGGCTGGATCGAGAACGCCGAGGTCCAGCACACCCAGGTGACGTTGCAGGTCGGCTTCCGCCTGGACGACTGACGCGGGCCGCCCGGGGTCGACAACCACCTGAGCGCCGCGGTACGGTTCTCAGCACGTTCGATCATCAGGGAGCGACGTGTACGCAGCAGCGACGGCTTCGACGCTTGCAGCCGGCAACCCCGGCGGCGTCAGCCTGCGTGCCATCGCCATCATCATTCGACCGCTCCCGTAGCCGGCGCGTGCCGGGCTGCGGGAGCGGCCCGGACGATCCCGGTGTCGCCTCCGTCTGATCTCGGTACCCCACTGCGGGAGCCGCGTCCGACGTGACGCAAGAGAGGTTCGAGGTGACCACCACGACCGCCGGCCACGCCCCGCTTCCCGATGCGCGGCCAGGCCTTGACCTGTACGACACGACCCTGCGGGACGGCACGCAACGCGAAGGCGTGACGTTGTCGGTGGACGACAAGCTCCGTGTCGCCCGTCGGATGGATGAACTGGGCGTCGCCTACATCGAAGGCGGCTGGCCGGGTGCCAACCCGAAGGACACGGAGTTCTTCGCGCGTGCGGCCGACGGCGAGCTCGCGCTCGACACCGCGACGCTCGTCGCCTTCGGCATGACGCGCAGCGCCAAGAACGAGGCGGAGGACGACGCGTTGCTCGGTGCGTTGCTCGACGCGCGTACCGATGCGATCTGTCTGGTCGGCAAGTCGTGGGGCTACCACGTCGATGAGGCGCTCGGGGTGGCGCGTGACGTCAACCTCAGCATGGTGCGCGACTCGATCGAGTACCTGCGTGCGCACGGCAAGCGGGTCTTCTTCGACGCGGAGCATTTCTTCGATGGTTTCGCGCGGGACAACGCCTACGCGCTCGAGGTGATCCGCACCGCCGCCGATGCGGGCGCTGAATGCGTCGTGCTGTGCGACACCAACGGTGGCGCTATGCCGTGGGACGTCGCCGACATCGTGCGTGGCCTCGTGGAGGAACTGCCGTCTCAGGTTGGGCTGCACTTCCACGACGACGGTGGATGTGCGGTTGCCAACTCACTGCTCGGTATCGAGGTCGGTGCGACCCATGTCCAGGGAACCGCGAACGGCCTCGGGGAACGCTGCGGCAACGCGAACCTGTTCACGATCCTGGCGGACCTGCAACTCAAGAAGGGCTACAAGCTGGTCCCGTCGGACCGCATGGAGCGGCTGACCGAGGTCAGCCACACGATCGCGGAACTGTGCAACCAGTCGACACCGTCGATCGCCCCCTACGTCGGCCACACGGCGTTCAGCCACAAGGCCGGCCTGCACGCATCGGCGCTCGCCAAGGCGCCCGACATGTACAACCACATCGACCCGGGCGAGGTGGGCAACCGGCAACGGCTGGTCGTCAGCGAGCTCGCGGGTCGGAGCAACATCGTGCTCAAGGCCAAGGAGTTCGGGCTGGAGGTCGATGCCGAGCAGGCCAGGATCGTCCTGGACGAGGTCAAGCGTCGTGAGTCGGACGGGTGGACCTACGAGGCCGCCGATGCGTCGTTCGAACTGCTGCTGCGCCGCGTTGCTGGCTTCCTCGCCGATGACGACGAGCCGTTCCGCTCCCTGCACTACCGCGTGAACGTCTCTGGCGGTGACGGCGACGCCCTCCCCGGTGAGGGGCCCGCGGAGGCGATCCTGGCGGTCGCCGTCGGCGGTGAACGCAAGCTCGGCGCGGGCGAGGGCAACGGTCCCGTCGACGCGCTGGACCATGCCTTCCGCAACGCGGTCAACGGCACCTGGCCGGCCTTGGATCGCATCCAGCTCTCGGACTACAAGGTGCGCATCCTGGAGGCCACCGCGGGAACCGACGCGACGACCCGGGTGCTGGTGTCGTCGACCGACGGCGTCGGAACCTGGGACACCGTTGGCGTCCACCCCAACATCGTCGAGGCATCCTGGCGGGCGCTCTCCGACGCCTACACCCACGCGATCCTGCGTGAGGGCTGGCGCTGACCGCCGGTTGGGCAGGCTCCGGTGCCGGTGACGCCGCACGGTCCGTCCGATGTCGGCGGCATGGGTCGCGCTCGCTACGGTTCGGGCACGCTCAGCCGGAGGTAGATCATGGCAGCCGACGTCTCTCGCTACGTGCGGGTCCTGCACGAAGGATCGCCGCGCTACGGCGTGCTGGACGGCACCGAGGTGGCGCTGATCGACCCGCACCCCTTCGCCCGGCACAAGCCGACCGGTGAGCGTGTGCCGGTGCAGGGGCTCAAGCTCCTGGCGCCGGTGATCCCGTCGAAGGTGATCTGCGTCGGGAAGAACTACGCCAAGCACGCGGCCGAGTTGGGCAACGAGGTCCCGTCCGAGGCGGTCTTCTTCCTCAAGCCCTCCTCCAGTGTCATCGGACCCGGCGAACCGATCCGCCTGCCGACGGACCTGTCGGAGGAGATCCACCACGAGGCGGAACTGACCGTGGTGATCGGCGCGCTGCTCCAGCGGGTCTCCCCGGACGAGGCCATGGCCGGGGTGTTCGGCTACACGATCGCCAACGACGTCACGGCCCGCGATCTGCAGCGTTCTGAGGATCAGTGGTTCCGGGCCAAGGGGTTCGACTCGTTCTGTCCGCTCGGCCCGGCGATCGCGACGAACCTCGACCCGGCTGATCTGCGCATCCGGGCGTGGGTCGATGGCGAGGTCCGCCAGGACAGTTCGTCCGCCGCCATGATCCGTGACGTCGCCACCCTCGTCAGCGAGGTCTCGCAGGTCATGACCCTGTTGCCCAGCGACGTCATCCTGACCGGGACCCCCGAGGGTGTCGGCAGGATCGACGCCGGGCAGACCGTCCGGGTGGAGATCGAGGGCATCGGGGTCCTGGAGAACCCGGTCGTCGACCGAGGTGCGCCCGACGTGGCGGTCGGACGCGACAACGGGCAGGGCACCTGATGGTGATCGACGTCGATGGCCTGATCGGTCGCTACTACGACGAGGCGCCCGATCCACAGCTCGCCGAGCAGCGGGTGGCCTTCGGTACCTCCGGGCACCGGGGATCCGCCGATCGCCGGTCCTTCAACGAGCGCCACATCCACGCCACCACGCAGGCGATCTGCCGCCACCGCGCCGAGCAGGGCATCGACGGACCGCTGTTCGTCGGTCGCGACCCCCACGCGCTGTCTGAGCCGGCCTTCCGCAGTGCGGTCGAGGTGCTGGTCGCCAACGGCGTCGACGTCCGCGTCGACGCGGATGACGGGTACACGCCGACGCCGGTGATCTCGCACGCGATCCTCAGCCACAACCGCGACCATCCGGACCGGGCGGCCGATGGGATCGTGATCACGCCGTCCCACAACCCACCCGAGGATGGCGGTTTCAAGTACAACCCTCCGCACGGTGGGCCGGCCGACGCCGCAGCGACGGGTGCGATCCAGGACGTCGCCAACAGCCTGCTCGCGGCGGCGGACGAGATCGTGCGGACCCCGTGGGAGCGGGCCCGCGACGACGTTGCCCGCCACGACTTCCGGACCCACTACCTCGACGACCTGCCGCAGGTCGTGGACCTGGACGTGATCCGCGACTCCGGACTGCGTCTCGGCGCCGACCCGCTGGGGGGAGCCACCGTCGACTACTGGGGTGCGATCGGTGAGCGGTTCGGGCTGGACCTCGAGGTCGTCAACGACGCGGTCGATCCGACCTTCGCGTTCATGCCGCCCGACCACGACGGCAAGATCCGGATGGACTGTTCGTCGCCGGCGGCGATGGCCAACCTCGTGGCGCTCAAGGATCGCTTCGACGTGGCCTTCGGCAACGACCCCGACGGCGACCGGCACGGCATCGTGACGCCGGGTGTGGGCCTGTTGAACCCGAACCACTACCTCGCGGTCGCCATCGCCTACCTGTTCGCCGATCGTGACTGGGGTGCGGAGGTGGGGGTCGGCAAGACCCTGGTCAGCAGCAGCCTGATCGACCGTGTCGTGGCTGACCTCGGCCGGCGGCTGGTGGAGGTCCCTGTCGGCTTCAAGTGGTTCGTCGATGGGCTGCTCGACGGCGGGATCGGCTTCGGTGGCGAGGAGAGCGCCGGTGCCTCGTTCCTCCGACGCGACGGCACGACCTGGACCACCGACAAGGACGGCATCATCCTGTGCCTGCTGGCGGCCGAGATGACCGCCCGCACCGGCGAGGATCCCGGCGCCCGGTTCGAGGGTCTGGTGCAACGCTTCGGCCGGCCCTCCTACAAGCGCGTCGACGCGCCGGCGACCCCGGAGCAGAAGGCGGCGCTGGGCGCCCTGTCGCCGTCGGATGTCAGCGCGACCGAGCTCGCCGGCGAGCCGATCACCGGCGTGCTGACCCGCGCCCCGGGCAACGATGCGGCGATCGGCGGGCTGAAGGTCCTGACCCAGAACGGCTGGTTCGCCGCGCGTCCGTCCGGGACGGAGGACGTCTACAAGATCTATGCCGAGAGCCTGCGCGACGACGAGCACCTCCAGGCGATCCTGGATGAAGCCCAGCAGCTGGTGACCGCCACCCTCGCGCGGTCGTGACCCGGGCGAGCGTCGACGCTCGCCCAGGTGGACGGGATGCGTTCATGCGCTTCGTGTCCGTGACGATGCCCCTCCGTGTGGCCCCGTTGGGAAGAGGCCGCGATAGAGCCGGGCCTCAATGGCGGTTACTCCTCTGTCGTCAGCTGACTGCGGAGGCCCGAGTGGAAGCGGGAGAGGGGCGGCTTCGCGACGCGGCCCGGCGGGCCGAGGGCCGCACACCGGCAGCCTGCCTGGGGAAACGACCAATGGAGATCCTCGGACGGTCAGGATTGGGTGGAACGATCCACAGCTGCGCAGAACTCCCCGGTCCACAGGCCTGGGAAGGCCGTCCGCTGCTGAGGTGAGGAGACGGGTGAGGTTCCGATTGCGGCGGAAGCACCGCCCCAGCCGTCTGGCTGGAGCGGTGCCATGTCCGATCGTCGCGTCCGTTGTCTGCGTGCGGTCAACTCGGTCGTGAGATCGCAACCTTCATCGCTTCGGTTTCGGCGGCTCGCCCGAAGATGTCGTAAGCATCCATCATCTCGTCCAGCTTGAACCGGTGCGTGACGAACTTCCCGGGTGTGAGCTGACCCTGAGCCACGAGCTTGAGCAGCATGGGGGTCGTTGAAGCGCTGACCAACCCGGTGGTGATGGCGATGTCCTTGATCCAGAGGTCCTGGATCTGCAACTCGACCGGGGAACCGTGAACGCCGACGTTGGCGACGGTTCCGCCCGGTCGGACCAGCTCGGTACACATGTCGAACGTCGCAGGGATCCCGACCGCTTCGATGGCCGTGTCCACGCCGAGCCCATCGGTCATCGCCAGGACCTGCTCCTTCCAGTCGTCCTGGCTGTTGTCCACCTCGTCGGTCGCGCCGAACCCCAACGCCTGCTTCCGTCGGTTCGCGTCCAGGTCAATCGTGATCACCCGCGACGGGCCGTACAGCTTCGCGGTCATGATCGCTGACAAGCCGACCGGGCCGGCACCGACGACCGCCACGACATCACCAGGCTTCACCCGGCCGTTGCGGATCCCGATCTCGAAGCCGGTCGGCAGGATGTCGGACAGCATCTGAGCGGCCTCGTTGTCGACGTTGTCCGGAACCTTGTGTAGTGAGGTATCCGCGAAAGGAACCCGTACGTACTCGGCCTGGGTGCCGTCGATGAGGTGGCCAAGGATCCAGCCGACCCCGGAGACTCCCTCGTCGGCAAGACAGTGCGAGGGCAGCTGCTGCTGGCAGTAGGAACACGACCCGCAGGAACTGACGCACGAGATGATCACACGGTCACCAGCCTGGATGCCGTTGACCGCCGAGCCGACCTCCATGACCGTCCCGACACCTTCGTGGCCGAGGATCCTTCCGTCGGTGACCGCAGGAACATCTCCTTTCAGGATGTGCAGATCGGTGCCGCAGATCGTGGTCGTGTCGACCTGCACGATCGCGTCGGTGGCCTGGATGATGCCTGGATCGGGCATCTCTTCCCACGCCTTCTGCTCTGGACCGTGGTAGACGAGCGCCTTCATGAACTTCTCCTTGTCGATGGAACGGCGTCACCGGGTCGTCCGGTAACGCTGTCTCGAGCGTGACGAACAAGGCGGCTGCCTGATAGGGAACAAGGACCCTCACTCTGCGCCGGGCTGGAGCGAAGCGGGTGACGGGCTAACAGGATCGGCCAAGATATGAGAATATTACCCGGAACTGTTCCGAGAATTGGAGGTCGAACCTCGCCGACTGCGGCACCTTCCCGCACCGTCGCTCGCCGGATCCACCGGCCATGGCAACCATCTGCGACCGGCTCACGCTCAACGTGGGCCCCGCAACCTTCACGACCCGCCGCAAGCGGACACATTCGCTGACGGTGCGGGCGAAAGCGATCGGTACGACATCGTCCGACTCTCCCACCCGCCGCCCACTCGTACGCCCATTGTCGACTGGTTCGCTGCCGAGTTCCGTGGGCGGACTTCTCTTGGCGGGGGCGAGACGGCGTCGTTGCCGTCGTGTGAGAACTGTCACGCCACCCTCGGCTGTCGCCCGCCAGGTGACGCTGGCACGCCTCGTTGTCCAAGGGCCCCATATCCGAAGGCGGACAGGCCGTGTTGTCTCGACTGGCTACATCGATGCGGTTCTCACAGGCGAAGGACCGCCCTTGAAGGCGCGCCTGACTCGGGCGGCCGACCGGTCACTACCGCCCGTTGTGCGGAGCTCGCCGACTTGCGCTGCCGAACCCATCCAGGCGTGAGCTGTCGGTAAGGCCGCTTCACACGCCGGGTGAGCCGTACCGGATGGGGTGTGTGGGTCGCAGGCTCGTCAGTTCAGGATCTGCAGCGAGATATTCAGTACGGTCGCGTACAGGATCCAGACGAGGTAGGGCGTGAGGAGCCAGGCCGCCAGCCGATCGTGACGGGCGAACACCACGATGGTCGCCACGACCAGCACGTCCAGCAGCAGGATGACCGCGATCGCCGGTCCGAACGCCTCCAGGCCGAAGAAGACGCCGGGCCAGACCGCGTTGACGACCAGTTGCGCCAACCAGAGCCCGAGGGCCGTGCCGGCGGCTCGGACGCTGCCTGCGGCGCGCCACACCCGCCATGCCGCCACGCCGATCAGCAGGTAGAGCACCGGCCAGACGACGCCGAACAGCCACGACGGGGGCGCCCACACCGGTCGCTGCAGGGCGAGGTAGCGGACGCCCACCTCCGTGCCCTGCGTGACCGAGCCGATGCCGCCCGCCGCGAACGCCAGCAGCAGGAAGACGGCAGCCGCCGCGACGCGCCGGCTCGGCGAACCCGGCTCGGTGACCTGGTCGTTCGTGCTGGTCTCGCCTGCCATGCGGTTCCCCCGGCGGTGGTGCGGTCGGTGTGGGGCTCGACGTGGCTCCGCGGATCACGTCAGCGTGTCCATGAGTCTGCCGCGGGGCCACGTACGGTGGGGCGCGCAACAGGTCCGTTCGGCCCCCTGCCGGGCCAGGTCGCTCTCGTGGAGTGGCTGTGGAAGGATGGCCCTTGTCGTCTCCCTGTCCCACCATCCCTGTACGCCACCGACCCCCGCCCCACCGACCAGGAGGTCGCCCGTGCCGACCGAGAACGTGCTCGCCGCGCGCTACGCGAGCCCCGCGATGGTCGACCTGTGGTCACCGGAGGGCAAGGTCGTGCTGGAACGGCGGCTGTGGATCGCCGTGTTGCAGGCCCAGCGCGACCTCGGCGTCGACGTGCCGGACGGGGTGATCGAGGCGTACGAGCAGCACGTCGACCAGGTCGACCTGGCGTCCATCGCCGCGCGTGAGCGCACGACCCGCCACGACGTCAAGGCCCGGATCGAGGAGTTCAGTGCGCTGGCGGGCCACGAACACATCCACAAGGGCATGACCTCCCGCGACCTGACCGAGAACGTCGAACAACTCCAGGTGCGTCGCGGGCTGCTGCTGGTCCGTGACCGCTGCGTGTCCGCGCTGGCGTTGCTGGCCGAGCGTGCGGTGGAGCACCGCGACACCGTCATGGCCGGCCGGTCCCACAACGTCGCCGCGCAGGCCACCACGCTGGGCAAGCGGTTCGCCAACGCGGGGGAGGAGCTGCTCCAGGCGCTGCAACGCATCGAGGATCTCCTCGAGCGCTACCCCCTGCGCGGGCTCAAGGGTCCGGTCGGCACGCAGCAGGATCTGCTCGACCTGTTCGATGGTGACGTCGATCGGGTCGAGCAACTCGAACAGCGCATCGCGCAGCACCTCGGCTTCACCGCGCGGCTGGACAACGTCGGACAGGTCTACCCCCGATCGCTGGACCTCGATGTGGTGGCCGCCCTCGTGCAGGTCGCGTCCGGCCCGTCGTCGCTGGCGACCACGCTGCGGCTGATGGCTGGCCAGGAACTGTCGACCGAAGGCTTCAAGCCCGGCCAGGTCGGCTCGTCCGCGATGCCGCACAAGATGAACTCCCGGTCCTGCGAGCGCGTCAACGGGCTGAAGCACGTCCTGGACGGCCACCTGACGATGGTGGGTGCCGTCGCCGGCGACCAGTGGAACGAGGGCGACGTCGCCTGCTCCGTGGTCCGCCGGGTCGCGTTGCCCGATGCGTTCTACGCGATCGACGGGCTGTTCGAGACCTTCCTGACCGTGCTCGTAGAGTTCGGTGCCTACCCGGCCGTGATCGAGCGGGAACTCGACCGTTTCCTGCCGTTCCTGGCGACCACGAAGGTGCTGATGGCGGCCGTGCGTGCCGGGGTCGGCCGCGAGGTCGCCCACGAAGCGATCAAGGAACACGCCGTGGCCGTCGCGCTCAAGATGCGCGAGTCCGGGCAGCAGGACAACGACCTGATCGACCGCCTGTCCGCCGACGACCGGTTGCCGCTCGACCACGCCACGCTGACCGGCATCCTCGACGTGCCCCTGTCGTTCGTTGGTACCTCGACGCAGCAGGTCGACCGCTTCGTCGATCGGGTCGCGACCATCGCCGCCGGCCACCCCGACGCCGCCACCTACCGTCCCGGAGACATCCTGTGACCATCCCGCTCTCGTCCAACCCCGGCGCGCTCCCACGCGTGCGGTTCTGCCCGGCTCCATCCGGGTTCCTGCACGTCGGCAGCGTCCGCGCCGCGCTCTACAACATGCTGCACATCCGGCACCACGGCGGCACGTTCGTGTTCCGCGTGGAGGACACCGACGCCACCCGCGCCACCGAGGAGTCCATGCGCTCCATGATGGAGGCGATGCGCTGGA
>SLHP01000117.1 GCA_007136095.1 Nitriliruptoraceae bacterium
ACCCGATCCGCACGGCGCCGCCCGCCTCGAGCAGCCCCAGTGCCCGCAGCGGTTCGATCGCGTAGTAGTGACCCGCCCACACGTTGATGCCACGTGCCGCGAAGGCCTCGGCGATCGCCGAAGGCTGCCACCGATCGGCGGTCACGGCGAAGGTCGGGGTCCGGTCGGTCCCTTCCGGGGGTCCGTGGAGGGTCACGTGGGCGAGTGCGTCCACGCCCGCGAGGAACCGATCGGTGAGCTGCTGCTCATGACCGGCGATCGCCGCGAGGCCGACCTCGTCGAGATGGTCGAGCGCGCCTCCGATCCCCGCGATGGCCTCGAAGCTGGCGGTGCCGGTCTGCCACCGCGCAGGGCCCTGGTCCGGGGCAGGCCGGAGCTTGTCCGGGGTGAGCGTGGCAAGCAGCTCCGGATCAGCCGCCAGGATCCCGGCGTGGGGTCCGAAGAACTTGTAGGGAGAACAGGCGATGGCATCGATCCCGGACGCCAACCGGTCGACCGGCTGATGCGGAGCGAGGTGCACCGCATCCATGAAGGTCAACGCCCCGACCGACCGCGCCGCTTCCACGAACGGAGCGGGATCCACCACCGTGCCCAGCGCGTTGGACGCACCCGGGAACGTGATCAGACGCGTCCGGTCGGTCACGACCTGCTCCAGCCCGTCGAGCGCCAACCGCCCCGTGGTCGGATCCAGCGGGACGAAGCGCACCTCGGCGCCGCTGCGTTCGGCGAGGAGCAACCACGGCGAGACGTTCGCGTCGTGATCGAGCTGCGTGCACACGATGTGATCCCCCGGCGCCAGGCGCGGGGTGAGGGCCCGCGACAGGTGCAGTGTCAGAGTGGTCATGTTCGGGCCGAAGACGATCCCGTCGGTCGGTGAACCGAGGAACCGACCGACCTGGGCACGGACGTGCTCGACCATGGCGTCCGTCCGCTGCGAGATCTCGAAGGCGCCATGTTGGTTGGCCGAGCCGGAGCGCAGATGCGCCGCCATCGCCTCGATCGCGCGGTCGACGGCCTGTGTCCCGCCCGGCGCGTCGGCGTGGACCAGTGGTCGGCCATCGCCCGTGGTTGCAACCAGCGCCGGGAACCGCTCACGGACGTGTTGGAGATCCACCTCGAGGTTGCCTTCCGACCGGGTGCGTTCTGGTCGTCGATGCGAGCAGCATCACGCGAACGCATCGTCCTGCGGGGCGTAGCCAAGCACGTCACGGGTCTGCGCCAGCGACATCCGCTTCGACGCGTTGTCGGAGATCCCGTGGCCGACCGTGGAGCCCACCACCGGCGCCACGAGCGAACGTTCGAGCAGGTGGTTGGCATCCCGTGCGCTGAGCCAGGCCATGCGCTGGCGGAGGGGCTCGGTCGCCGCAGGCGGCTGCGTGTCGTAGTTGGCGATCCGGAGCGACACGAAACTGGTCGGCCCTCCGGCACGCGATGCGCAGAGTGCCTCGCCGAAGGCCTTGCCGACGCCGTAGTCGTTGGCCGGGCACGGCGCATCGTCCTCACGGATCTGGTGATCCAGCGGGTAGCCCTCCACCGCCTGGGCGCTGCTGGCGAACACGAACCGTTCGACGCCCGCGCCGGTCGCCGCCTCGACCATGTTGAAGGTGCCCACGATGTTCAGCGGCAGCACCCGCTCCAGGAACGGCGCGGTGGGGGCGGGGTCCGCGGCCAGGTGCAGGACGGCGTCCATGCCCTCACAGGCCCGGCGGCAGGCGGCCGCGGCGGTGACATCCAGGTGGGTGAACGGGAACGGCGCATCCTCACCGACCCGGGTGTCGCTGCGCACGATGTCGAACGGCCCGCCGACGCACCCCGCCACGAACGCGGTCCCGATCCGTCCGGACGCACCCGTCACCAGCACCTTCACGGACACACCCCACACCCGGCGATCACAGCAGTTCGCGGATCTCCTCGAGCCGCGCGGTCACCTCGGCGAGCCGCGCGGTGGCTGCCGCCAGATCGACGGGGTGGGTGTCCTCGGCGGTCAGGCGGTCGGTCAGCACCTCGACCTCGAGCGTCAGCAGTTCGACCTCAGAGCGCAGGTGTTGCGCGTCCGCGACCCGGTTGAGCGGTCGGGCCAGGACCGCCTCGTGCAGGATCTTGAGGATCCGGTCGTCGCGATGGAGCAGATCGTCGGGGACCCCGGCGCGGTCGAGGAGGTCGGGCAGGTCGGGCAGCGCGCGGTCGTACGGCAGTGACAGGAGCAGGTCCTCCAGGCGCACGAGGACCGCATCGGCGTCCACCGGACCGGTCACCCCGTCGCGGTTGTCGTTGCCGTCGTCGCCTCGCATCACGGCACCTCCCTGCACCCGAAGCGTACCGTCGGGCGGCGCGGTCCAACAGGCACCTCGATGCTGCGACACCGTGGCCCTGCACGGAGACGTCGCGTACGGCATCCTGCCCGCATGGAACACATCCCATCGGTCAAGGAACTGCGCTCCGCGGCACGGGCCTGCACGGTCATGGCCTACGCCGCCGGGCTCGCCGGCGTCGCGGCCGGCACCCTGGTGCTCCGCGACGGCGACCTGGCGTTCGCGATCATCCTCTGGGTGATCACCTTCGCGGTCGGGGCCGCGCTGATGGGTGTCGCCGTGGTCGTGCGCGCCGTGGCGGCGCTGACCGCAGAACTCCGGTCGATGTCGTCGGACGTCCGGGTCCTGGTCGCGGATCGGGCCCGGGACGGTCTGCGCACACCGCCACGCGACGATCCGTGGAGTGGTCACCCGCCCTACTGATCCGTGTCGGTCGGCAGATCGAGGTCAGCGCCGGTGTCGTCCCCGGGCTCGTTGTCCGGATGCCGGCGCTCCCGCAACCGCGGTGACCCGAGTCCCTCCACCAGCCACACGGCCCCGATGGCCGCCAACGCCAGGGCCCCGAGCGCACCGAGCCACCCGGCTGGTGTGGAGATCACGAACTCCTCCTGGCGCACCGCGATCAGGGTGTTGACCGCCAGGACCAGCAGCGGCAGCGCGATGAACAGGGCCATGGCCCCGGCCGCGTCTCGTCGCAGGCCCGGCGCGATCACCAGCATCGCCGCCAACAGGATCGCACTGACGATCCCGACGACGGCGCCCCACCCGCCAGAGACCGTCCAGATGAACTCGACGAAGTGGCGAGCACCGATACTGGTCCCCTCGGCACCGACCGGCACGAACTGGGTCGATGCCAGCACCGACGGCAGCCAGGCCAGGAAGGCCACGACCGTGTAGAGGTTGGTGCGATGCGGTCGCTCGATCCGCCAGTCGACGCGCGGTCGGGCCAACCACGCCAGGACGCCGGCGGCGACCACGAGCAGCACGGTGAGGACGCTGCCGGCCAGCTCGACCCAGACGAGGTCGGCGAACACGATCTCGGCATCCGCCCCACCGAGGTCGAAGATCCACTGCAGCGAGAACAGCGACGTCGGCAGGCTCAACACGGCGGCGGGCACGACGATCGCGGTACCCAGGTACCGCCGGCCGAGGAGCAGCAGCACACCACCCACCATCCAGGGGATCCAGAAGGCCGCAGCCGCCGGTAGCCGGGTCCATACGGCGCCGAACGACGCACCGAACTCGACCATCGCACCGCGCAGACGCACCTCCGAGGCGATGAAGGACGCGATCTCGACCAGGGCGACGGCCAGGGCGAGCAGGGCTGCCGTGCGGCGCATGGAACTCCTGGGACGGGCGCCTCGCAAGGTACCGATGGTCAGCAGCCGGGCAGCCGCTCGATCAGGTAGCTCTCCAGTCGGTCGATCGCGACCCGGTCCTGGCTCATGGTGTCGCGGTCGCGGACCGTGACGGCGCGATCCTCCAGCGAGTCGAAGTCGACCGTGACGCAGTAGGGCGTGCCGATCTCGTCCTGGCGGCGGTAGCGGCGACCGATCGACTGGGTCTCGTCGTACTCGCACATCCACCGCTGCTTGACGATGTCGAAGACCTCCTTGGCCGCAGGCGTCAGGGTGTCCTTCTTCGACAGCGGCAGCACCGCGACCTTGTAGGGCGACAGGCGGGGATCGAGCTTGAGCACGGTCCGGGACTGCATCTCGCCCTTGGCGTCCGGCGCTTCCTCGACGCGGTAGGCGTCGAACAGGAACGCCAGGGTGGCGCGCGTGGCACCCGCAGCCGGCTCGATCACGTAGGGGTGGTAGCGCTCGCCGGCGACCTGATCGAAGTAGGTCAGGTCCTGCCCGCTGGCCTCCTGGTGGGCCTTGAGGTCGAAATCGGTGCGGTTGGCCAGGCCTTCGAGCTCGGACCACCCCATCGAGGCGTCGGGGAAGTAGTACTCGACGTCGACGGTGCGCTTGGCGTAGTGGGAGAGCTCGTCGTCCTCGTGTTCACGGATCCGGAGGTTCTCACGCCGGATGCCGAGGTCGGCGTACCAGTCCATCCGCGCGTCGATCCAGTACTGATGCCAGTCCTCGTCGGTGCCGGGCTCGACGAAGTACTCCATCTCCATCTGCTCGAACTCGCGGGTGCGGAAGACGAAGTTGCCGGGCGTGATCTCGTTGCGGAACGACTTGCCCATCTGGGCGATGCCGAACGGTGGCTTCTTGCGGCTGGTGCGCTGCACGATCGGGAAGTTCACGAACATGCCCTGGGCGGTCTCCGGCCGCATCCAGACGGTCGAGCCGGACGACTCGATCGGCCCCATGTTGGTCTTGAACATGAGGTTGAAGTTCTTGGGATCACCCAGTTCCTGCTTGCCGCACGCGGGACACGTGAGCGTTCCCTCGACGCGTTCACCCCCAAGCTGGGTTTCGCGCAGGTGATCCTCCCGGAAGCGCTGGTGACAGGACGCGCACTCGACCAGTGGGTCGGAGAAGTTCGCGAGGTGACCCGAGGCCTGCCAGACCTCGGTGGGCCCGAGGATGGCCTGTTCCATCCCGACGACGTCGTCGCGCAACTGCACCATCGTGCGCCACCACTGCCGCTTGACGTTCTCCTTGAGCTCGACCCCGAGCGGGCCGTAGTCCCACGTCGACCGGACCCCGCCGTAGATCTCCGCGGTCGGGAAGATGATCCCCCGGGTCTTGCAGAGTTCCACGATGGTCTTGAGTTCGACGGTGACGGTTGGCTCGCTCACGGTGCTTCCGATGGTCTGACAGCGGACCCCGCCATGGCGGTGGGGGGTGGGGGCGCCCCGGGACCCGCGCATGCGACGGTTCCGACGGCGACGGGCGCGCGGAAGGTCGGCAGACGCCGACCTGGTGGCCCGAAGCGTAGCCTCCACGTGCAGGACCTCCGGCCCTGGAAGCGCCCGGACCGTGGCGCTACACCTCTCGGAGAGACACATGGAGGCATCTGATGTTCCGGACCGCACTGGTCGCCCTGGACCGCTCCGCGAGCGAAGCCGCCCTGCTGGCGCGGATCGCCGACCTGCGGTCGTGGGGGGTCGAGCGGATCGTGCTCGCCCACGTCCAACGGGTCGGTGGGGGGCGGCTGTCCGCAGAGCGCCAGGAGGACGTGGTGACCTGGCTCGAGGAGCACGCGGCAGGGCTGCGCCTGACCGGCTTCGCCGTCGAGGTCGTCGTGACCCGCAGCGGTGTGCCGGCCGAGGACCTGCTGGCCGTGGCGGCACGCGACTCGTGCGACCTGGTCGTCATCGGGTCGAGGAGCCACAACCAGGCCTACGAGTTCTTCCTCGGCAGTGTCGCGACGGACGTGCTGCGCCGGACCGACCGTCCGGTGCTCCTGCTCCACCTCGATGCCTCGGACGCGGCGCCGGACCGGACCGCCGTCAGCGACGGGAGCACCACCCTCGAACGCGTCCTGCTCGCGACCGACCTCTCCCACCATGCCCATCGGGCCGAGGAGGTCGCCCTCACGTTCGCTCCGACCGCGGAGACGATCGACGTGCTGACCGTGGTGTCCGGGGGCGATCCAGACCTGTCCCGGGAGAACGTCGAAGGCCGGTTGCAGGCCTTCATGGCGAGGCTGCGGGCAGCCGGCGGCGACGGGCGGGCCCGGGTGGTCACGGGCGAGGTCGCGGACAGCATCTCGGAGGTCGCCGACGAGGGCTACACCCTGATCATCGTCGGCAAGCACGGCCGCCACTGGCTCATCGACAAGGTGCTCGGCACCACTGCCGCCACCGTGTCACGGGGCGCGAAACGCCCGGTCCTCGTGGTCCCGAGGGACGTTCCGGACGGCGCCGCGGGCTGAACCCGGACCTCCCGGCCGAGCCGCTAGCGTTCCCTCGGCCAGCAGGAGGTCGTCGGTGCCCGCATCCCGGTTCGAGCGTGATACAGCCATCACCGCGATCGGCGGTGGGCGCTACCAGGGGGCCATCGATCCGGGCTGGGCCGTCATCGACGGTGCGGCCCCGAACGGCGGCTACGTCATGGCGATCGCGGCCCGCGCGATGCGTGAGCCGCTCCCCCATCCCGACCCGGTCACGTTGACGGCGCACTTCCTGGCGCCACCCGAGCCCGGCCAGGTCGACATCGACATCGAGGTGATCCGGACGGGACGGCGCCACTCCACCGTCACGGCGCGCCTCCACCAGGGCGATCGCGAACGGGCGCGGCTGCTCGGCACGTTCGCCGACCTCGCCACCGTGACCGGCGACGACCACCGTGTGGACCGTCTGCCACCCAGCTGGCCACCGGTCGACCAGTGTGTCGACGCGACCGCGGACGGAGCCTCGCGCGCGCAGGACGGCGGCTACCCGGCACCGCCGATCCTGCTGCGTTTCGACCACCGGATGCCCGCAGCGTTGACGACCTGGGCGCAGGGCGAGCCGCTCGGACGCGGCGAGGTCGGTGGCTACGTCGACTGGGCGGACGATGGGGTCATGGACACCCTCGGGCTGTTGACCGTCGCCGACTGCTATCCGCCCGCGGTGTTCAACACCGGCGACTCCTCGCTCGGCTGGGTCCCCACCATCGAGCTGACCGTGCAGATCCGGCGGCGGCCGGCTCCCGGCTACCTCACGACCCGGTTCACCACGGAGGCGATCACCGCAGGTGGCTACCTCGAGGAGGACGGCGAACTCTGGGATGCGGACGGCCACCTCGTAGCGCTGTCGCGACAGCTGGCCCTGGCGCCGCGCTGACCGGCTGCGTTCGGGACCGCACCGCGCCATCCGGGATGGACGAACGTTGCGGCGTCCGGTGTTGCCCCAGCGACACCCTCCACCTCCGCACGAAGGACGACCGGTGCAACGACGTGTCCGCACGCTGCTCACGGCCCTCGGGTTCGCGCTCATCCTCGCCGCCTGCGGTAGTGATTCGCTGACCGATGACGGTGCGGCCCCCGAACCTACGACCGACGACGAGAGCGCCGAGGACAACGGCGCTGCTGTCGAGGCGAACGGCGAGGTCCTGGCCGATCGTGACGATGGACCCGGCATCCGCGAGGGCTTCTACTGGCAGACCGACGAGGAACCATCGTCGACGATCCCGATCGACGAGATCGTCAGCGGCGGTCCCCCGCCCGATGGCATCCCGCCGATCGATGATCCCTCGTTCGAGACGTTCGATGAGGCCGCGGAGTGGTTGTCGGACGACAGCCCCGTCATGGTCGTCCGTGCCGAGAACGAGACCCGCGTCTACCCGCTCGCGATCCTGACCTGGCACGAGATCGTCAACGACACGATCGACGGTGAGCCGGTCGTGGTCACCTACTGCCCGCTGTGCAACTCCGGGCTCGCGTTCAGTGCAGAGATCGACGGCCACGTCCTGGACTTCGGGACCAGCGGTCGGCTGTGGCGCTCGAACCTGGTGATGTACGACCGGCAGTACGGGAACCTGTGGACCCAGTTCACCGGCGGGGCGATCGTCGGCGAGCGCTTCGTCGGGCAGCGGCTCGACCGTGTCCCGACCACCCTGCAGGGGTTCGCCGAGGTCCGGGCGACGGACCCCGACGCCGCGGTCCTGTCCCGCGACACCGGCCACAGCCGGAACTACGGGCGCAACCCCTACGTCGGCTACGACGCGCAGGACAACGATCCGTTCCTGTTCCAGGACGAGGTCGACGGGCGTTTCGAGGCGATGACCCGCGTCGTCGGCTTCCCGGACGGAGACGGCACGGCCGTCCTGCTCGACCACCTCACCGAGGAGCAGGTCGTGGAGTTCGAGGACGAGAACAACCCGGTCACCCTGTGGTGGGCGCCCGGCCAGGCCAGTGCGTTGGACACCAGCGACATCGACGCGGGTCGCGACATCGGACAGACCGCGGCGTTCATCCCCGAGGTGGACGGGCAACGCCTGACCTTCGAACCCGCCGTCGATCTGACTGGGGGCGAGGACGTCGTGCGGTTCCGCGATACCGAGACGGACTCCGGCTGGACCCTGGCGGGCCGCGCCGTCGAGGGCGACCTCGAGGGCGAGCGCCTGGAGGCGGTCTCGATCGACGACACCTTCTGGTTCGTCTGGGCGGTCTTCAAGCCCGACACCGACATCATCAACTAGGACCCGCACCGGTTCCGAACGTCGGCCATGGTCACCCAGACGAAACCGTGCGCCAGTTGTGGGCGCACCATCACCTGGCGCAGGGCCTGGGCCCGGACCTGGGACCAGGTCCGCTACTGCTCGGCCGCCTGCAGGAAGCGCAGGGTCCGGCCCATCGACCGGGACCTGGAACGTGCCATCCTCGGGTTGCTGGCAGACCGGGCCCGCGGCGCCACGATCTGCCCGTCCGAGGCGGCCCGTGCCGTCGCCGGGGACGAGGGGTGGCGTGACCTGCTGGAACCCGCACGACGAGCGGCTCGCCGACTGGTGACCCGTGGCGAGGTGGAGGTCACCCAGAAGGGTCGCGTGGTCGACCCCTCGACCGCCAAGGGACCGATCCGGATCCGTGCCGCGCGATGACGTTCCGGTCAGCCCAGTCGCTCACCCATCCGCGTGCGTGACAACAGGGCCGACCCGGCGGCGAGCAGCAGTGCCGCGACCCCGAGCGCGACGAACCCCGACACGACGAGCAGCGGAACCGACAGCAGCACGACACCGGTGGCCTGGGTCACCACGATGACCACGACCGGCAGCACGACCACCCCACCGAGTTGGAACGCCTCCTGGGTGCTGTTCGCCCGCACGGAGACGAGCACGATCGCGCCGAGCGCAGCGGCGGCGAAGGTCGGCCCGACCCACAGGGCCATCACCGCGAACTCGGGGGTCGGCAGCACCAGGCGCCCGGTCTGGGGCATGACGGCGATGTTGGCGACGACGGCGTACAGCGTCGCGCCGGCGAACCCGATCGCGGCGGCCGGGACCCACGACGCGATCAGCTTGGCGATGATGAGTTCGCGGTCGCGGAGCGGGGTCAGCAGCAGACCCTCCAGGGTCCCGCGTTCCTTCTCGCCGGCCAGCGAATCGGCAGCCAGCACGGTCGCGAACATCACGGGCACGATCAGGATCAACGGAGCCAGCAGGTAGGTGACCGCCAGCTCCGCGGCCTGCGTGGCTGGGTTGCCCGACAGGCGCGCCGATGCTTCGGGCGGCAGGGCCTCCAGCACCCGGAACATGTCGTTCGCGCTGACGGAACCCAACAGGATGGGCGCCAGCCCCGCCAGGGCCGGGAGCAGGATGAGCAGGATCGCCGGGACGATCAGCGCGGGCAGCACGACCGCCTTGGAGCCCATGACCACGACCAGGTCCCGCTTCACGACGGCACGGATCGCCCGGGTGTTCATGCGCGCACCGCCGTCGCCGGGTCAGGGTCCGGATACATCCGACCGCGGCGCGAGGCGTGCAACGCCAGGTAGACGTCCTCGAGGCTCGGATCCAGCCGTCGGACCTCGTAGATCGTCAGATCCGCCGCCACCAGGCGGGCCACCAGGTCGGGGATGGTGTCGCGCGGGATACCCGTGGTGCGTAGCCGTCCGTTGCCGTCCCGGTCGACCTCACCGGGCGAGGCGTCGGCCAGCAGTGCCCGCGCCCGGGCGATGTCCGGCGTCGCCACCTCGACCTGGATGCCGCCGGTGCCGTGTTCCGCAGCCAGATCGACCGGCCGTCCGTCCGCCACGACGCGGCCCTCCTCCAGCACGACCACGCGGTCACACAGCAGTTCGGCCTCCGCCAGATCGTGCGTGCACAGCACGATGGTGCGGCTGCGCTCCTGGGCCAGCGTCGACAGGGCGCGGCGGACCTGGCGGGCGGCGACCGGATCCAGTGCCGAGGTCGGTTCGTCCAACAGCAGGATGCTCGGATCCGGGAGCAGCACGCGGGCCAACGACAGCCGCTGGCGCATCCCGCTGGAGAACCCGCCGACGCGCTCATCGGCCCGGTCAGCCAGGTCGAAGTCCGCCAGCATCCGGTCGATGCGCTCGTCCAGACCGTCCTCCGGCACCCCGAAGACATCGGCGGCGAACCGCAGGTTCTGGCGGGCGGTCAGGCGGCTGTCCACGACCAGTGCGGCCGGCAGCACACCCATCTGCGCACGGACACCGGGGCCGTCGGCGACCGGGTCACCACCTCCGACGCGCACCGTGCCCTGTTGCGGAGCCAGCAGTCCGGCGAGCAGTCGCACCGTCGTGGTCTTGCCCGCACCGTTGTGCCCCAGCAGGCCGACGACATCGCCGGCTCCGACCTGGAGGCTGAGATCCGCCAGCGCGGTGACCGCGCCGAACGACTTGTGCACGCGATCCAGTCGGAGGATCGGGCCATCACGTGGCGGCTCGGGCACGGTGGACTCCGGTCTGGGCAGGGTGGCCTGGGGGCGAGACCACGTGGTGCGAGATCGTCAGGGCGCAGACCTCTGGGAAGGTATCGACCGGTCGGGCGCCGGACGTGAGGCCGCCCACCGATAGGCTCGCGGATGCGCTGCACCGCGCCCTGCTGCCGCTGTTGGAGTCGGAGCTGCCGTTGTTGGAGTCGGACATGACCTCGTTGGTCCTGCCCGGGGAGGCCGACCTGTCGGAGGTCACCGCGTCCGGCTCGGCGCTCCGCCGGTTCCTTCATGGCCTGCCGGGCGTGGACCAGGTGGGTGTCGAGAAGCGGGCGGCGACGCTGGCGACCCGGTCGATCAAGCGCGCCTCGAAGGTCCAGGCTCTGGAGCTGGCGATCGGGATGGTCGATCTGACCACCCTGGAGGGTGCGGATACACCGGGCAGGGTGCGGTCGTTGTGCGCGAAGGCGCGCATCCCCGCACCGGGGTATCCGGACGTGCCATCCGTCGCCGCGGTCTGTGTCTATCCGGACATGGTCGCGACGGCGGTTGACGCGCTGTCCGGCACCGGCATCCACGTGGCCTCGGTCGCGACGGCCTTCCCGTCCGGTCGGGCCCACCTCGACATCAAGCTCGCCGACACGCGCAACGCCGTGGCGGACGGTGCGGACGAGATCGACATGGTGATCGACCGGGGGGCTTTCCTGGCCGGCCGCTACGGCCAGGTCCTCGACGAGATCGTCGCGGTCAAGAACGCGTGCGGGGACGCGCACCTCAAGGTCATCCTGGAGACCGGTGAGCTCGCGACCTACGACAACGTCCGTCGCGCGTCGTGGCTGGCCCTGGCGGGTGGTGCGGACTTCATCAAGACCTCGACCGGCAAGGTGTCGCCCGCGTCCACGTTGCCCGTGACGCTGGTGATGCTGGAGGCCGTCCGCGACCATGCGGCGCTGACGGGCGAGATCCGTGGCGTGAAGTCCGCCGGCGGGATCCGCACCACGAAGGACGCGATCCGCTACCTCGTCCTCGTCAACGAGGTCGCCGGGGCGGCCTGGCTGCACCCGGACCGGTTCCGGTTCGGCGCGTCCAGCCTGCTCAACGACCTGCTCATGCAGTGGCACAAGCAGGCCACGGGGCGGTACTGGACCAGCAACCGCGTGACGATCGATTGAAGGACGAGCCGATGACCGCCACGAGCAGCGTGCCGGACCTGATCACCCCGACGTGGGAGTACGCGCCGGCACCCGAGGCGCGCGACGTCGTGACGATCCGCCCGTCCCACGGGCTGTTCATCGGCGGGGAGTTCGTCGATCCCGCGGACGGCGGCAGCTTCGCCACGATCTCGCCGTCGACGGAGGAGCACCTCGCCGAGGTGGCCCTCGCCGGTCCGAGGGACGTCGACCGGGCCGTGGCAGCCGCCCGCAAGGCGTTCACGGGCTGGTCGAAGCTGTCGGGCACCGAACGGGGCAAGTACCTCTACCGGATCGCCCGCCTGCTGCAGGAGCGTGCCCGCGAGTTCGCGGTGCTGGAGACGCTGGACAACGGCAAGCCGATCCGTGAGACGCGCGACGTCGACATCCCGACCGCGGCCGCGTTCTTCTTCTACCACGCCGGATGGGCGGACAAGCTCGACTGGGCCGGGCTCGGGCCCAACCCCCGGTCGCTTGGCGTCGCCGGGCAGATCATCCCGTGGAACTTCCCCCTGCTGATGCTGTCGTGGAAGGTCGCGCCGGCGCTGGCCTGCGGGAACACGGTCGTCCTCAAACCAGCGGAGACCACGCCACTGACCGCCCTGCTGTTCGCGGAGGTCTGCCAGCAGGCCGACCTGCCGCCCGGCGTGGTCAGCATCATCACCGGCGCCGGGGAGACCGGAGCGGCACTCACCGCCCACGACGATCTGGACAAGATCGCCTTCACGGGCTCGACCGCGGTCGGCAAGTCGATCCAGCGTCAGGTGGCCGGGAGCGGACGACGGGTCACCCTGGAACTCGGCGGCAAGGCCGCCAACATCGTCTTCGACGACGCGCCGATCGATCAGGCGATCGAGGGCATCATCGACGGCATCTTCTTCAACCAGGGACACGTCTGCTGTGCGGGATCGCGCCTGCTGGTCCAGGAGAACGTGCACGACCTGGTGGTCGACAGGCTCAAACAGCGGCTCGGGACCCTGCGCCTGGGTGATCCGCTCGACAAGAACACCGACGTCGGTGCGGTCAACTCCGCCGCACAACTCGAACGCATCACCGCGCTGACCGACACCGGCGAGGCCGAGGGCGCCACGCGCTGGGAGCTCGACTGCCCGCTGCCCGAGCGGGGCTTCTGGTTCCGCCCGACGGTGTTCACCGACGTCGGACAGTCGTCGCGCATCGCCCAGGAGGAGATCTTCGGGCCGGTGCTGTCGGTCCTGAGCTTCCGCACCCCGGACGAGGCCGTCGCCAAGGCCAACAACACCCCCTACGGCCTGTCCGCGGGGGTCTGGACCGAGAAGGGCTCACGCATCCTGTGGATGGCCGACCACCTGCGCGCCGGGGTCGTCTGGGCCAACACCTTCAACCGGTTCGATCCGACGAGCCCCTTCGGTGGCTACAAGGAGTCCGGGTTCGGCCGGGAAGGTGGACGCCACGGGCTCGCCGCCTACCTCGAACCCGCGGAGGTCGATGCCTGATGGCCACACGACTGGACGTCAACAAGACCTACAAGCTCTACGTCGGCGGGGCGTTCCCCCGCTCGGAGTCCGGACGCACCTACGAGATCGCCGACACGAAGGGCCGGTTCCTGGCCAACGCCGCGCAGGCGTCCCGCAAGGACGTGCGTGACGCGGTCACCGCCGCGCGCAAGGCGCAACCAGGATGGGCGGCCGCCACGGCCTACAACCGCGGGCAGGTGCTCTACCGCGTGGCGGAGATCATGGAGGGCCGTCGCGAACAGTTCACGGGGGAGGTCGCGGTGTCTGAGGACCTGAGCAGCCGCAATGCAGCGGCGGTCGTGGACGCCGCGATCGACCGGTGGGTCTGGTACGCCGGTTGGTCCGACAAGTTCGCCCAGGTCGCGGGCGCCGCGAACCCGGTCGCCGGTCCGTACTTCAACCTCTCGGTCCCCGAGCCGACGGGTGTCGTCGGCGCCCTGGCGCCGCAGAGCTCCTCGCTGCTCGGTCTGATCGAGGTGCTCGCGCCGATCATCGTGTCCGGCAACAGCGTGGTGGCCGTCACCAGCCAGGACCGGCCGCTGCCCGCCATCACCCTGGCCGAGGCGCTGGCCACCTCCGACCTCCCCGGCGGCGTGGTCAACCTGCTCACCGGCCAGACCGATGAACTCGCCCCCATCCTCGCGGGCCACCTCGACGTCGATGCGATCGACCTCACCGGCATGGCCGGCCGTGACACCACCGACCTCGAGGTCCTGGCGGCCGAGAACCTCAAGCGTGTGCTCGCCACCCCCGACACCGAGCCCGACGTGACCGACCCACCAGCCGGGCCACGCCGCATCCTGGCGTTCTGCGAGACCAAGACCGTGTGGCATCCGAAGGGACGGTAGAACGGCCGTACCCTGTGAGGTCCGGCCGCCAGGTCCCCGCGTGGGGCTCTGCGGACCACAACCAGACCGACGGGTGGACAGCCATGACCGCGCAGGCGATGGTCGACGGGCGGCGGAGCGCGCCGGTCCGATCCGTGGTGCGACTGCTGGCGCTGCTGTTGATCGCCAGCGGGTCGCTGCTGGTGCTGACGGGGACCGGGAGCGCCCAGGACGATGACGGACCGGTCTACATCGTGCCGATCTCCGGGGAGATCGACCTCGGGCTCGCGCCCTTCCTGCAGCGGGTGCTGGACGAGGCCGCAGACGCCGGGGCTGCAGCGGTCGTGCTCGACATCGATACGCCAGGCGGGCGGCTCGACGCGGTCCTGCAGATGCGGGACTCCCTGTTGGACGCCGACGTGCCGACCGTGTCGTTCGTGGATCGCAGCGCCTTCTCGGCGGGCGCCCTGATCGCCCTCGCGTCTGATGAGATCTGGTTCGCCCCGGGATCATCGATGGGAGCGGCGACACCGGTGGACGGTGGGACCGGCGCCCCGGCAGACGAGAAGGTCATCTCCGCCGTGCGATCGACGTTCCGGTCGACCGCGCAGGAGCGCGACCGTGACCCGTTGGTCGGCGAAGCCATGGTCGATCCGTCGGTCGCCATCGAGGGGCTCATCGACGAGGGCAGCCTGCTGACCCTGACCCCCGACGAGGCGCGGGAGTTCGGCTACAGCGACGGCGATGCGACCAACCTCGACGACCTCCTCGAGCAACTCGGCCTGGACGAGCTCGACCGCATCGAGGCGGACCCGAGCCTGGCCGAACGCCTCGTCCGGTTCCTCACCAACCCGATCATCGGATCGTTGCTGTTGATCCTGGGCGTCCTGCTGGTGGTCGGTGAACTGTTCGCCGGAGCTCTGGGCATCGCGAGCCTCGTCGGGTTCGGTTTCCTCGGCACCTTCTTCTACGGTCACCTGCTGGCAGGGCTCGCCGGGTGGGAGGACGTGGTCCTCGTCGGGATCGGCGTGGCCCTCATCCTGGTCGAGATCTTCGTGATCCCCGGTTTCGGGATCCCCGGTGTCCTCGGCCTGTCCGGTGTGCTGGGAGGAGGGTTCCTCGCGATGACCAACCGCGACTTCGATTTCGTCAGCTCCGGACAGATCGTCAGCACCGCCTCGACGATCGCGATCACGTTCGTGGTGCTCACGATCGGGCTGATCGTCCTGCTGACCGTGTTGTCGCGGCGAGGCAAGACCCGGCGGTCCCCTGCGCGGACCGCCGCGGCGACCGTGCCCGAGGGGGGCACGGGCCAGCGACGCGGCTGGCTGCGCTGGTTCGGCGACGGTGACGTGCTCGCCTCCGAGGATGACGAGGACGACGGGGACGACACCGACGATCCGGCGTCCGACGGGGAGCCCATGCCGCCCGACGCACGTCGCGCCGCCCGCGTCGGAGCGATCGGGACGGCGCTCAGCGACCTGCGTCCCGCCGGCGTCGCCGACTTCGACGGCCACCGGGTCGACGTGGTGACCGAGGGCGACTACCTCGCCGCTGGCGATCAGGTCGAGGTACTGCACGCCGAGCGCTACCGGCGGGTCGTGCGCAAGGCCCGTAGCTGACGGTACCGTCGAGGTACGCGCCGGGGGCATCAGCTCCGGGACCTTCGCTCGGAGTGAACCATGGAGATCGTCCCCATCATCATCGCTGCCGTGGTGGTCCTCGCCGTGGGGATGGTCCTGTACTTCGTCCCCGTCGGTCTGTGGATCACCGCGATCTTCTCCGGGGTCCGCGTCGGCCTCGGCACCCTGATCGGGATGCGGCTACGCAAGGTGATCCCGAGCGAGATCATCCGCCCCCTGATCAGCGCGACGAAGGCTGGGATCGAACTGGACATCGGGCAGATGGAAGCCCATTACCTCGCCGGTGGTCGGGTCGAGCAGGTCGTCACCGCGTTGATCTCCGCGGACCGCGCGAACATCGATCTACCCTGGAAGCGCGCCACGGCGATCGACCTGGCCGGACGTGACGTGCTCGAGGCCGTGCAGGTCAGCGTCAACCCCAAGGTGATCGAGACCCCGCGCATCGCCGCGGTCGCCAAGGACGGGATCCAGGTCATCGCGGTCGCCCGCGTCACCGTCCGCGCCAACATCGAGCGGCTCGTCGGTGGCGCCGGGGAAGAGACCATCATCGCCCGGGTCGGCGAGGGTTCGGTGTCCTCGATCGGATCCGCCGAGAGTCACAAGTACGTCCTCGAGAACCCTGATGACATCTCCCGGCGCGTGCTCGAACGTGGCCTGGACGCGGGCACCGCGTTCGAGATCCTGTCGATCGACATCGCCGACGTCGACATCGGCCGCAACATCGGTGCGGAACTGCAGACCGACCAGGCCGAGGCAGACAAGAACATCGCCCAGGCCAAGGCCGAGGAACGCCGCGCGATGGCCGTCGCCGAGGAGCAGGAGATGCGCGCCCGGGTCGTCGAGGCCGAGGCGGAGGTGCCCAAGGCACTGGCCGAGGCACTGCGCAGCGGCAACCTGGGGGTCATGGACAGCTATCGGATGGACAACATCCAGGCCGATACCCGCATGCGCGGCTCGATCGCCCACGAGGACGAGGACTGATCGGTGAGCGGCCACCTCCCACGCAGCGGGAACCGGCCGTCGGGCCCGCGTGGATCGTCCGGGTCCGGCGGCGGCTCCACCCTGAGCCGGTTGATGGGCGCGGTTTCCGATGCCGTGAACGAGGCGGTCGGAGCGCCGCCCGGCTCTTCCCCACCACCATATGCCTCCCCCGGTCCCGGCGGAGAAGATATCTCATCTCCTTGAGTTCTTCCCGGAGCCGGCTTCGTTCCCGGTTTCTGTCGGCCAGCGAGAGAATCTCCTCGACGTCGAAAGGTTTGGTGATGAA
>SLHP01000227.1 GCA_007136095.1 Nitriliruptoraceae bacterium
CACCGGCTGCTGGGCATCGACCTCGAGCGTTCCCACGCCTTCGAGCGGGCGATCGCCGACGGCTGTGAGGGGATCAAGCCCGGGTGGGTGCGCATCAACTTCACATGGTTCCTGACCGACACGGTCGCGGACTTCCTGATCGACGCGGTGCGGATGATCGCCCGCGACGGCTGGCGGCTGGTCGACGACTACGCGTTCGAACCCGCCACCGGCCGGTGGGTCCACCGGGACGGTCGGGTCCCGCCGCCGATGTCGCTGCGGGATGTGTCGTTCACCGGGGGCGAGGTGACCTGGCCCGAGCGGCGCCAGCAGGTCTCCGACGATCAGCTGGACGACGTCCTGGCCGATGCCGCCCGGATCCTGGCTGCGGCCGGTCCCCACCCCGGCGACGTCGAGGTGGTGGCGCTCTCCCCGGAGGCCGAGGCGCTGCGCTGGTTCCCGCTCCCCGGCGAGGTCGGCGCCGGGAGCAGATGAGGCGAGGTCGTGCCGGGAGCAGATGAGGCGAGGTCGGCGCCGGTGTGCTCCGGGGTTGGCGTGCAGGAGGGTCCGGCTCCCGGGCACGGATGCACGCAAACCCCCGCGCGTTCCGGTGTGCTCCGGGGTTGGCGTGCAGGAGGGTCCGGCTCCCGGGCACGGATGCACGCAAACCCCCGCGCGGTTCAGTCGGTGACGAGTTCGGGCGCCAGGTGTGACACGTCGCTGAAGCTCTGCAGGCTGAAGATGTAGCCGCCGCCGATCGGCGTGGATCGCAGGACGGTCAGTGACGCATGGTTGCTCGCGAACCGTTCCCACTCCCAGGGCTGCGGCTCCAGACCCAGCAGGTGGCCGAGCACCACCGAGTTCGTGCCGGCATGTGCGATCAGCAGCAGGCGGGGTGCATCGGTCGGCACGGCCCAGAGCCCCGACTCATCATCCAGTTGGACGCCGGACTCTCCGAGTTCGGCGGCGAGCCCGATCGTCACCCGGGCGTGGAAGTCGCGGAAGCTCTCGCCCCCCGGCATCCCGTTCCACCACTCCATGCGCGGACGCCCCCGCGCATCGCGGAACGCGCGATCGACCTCCTCGGACGGGGTGCCCTGCCATCGGACGGGCATCCGGATCTCGTGCAGCCACTCGCGATCGATGTGGCGGACATCTCCGAGCCGAGGCAGGATGGGGGCAGCCGTCTCCTGCGAGCGGGTGGCAGTCGATACCAACACGCGCTCGAAGGACTCCGGTGCCAGCCGTTCGGCCGTGAGCGCAGCCTGCTGGCGGCCGAGCTCGGTGAGGCCCGGGTCGACCTGGGAGCGCCCAGCGCGACTCCACTCGGGCTGGGCGTGACGAACGAGGATGATCTCCATGGCATCACGCTACCGCGCTCATGAACCGCGACGCCGCCGTTCACCACCGGCGCGTTCCGGGATGCGGGGCAACCCGAACTCTGCGGACCTCAGCGATCGTCCTCCGGCAGCAGGCCCATCGCCTCCTCCGGGTCATCCTCCGGAAGCTCACGACCGACCTCGGCGGCGAGCCAGGCCAGCGCCTCCTCGGATGTGACGATGTCCGCATCCGCCGCGCGCCGGGCCGCGTCGATGCGATCACGTGCCCACGCGAGGTCGTAGTTGCCGAGCCGGTCCATGGACCCGTCCGGTTCATCGAGCCGGGTCCGCAGGTCGAACTCCTCGATCGCGGCCTCGATCGCGGCGGCTCCACGTCGCGTCGAACCAACAGCGTCGGTCATGATGACCCTCCTCGATGGTCGGTCGTCCGGAGTGCTCTCAACCGTGGCTGGAGCACCGGCGATGGTACGAAGGGCCGGGCCCAGCGGCCAGGGGCGTTGTGCCCCGGGTCGCCGTGGCGTCCGTCCGATCAGCGCCGGCGCGGCTCCGCCGCGGCGTCCGTCCGATCAGCGCCGGCGCGGCTCCGCCGCGGCGTCCGTCCGATCAGCGCCGGCGCGGCTCCGCCGCGGCGACGACCGCCTTGGGTTCCTGGTCCGGGGTGAAACAGCAGTCGACCGGGCAGAAATCGTGGTTCGGTCCCCGGGTCCCGAGAGCCGCTGCCGGGGCGTCGGCGGTCCGTTCGAGGATCAGGTCACGGATCATGGCCACGAAGCGCTCGTCGATACCGACCGAGCCGGCGCGCGCGAACGGCAGTCCCAGCTTCTCGCAGGTCTCCACCGCCTCGACATCGAGGTCGTAGATGACCTCCATGTGGTCGCTGATGAACCCGATCGGGACCACGACCACGCCCGGGACGCCGGCCTCGGACAGCGCCTCGAGGTGGTCGTTGATGTCGGGTTCGAGCCACGGGACGAACTCCGGCCCGGACCGCGAGTTGAACACCAGGTCCCATTCCCGTCCGGGCAGGTGTTCCATGACGATCCGGCAGGCCTCGTAGTGCTGTGCCTCGTAGTCGCAGTGGCGCGACATCGAACGCGGGATCGAGTGGGTCGTGAACACGATGCGCGCACCCGCACGAACCTCGTCCGGCAACCCTGCCAGCGCGTCGGTGATCAGGTCCACCTGCGGCTCCACGAACCCGGGGTGGTTGTAGAAGACCCGGATCTTGTCGAGTTCCGGCGCGCCGTCGCCGACCTCTGCACGTGCCGCAGCCAGGTTCTCGCGGTACTGCCGGCACCCGGAGTACGACGAGTACGCTGACGTGACGAAGCACAGGGCGCGACCGATCCCGTCGTCGCGCATCTCGCGCAGGGTGTCGGCCAGCATCGGGTGCCAGTTGCGGTTCCCGAAGTAGACGGGCAGATCGGGTCCCTCTGCGGCCAGCAGCTTCTCGAGTTCGGCCTTGAGCGCCCGGTTCTGGTCGTTGATCGGTGACTTCCCGCCGAACTGCACGTAGTGCTGGCTGACCTCCTCCAGGCGCTCGCGCGGGACGTTGCGTCCACGGGTCACGTTCTCCATGAACGGGATCACGTCGTCGGGTCCTTCGGGTCCTCCGAAGGACACCAGCAGGATGGCGTCGTAGTCGGTTGCCACGGGGCGGTTCTCCTGGTCCGGGTGGTCGTCGGGTGGTGTTCGTTCCTGCTCGTGTCCTGGGTCGCTGGTCAGCCATCAGCGTCCGTCGGGGCATCCCCGTCGTCCGCATCCAACGCCCGCTCGTGCGTCTGTCCGTCCGAGTGCTCGTCCGCCGGCGTCGACGTCGCAGTCGATCCGGCCCTGGCTGCGCGCAGCGCCGACACGTCGTGGCCGGCAGCGCCCCAGACGCGCTCGATCCGTCCCAGACGGCCTTCCGATGGCCGCGCCCGGAGGAGCGCGATGAGCGCGAACGACCAGCCGACCGCGGCTGCCAGCACGGTGCCGAAGACGAACGCGAGCGCGAAGCCCAGCAGGGCCGGGGCCAGGCTGACGGCGAACTGCAGGGCCTGGCGTGCCTCGAACTCCCGGAGCGCACGCAGGTCGTGCTCCGGGGGAGCGGCGGCGAAGGTGCGGTCGATCGCCACGATCGCGAGCACACCCGCGGCACCGGCGGCCGCCGCCAGAGCGGCCGGGAGCAGGATCGGCAGTGACGTCGGCTCGAGATCGACGAACAGCAGGCTCACACCGATGATCACGAGGATCACGACGAACAGCAGCCAGAGCCGCTGCAGGCGGCGCAGCGCGGGGATGCTTGACACGGTGCGATGCCGTTCGGCGAGGGAGCAACGTCGAGGAGGGTGCGTCGGGATGCGTGCGGGATGCGAGCCTACGCCGCGGACGGGCCCGGTCGTGGATCGGGGGAGGTCGCGTCCCACCCGTGGGTGGTCACCGCGCTGCCCTGGCGATGGCTTCAGCGGGGGCGCGAGGAGATCCGCGCTGCGTGAGGAAGATGCCGCACCCGACGAGCGCGCCTCCGGCCAGGACGAGCAACCCGAGTCGCTCCCCGAGCAGCACGATCCCGGCGATGACGGCCACGACCGGGATCAGGTAGGTGACCATGGTCGTGTTGGTGGCTCCGACGCGTTCGATGAGGATGTAGAACACCAGGAACGCGAACCCGGTACCGAGCGATCCCAGGGCGATCAGCGAGCCGATGATCTGCCACTGCAACGCTTCGGGCCCAGGGAACGGCGCCACGAGGAAGCCGACCGGCAACCACAGCACGGCGGCGCTCAGCACCTGTCCGCTGGCCAGGGTCAACGGTGGAATCCGGCCAGAGACGGTCCGCTTGGCGTAGACCGAACCGATCGCGTAGAGCACCGTCGCGGCCATCACCACGAGCATGGCGATGACCCGTCCGGGGTTCCCCAGATCATCGGCAACCATCAGGCCGACGCCGGACAGCGCGACCAAGAGCCCCGCGACCCGCAGGGTGTTGAGGCGCTCGATCCGTACCGCCACCGAGATCAGCAGGGTGCTCGTGGGAACGAGTGCCATCAGCAGCGCGGTCTGGCCGGACTCCAGGTACTGCTGCGCGTAGGCCACCGCGGTCCACGGGACCGCGTTGTTGAGCACGCCCAGGACCGCGACGTGACCCCAGGTCCGAAGGTCGCTCGGTAGGGACGCCCCGCGGGCCGCCAGCACCACCAGCAGCGCGACGGCGCCGATCGAGGTCCGGGCCACCACGATCCAGACGGGTGCCACCGCCTCCAGTGCGACCTCGATGAACAGGAACGAGAAGCCCCACATCGAGGCCAGCAGCAGCAGCAGTCCGGTCTCTCGGGGTCCGAACCGCACGGCGGTGTCAATCATGGAAGGCTCCAGCCAGGCGCACAAGGAGCGCGTGGCACGATGGCGGAGGTGGCCCGGTGCAGGGTGACCGGGGGCGGCCTGGACCAGGTACGGACGGCGGGCCGGGCCGGTCGCCACGGTACCGGACGTTCGGTCGGTTCACCGAACGAGGCGGGTCCTGGAGTAGGCTGCCGGATGCCGATCACGCGCCCACCCGCCCAGGATCTGATGTGCTGACCGATGCCGCGCCTGCCTGGTTCACGAATGGGCTGACGGTGCCCGCCGACGAGGGCCAGGTGACGGTGGACGGTGCCGCGGTCAGCTACCTCGCCTGGGGGGATCCGGCCGCACCCCCGATGGTCCTGGTGCACGGCGGTGCGGCGCATGCCCGCTGGTGGGAGGCGATCGCACCGCTGCTGCAGCAGCATCACCGGGTGCTCGCGATTGATCTGAGTGGTCACGGTGACAGCGGCCGGCGGCCGGTCTACAGCGCCGATCGCTGGGCGGAGGAGGTGCTGGCGGTCGCCTCGGATGGTGGTTCGGGCGAGCCGCCGGTCGTGATCGGCCACTCGATGGGCGGGTTCGTCACGGTGGTCGCGGCAGCCCGTTACGGCGCCCTGCTCGATGGGGCCATCGTGCTCGATGCGCCGATCCGCCGACCGGATCCGGAGTCCCGCGAGGGCCGCGGCGGACGCATGTTCCGATCGCCGAAGACCTACCCGGACCTCGAGACGGCGATCGACCACTTCCACCTCGTGCCGCCCCAACCCTGCGAGAACGATTGGCTGGTGGATCACATCGCCCGCCGCAGCCTGCGGCAGACCGAGGACGGTTGGATGTGGAAGTTCGATCCGGCGGTGTTCACCAGCCGCGAGGGGCCGGGTTCGGCGGAGGCGTACGGTGACGCGCTGGCCTCGGCCGCGTGCCGGATCGCCATCGTGAACGGGGAACGGTCGGACATCGTCGATCAGGAGGTCCGCTCGTACATGGCTGAACTGCTCGCCGGGTCCCCGGCGGCGGCGGCCGGGGTGCCCTTCGTCGAGGTGCCGGAGGCCCATCACCACCTGATCCTTGACCAGCCGCTGGCGGTCGTCACCGCGATCCGGGCCGTGCTCGCCACCTGGCAGCCCGTCGGCGAACCGCCCGCGCAGGTCCGGCCGGTGACGTAACCCCGGCACCACCACGGGGCGGATGTCAGATCTTGCGGAGGTGCACGGTCTCGACGCCGTGATCAGGCCCCTTGTGCAGGATCAGATCGGCGCGGGAACGGGTCGGCAGGATGTTCTCGACCAGATTGCGGCCGTTGATACGCCTCCAGATGTCCGCGGCGACCCGCTCGGCTTCGTCGTCGTCGAGTTGTGCGTACTGGTGGAAGTAGGACCGCGGATCGCTGAACGCCGTGGACCGCAGGGTGCGGAACCGGTCGACGTACCAGCGCAGGATGTCGCGCTCCTCGGCGTCGACGTAGACCGAGAAGTCGAAGAAGTCGGAGACGAACACCCTGCGGTCGGCGGTCGTGCCGGTCTGCAGGACGTTGAGGCCCTCGATGATCAGCACGTCGGGTTGGCGCACCACCACCCGCTCGTCGGGGACGATGTCGTAGGTCAGGTGCGAGTAGACCGGCGCCGAGGCTTCGGCCGCCCCGGACTTCACGTCCGCCACGAACCGCACGAGCCGGCTGACGTCGTAGGACTCGGGGAAGCCCTTGCGCTCCATCAGTTCGCGCCGCTCGAGTTCCGCGTTGGGGTAGAGGAAGCCGTCGGTGGTGATGAGCGAGACCTCGGGATGGTCGGGCCACCTCGACAGCAGCGCCTGCAGGATCCGTGAGGTCGTCGACTTGCCGACCGCGACGGAGCCCGCGATGCCGATGACGTAGGGCACCTTGGCGGTCGTCGAATCCAGGAAGGTGCCCGTGGCCTCATGCAACTGCTGGGTCGCGGCGACGTAGAGGTTTAGCAGCCGTGACAGCGGGAGGTAGATCGCAGCCACCTCGTCCAGGGAGATGTCCTCACCGAGTCCCCGGAGCCGCTCGAGGTCGCGTTCGTCGAGCGACAGGGGGGTCGAGGAGCGACGTTGGGCCCATGCCTCACGCGACAGCTCGACCCATGGTGAGGGCGTGGAGGTCTGCAGCACGCACGGACTTCCGGTCGGTGGCGGGATCGCGCGACGCGATGGATCGGAGCCTACTCGGCCCTCCGTGTCGCTCCATAGGCGACCCCCGGCAGACAGGCCGTCCGACCGCCGCGATGTGACCGGGGAGCGCGGATCGGCGGGCGGCATGGCACCATGGCGGTGCAGTCACCGTCGGCAGCCACCCGGCGCCAGCGGGAACCGTGTCCGCGACACTGCGCGATCCAGGCAGCTCGACCACCAGTCCCCAGACGGCCACCATCATGCGATACCCGTCGCTCTGAAAGGTTGTTCGGCCCGTGAGTTCCCCTCGGCAGGTTGCTGCGCCCCGACGCATCGTCCTGGTGCGGCTGGTGGCAGCGGGGTTGATCGTGCTGCTCGTGCCTGCGATCGTCGCGCTGAGCGCGGTCGCCGGTGACCAGGCGGTCCGAGAAGGCGAACCCGCTCCCACCACGATCCTCGCCGATCAGGCGGTCACGGAGATCGACCGGGCAGCGACCGAGACCGAGCGTCAGCGTGCAGCCGAGTCCGCGGAGCCGGTCGTCGCGCTTGACCGCGACGCGCAGTCCGAGATCGTCGCGGACGTCCGTGAGGTCTTCGCCGATGCTCGAGCGGTCCGGTCACCCGTGGCGGTGGAGGACGATCCGGAGCAGTCACCTCGGAGCCCGCCACGATCGGACCAGATCGTGGCTCTCCAGGCCGAGCAGCCGAACCTCGACCAGGTGACGATCGCGGCACTGGTCGCCCTGTCGGACAGTGACCTCGACCGGGTCGAGAGCGAGACCATCCCGATCGCGCAGGAGTTCGCACGCCAGCGGGTGGCCGTGGACGAGGTCGAGGCCCTCCTGGACGAGGATCTCCCCATCGAGATCGGCCTGCGTTCGTTCCCCGGCGACACGGCGGACACGATCGCCGATCCGGTGATCCGGACCAAGATGCGCCCCACCGTGGTCGTCGATCCAGAACTCACCCAGACCGAACGTGAACGTGCGGCCGAAGCGGTCCCGGAGGTGTCGCGCACCTGGCGTGCCGGCGAGGCGATCGTGCGCGAGGGCGAGATCGTCACCGCGTTGCAGGTCCAGGCGGTCGAGCGGCTCGGCCTGTCGGGTACCTCGGTGATCCGTTCGGTGTTGCGGACCGCGCTGGCGATGCTGCTCGTCGTAACGGTCGGCGGCATCTACCTCGGTCGCATGCAGCCGTTCGTCTGGGTCAGCGGCAAGAAGCTGATCCTGCTGTCGGTCCTGGTGGTCGCGTACTCCGGGCTCGTCGTCGGCTCGACCCTGTTGACCGACGCGACCTCGTCGGGGTGGTCCTATGCCGTGCCTGCCGGTGCACTCGGGATGCTGACGGCTCTGCTGATCCATCCCGTGGTGGGGATCGCCACGATGCTGCCCGCTGCGGTCCTGGTGCTGCTGGTGATGCCGGCGTCCGCACCGGTGGCGCTGTTCGCCGCGGGCGCCGTGCTGATCAGCGTTCCTCTGACGACGCGGATCGCCAAGCGTTCGGACCTGCGCTCAGCGACCCTGCGGGCGGGGTTGTCGTTCCCGATCCTCGCCGCCGTGATCGTCGCGATCTTCGGGCCGCGTGAGGAACTCGTCGTCGCGATCGGGGCCGGCGCGATCAACGGGGTGATCACCATGGTCGCCGTGCAGGGCGCGATGCCGTTCCTGGAGACGTTGTTCCGGCTCCCGACGGTCACGGCCCTGTTGGACCTCGCCGACCGCAACCACCCCCTGCTGCGGGAGTTGGAGGAGAAGGCGCTCGGTACCTACAACCACTCGGTGATGGTCGCTTCCCTGACCGAGCGGGCCTGCCGCGCGGTCGGCGCCGACCCACTGATCGGGAGCGTGGCGGCCCTCTACCACGACATCGGCAAGGTGCGCCAACCGCACTTCTTCATCGAGAACCAGCAGGGCATCGCGAACCCCCACGACGACCTCGATCCGGAGGTGTCGGCGATCATCATCCAGAACCACGTCATCGATGGCGTCGAGATGGCGGTGGAGCATCGTCTGCCTCCGGAGGTCGTGGCCTGCATCGGCAGCCACCATGGCACGATGCTCGTGAGCTACTTCTACGAGCGGGCTCTGGCGGACGCGCAGGATCCTGACGAGGTCGATGAGCAGACCTACCGCTACAAGGGACACAAGCCCCGTTCACGGGAAGCGGCGATCCTTCTGCTGGCGGACTGTTGCGAGGCGACGACCCGTGCGATGGCGATGTCCCGCGGGAACCTGCCGCGTGATGAGATCGAGGAAACGGTCGACAAGTTGCTGAAGGTCCGGGTCGACGATGGCCAGTTCGAGGAATCGGACATGACCTTCCGCGACCTGCGGACCGCGCGGGACACCATCGTGGAGTCGCTCGTCGGCGTCTACCACCCACGCATCCCCTATCCGAAGCGGGCTGCAGCACAGGTCGAGACCGCCGTGGAGGACGGCGGGCCGACATCACCGGCGGCGGAGGGCGACGGTGACGGCCCGGTGCTGCCCCCGGATGTGCCCGACCTGGGGTCCGCCGAGGGAACCGCCCCGCTGCCACCCCGGCGGTGAGTGACGGCATCACCCCGCTGACACGACGCATCCTCGAGGTCGTGGCGGCGACCCGTCCGGGCGACGTGCTCACCTACGGCGAGGTGGCACGGGAGGCGGGCCGGCCCGCGGCCGCCCGTGCGGTCGGCAGCGCGCTGGCGCGGCACGGAGCACAGGTGGCGTGGTGGCGGGTCGTGAGTGCCTCGGGGCGTCTCGTTCCGGGGCGTGAGGGCGATCACCGCGACCGACTCGAAGCCGAGGGTGTGCCCTGCGAGGGGCACCGGATCGCCAGGCGTCGTGGCGATAGGTGAGCGCAGGGCGCACACTTCGTCTTGGCATGGACGGCATCGGCCGATAGTGACGTTACGACAGGTGACCGCCCGCGATCCGGACTCGGATGGCCGCCATCAGCCACATGCTGGCCACACAGCGGCACCCGAGCCCCTTTTACCCGTCCGAACGGCCATCGCCGCCGGCATCCGATCGGGCAGGAGCTACCCGTTCGTCGGCACCACGGGGGTGTCGGTTCCGAACCTGACGTGAGAGGCTTTGGGTTCGCGGCCAGACGTGACAAGCTATCTGGTCCGGCACCATGGCTCCGACTCCCCGCCGGATCGCCCGCCACAGACTCCCGAACACCCGTTATCGCCCAGGAGGCAAGGTGAACCGCACCGAACTCCCGACCGCTGAAGTCGCCGTCGAGGAACTCCTCGAGCGCTCGTCCGAGCGCGGCTTCGTCCTGCTCTCGGAACTCCAGCAGCTGCACTCCCCCGAGCTCCACGGTGACATGTGGATCGACGACACCATCGGAGGGATCCGCTCCCAGGGCCTCGAGGTCATCGATGATGTCGCCGACGACGCCCCCGAGGACATCCTCGACCACTCAGCGGCGCTCACGACCGACCTCGTGCGTCAGTACCTCAACGACGCGGGTCGGCACGCCCTGCTGACCAAGGAGGACGAGGCTGACCTCGCCAAGCGCTACCAGGCGGGTATGGCGGCCGACGCGATGCTGAAGGAAGCGGGCAAGAACATCACCCGCTCGCGCAAGAAGCGGCTGACCGGCATCAGCATCGACGGTGCCCGCGCGAAGGAACGGATGGTCCAGGCCAACCTGCGCCTCGTCGTTCCGCAGGCCCGGAAGTTCTCCGGTCGTGACCTCGACTTCATCGAGTTGATCCAGGAGGGCAACCTCGGGTTGCTGCGCGCGGTGGAGAAGTTCGACCACACCAAGGGTTACAAGTTCTCGACCTACGCCGTGTGGTGGATCCGCCAGGCCCTCCAGCGAGGTGTCGCGTCCAAGGGTCGCACCATCCGCGTCCCCGCCCACGTCTGGGAGCTGTATGGCAAGCTCCGTGCCGCCGAACTCCGGCTCCGCCAGCAGAAGGGTGGCGACCCCTCGGAGGCAGAGATCGCCGATGAGGTCGGTCTCACCGTCCAGCGGGTCCGTGAGGTCCGCGACGCGATGCAGGAACTGGTCTCGCTCGATCGGCCGATCGGCGAGGACGGCGATGCGTCCATGGGCGACCTCATCGCCGATGTCCAGGGTGTCGACCCGGTCGAGACCGCCCTGGAGGGCGACGCGCTGAGCCAGATCGACGCGGCGCTGAACGAGTTGGACGTCCGTGAGCGACTCATCCTGGTCCTGCGTTTCGGGCTCAACGGCGAGGAACCGAAGACGCTCGAGGAGATCGGCGATCACTTCGGCCTGACCCGGGAACGCATCCGCCAGATGCAGAACCGGGCGCTCGCGAAGCTGCGTCACCCCTCTCGCGCCCACAACCTCTCTGGTCTTTTGGACGTCCTGGACCGCGCAGCCTGACCGCCGGTCACACGACCAACCCACCACAACGGCCCGCCTCCACGGCGGGCCGTCGTGGTGCCGGCCGGGTGGCCCCCACCGATCCGCCGTGTCGCGGCGATCAGCCGGCGCCCCGTGGGCATTAGCATCCGGGCCCGATCGCGACGTCGCGATGAGGAGGTCCGGGTGTCCACGTTGCCGTCGACGACCCACCGACGCCTGCTGGTCGTGGTCGGAGCACTGCTGATCGGTGCGATCGCGGGGATGGTGACTCTGTGGCCATCGGCGGATGAGCTCCCGGACCCCGGCCCGCCCCTGGAGGATCTCACCGGGGCGGAGATCCTGTCGTTCGAGATCTACGACGGCGAACCGGATGAGGTCATGGGAGGCTCCGGCCGGTCCGCTGACATCGAGGTGCGGCTGCTCGACGGCCCGGACGCGGGGCAGGTCGCCGTCCTCGAGGACGTCGCGTTGGACGGCTACCCGGACCTGTCGGTCGGTGACCGGGTCACGCTCGATCAGATCGCCACGCCGGACGCGGGTGAGCAGTACGTCATCACCGACTTCCAGCGGACCCCGACACTGCTCGTGCTGCTCGGGATCTTCGTCCTGGCGGTGGTCGCGATCGGACGGTGGCATGGCCTGCGTTCCCTGCTCGGCCTGGCGGTGAGCCTGTTGATCGTCGTGCAGTTCATCGTGCCAGCCATCCTCGCGGGGAAGAACCCGCCGGCGGTCGCCCTGGTCGGCGCCGTTGCCGTGATGATCGTCACCCTGTACCTGGCGCACGGCGTCAACGAGATGACCACGGCGGCCATCATCGGCACGTCCGGTGCCCTGGTGCTGACCGTCTCCATCGGCGTGCTGTTCATCGAGCGCAGCAAGATCACCGGTTTCGCCTCCGACGATGCCCAGTTCGCGTCGTTCGCCGTGCAGGGGTTGGACCTGCAGGGTCTGGTGCTCGCTGGTCTGATCATCGCTGCGCTGGGTGTCCTCGATGACGTCACCGTGAGCCAGGCATCCACGGTGTTCGCCCTCCATGACACGGATCGCACGCTGAGCTGGTCCGCGCTGTTCGCGCGCGCCATGCGGGTCGGGCGCGATCACATCGCCTCCGTGGTCAACACGCTGTTCCTCGCCTACGCCGGTGCATCGCTCGCCCTGCTGGTGCTGTTCTCGACCTCGGGCGTCAGCAACGCCGAGATCTTCAACTCCGAGGTGCTGGCCGAGGAGATCGTCAAGATCATCGTCGGTTCGCTCGGGTTGATCGCGGCGGTTCCGATGACCACCGCGTTGGCGGCGAAGGTCGCCATCGCTCGACCCGAGGGGGCGTCGTCACCCGGGCACCTGCACGGCCACGCCGGGAGTCCGGTGACCGCGGCCGGCCGGCCCGATACCGGTACCGCTGCCGGCCAGGGGCCGGATGTGCCTCCCGGTGGCGAGATCCGCCTGGGGATGGAGGGATTCGAGCGGCGGCTCCGTGCGGAGCAGGAGCCGGAGGGTGGTGCTGATGGAGCCGACCGCGATGCGACCGACGGATCCGCCGACGACTCCGACGATCCCGGAGGCTGACGGGGCTGCTCCCGGGCAGGCGGCGCGGACTCCCCGTATCATCGCGGTCCTTGTCCGGATGGCTGGGAGAGTCGGTCGGGCGTCAGCCGGGTACGGTCGCGGTCCATGCGCGCCCCCACCCCGGTCCGAGAGCGCGAAATCCAGGACCTGTACGAGCCTTGTGAGGCCCATCGTTGAGCGATGTCACCCCCATCTCCGAGCTGTTCGAGCGCGGCGCGTCGCGTGGGTACGTGCTCCTGTCGGAACTCCTCGACCTCTACGACCCGCTGACCCAACCCGACACCTGGGTGGAGGACACCGCGCAGAGCGCACGCGACCTCGGCATGCAGGTGCTCGATGACCTCATCGAGGATGCCGACCGTCCCGAAGCGACCCCGCTGTCCGCATCGTCGGACTCGGTGCGCCAGTACCTGAACGAGATCGGGCGCACCGACCTGCTCACCCCCGAGCAGGAGGTCGATCTCGCCAAGCGCTACCAGGCCGGGCTCGCGGCCCACATCGTGCTGGGGTCGCGAATCAAGCTGCCGCCGCGCAAGAAGGCACAGATGCGTATGGTGGCCCGCGGCGGCGAGCGCGCCAAGGATCACATGATCCGCGCGAACCTGCGTCTGGTCGTCTCGGTCGCCCGGAAGTTCCGTGGTCGCGGGGTCGACCTGCTGTCGCTCATCCAGGAGGGCAACCTCGGACTGATCCGCGGCGTGGAGAAGTTCGACCACACCAAGGGCTACAAGTTCTCGACCTACGCCACCTGGTGGATCCGTCAGGCGTTGCAGCGGGGGCTGGCCAACACCGGTCGCACCGTCCGCCTGCCCGTGCACGTCCACGAACTGATGGGCAAGGTCCGCTACGCCGAGTTCGCGCTGCTCCAGCAACTCGGGCGTGAGCCGACCGAACCGGAGATCGCGGCGGAACTCGGGCTCCCGGTCGAACGCCTGCGCGAGGTCAAGCTCGCCGCCCAGGACGTCGCCAGCCTGGACAAGCCGATCGGGGAGGACGGCGACGCGACGATGGGGGAGTTGGTCGCCGACGAGGACGCCATCGATCCGGAGTCCTCCGCGACCGCCGTGCTGGCCAAGCGTGAGGTGGAACGCGCCCTGTCCGCCCTGACCGACCGCGAACGCACCGTGCTGATGCTGCGGTACGGGCTCATGGACGGCGAGGAGCACACCCTCGAGGACATCGGGGCGCAGTTCGGGTTGACGCGTGAGCGCATACGGCAGATAGAGAAGAAGACGCTCACCAAGCTGCGCCACCCCTCGCGTGGGTTCCAACTCCGGGGACTGCTCGACTCGGTCGACGCGCCCAGTTGAAGGCCACCGTCGATGCGCCCCACTGACGGAGCAGGCGGGCCGACCGGGGTGGTGGCAGACGCCGACAACCGCCTCCTCGGCGCCATGGTGGCGGTCGTGGTGCTGGTTGCCGCGTGCAGTGGCGGGGGCACGCCGGTCGAGCCGGAGGCCACCCACGACGGCCCACCGCCCGCCCCGCCCGTCGAGGATGTGGAAGCACCCGACGAACCCGATGACGACGCGGATGGCGGGTCGGACGAACCCTCCCAGGCCGACAGCGACGTCGAGGTAGCACCTGACCCACCCGTCGAGCTCCCCCCGCCACCGGCCGGTCGCGACGACCTCATCGCCCGGACCCAGGAGCTCGTCGACACGGCGGTCGTCGCCGCCGATGACGTCACCCTCGGGGTCGTGGTCATCGACGAACACGGCCGCACCATCGCCGCTCACCGGGCCGACGAGTCGCTCCTGCCCGCGTCGACCATGAAGGTGGTGACCGCGGCGGCGATCCTGACGACCCTGGGACCGGACGGCCGCTTCCGCACGCGTGTGGATGCCACCGCTCCCATCGATGCCGATGGCCTGCTGCGTGGCGACCTCCTCCTGCTCGGTGGCGGAGACCCCGCGCTCGTCACCGACGAGTACACCCGGTGGGTCTACCCGTCCCGGCCGGCGACCCCGCTGGCATCGCTGGCCGACGATCTGGTCGCGGCGGGCCTGCGCCAGGTCGATGGTGAGGTCATCGGTCTGGCGCCGGGCTTCACGGGCCCGACCCGCGCCGAGGGATGGCCCGACCGCTACTTCAGCAGTTTCGACGCCCGGTACGCATCGGGGCTGACCGTCGATGCCGGCCTCCGGACGATCCTGACCTACCCCGAGCCGGAGCCTGACGAGGACGCTGACGACGAGGCCGACGCCGCCGAGGGCGAGGACGCCGACGACGCCGCCGACGACGATGCGGCCGAGGACGACGCTGCCGACGGCGATGATCCGCAGAACGGCTCCGAGGAGGAGCCCGAGGACCTCGGACCGCCCACCGTCACCGTCGATCACGTCCAGGACCCGGCTGCCCACGCTGCCGCCGAACTGGTCCGTCTGCTCGAGGAGCGGGAGGTCGAGGTGACCGGGGCGTCACGGTCGGGGGAGGTGTCCGCGCCGCCGGTCGGTCGGCTCGCGACGGTCCAGAGCCCGCCGATGGACGAGCTGCTGCGGTTCACGGTGGAACGCAGCGACAACCACTTCGCGGACGGGATGTTCCAGACGATCGGCCGGGTGCGGACCGGGGAGGGCTCGTGGATCCGTGGGGACCGGGCATTGCGCCAGATGCTCGACCGCTTCCAGATCGATCACGATGGCGCGGTGTTCGCCGACGGGTCGGGCCTGTCCCGCGACGACCGGTTGTCGCCACGTCTCCTGGTCGATCTCGACCGCACGATGACCGATGGTCCGGCCGCGGAGACGTGGGTGTCGTTGATGGCGGTGATGGGAGAGACCGGCACCCTGCGGCAACGCCTGCGGGGCACCGTGGCCCAGGGGCGGTTCCGAGGCAAGACCGGGACGCTGCGTGACGTCACGGCGCTGAGCGGCGCGGTGATCGGGGACGACGGCACCCGCTACCACCTCGCGGTGCTCGCCAACGATGCCGACGGGCCGGGCCGGTGGGTCGCACGGGAGCTGATGGACGAACTGGCGCTGCAGCTGTCCGCCGAGGTGGCGGGTTGCGACATCGTTGTCATCCGGATCGAGCCCCCGGAGAACGGCGGACCGCCGCCCCTGCCGCGGAGCGCCATCAGCTGCTGAGCGCCATGACCTCCTGAGCGCCGCGACGACTCAGAGTCGATCGACCGGGACCGCCCGCCGCCTCGGCCCGAACCGTGGTGGTCGAGGTGCCGCGGACAGCAGGAGCCGGATCACGCGGCCCCGGTGACCGGCGAACGGTTCGAGCAGCTCGAGCATCTCCTCGTCGCTCCCTCGAGGTCGCCCGGTCAGGGCGTGGACGACGTGGTCCTTGGTGTTGTAGTCGCCCACCTCGACGGTGTCGGGGTCACCGGCGGCGGTCCGCGCGAGCAGGGCCGCGGTCCACGGACCGATGCCCGGAACGCGGGTCAGACGCTCGGCCACCGTCAGGCCGGCGGTCTCGGTCACGTCGCCGGGGTGAAGGCCCGGTGCCATCGCGGCCTGCAGGACATCGAGGTTGCGGCAGGCGACCGCGATCCGTTCCGCCCGTGACCGCTCCACGCCCAGCCGATGGAAGTCCCAGTACGGACGGGTGGCGAGTTCCCCAGCCGACGGAGGGAGGCGCAGTGGGATCGGCCCCGGTGCGGGTCGGCCCCACGCCGTGACCAACCGGGTCCAGGACCGGGCCGCCTCCTGGGAGGTGACGCGTTGCGCCAGGATGGTCGGGACGAGGACGTCCTCGATCCGCCCTGAGCGCACCATGCGCAGGTCGCTGCGTGCGTGGTGGGCGCGGGCGACCATCCGGTGGCGGCTGGCGTCGAAGCCGTCCAGATCGTCCGCTGCCCCCAGGAGATCGGGTGCGTTCTCCAGTGCCCAGTCGCGGCCGGATCCGAACGCCTCGGCGACGAACCGTTGTGGGGCCACCCGGCGGATGTCGAGCGTCGCAGGTC
>SLHP01000177.1 GCA_007136095.1 Nitriliruptoraceae bacterium
CCGCGCGGCAAGGTCTGGAACCTCGAGGCGATCCCGTCGGACTTCTCGTTCACGTCGCTGCCAGAGGACTGGGAGCACGTCGGGCCCGTCTTCGAGAAGGCCATCCACCGGGTCCCGGCGCTGGCTGAGGCCGGCCTGCAGCTGTTCTTCAACGGCCCCGAGGCCTTCACCCCGGACGGCCTCTACCACCTCGGGGAGGCACCGGAACTGGATCGCTGCTTCGTGGCCGCCGGGTTCAACTCGGTCGGCATCCAGTCGGCGGGCGGCGCCGGATGGGTGCTCGCCGACTGGATCATCGATGGCCACCCGCCCATGGACCTGTGGCCGGTGGACATCCGCCGGACGTTTTCGTTCGAGTCGAGGCCCGACTTCCTCGCCGAACGCATCCCCGAGAGCCTGGGGTTGCTGTACGCCATGCACTGGCCGTTCCGCCAGCACGAGAGCGCCCGGGGCGTGATCACCTCACCGCTGCACGACCGGCTCATCGATGCGGGCGCGGTGTTCGGCAGCGTCGCGGGTTGGGAACGCCCCAACTGGTTCGCCCTGCCCGGCCAGGAACGCGCGTACCGCTACTCGTACGGCAGGCAGAACTGGTTCGACGCGGCCGGGCTCGAGTGCGACGCGGTGCGGGGCGCCGTCGGCCTGTTCGATCAGAGCTCCTTCGCGAAGTTCGCCGTGACGGGCCCGGATGCGCTGGCCGTCCTCGACCGCCTCAGTGCCAACGCCATCGACGTCCAGCCGGGTCGGGTGGTCTACACCCAGTGGTGCAACGACCGCGGCGGGATCGAGGCCGATCTCACCATCACCCGCCGGGGCGAGCAGGACTTCCTCGTGGTGACGGCGGCCGCGACGCGGACCCGCGACCTGTCGTGGCTCTCGCGGCACGCGCGTGGACAGCAGGTCACGGTCGAGGACGTCACCGACCGGTTCGCCGTGCTCGGTGTCATGGGGCCGCGCTCGCGCGAGCTACTCGCGAAGCTGACCTCGTCCGCGTTGACCAACGACGGCTCCCCCTTCGGCTCTGCCCGCCGGATCGAGGTGGCGGGGGTCGACACGCTGGCGCTGCGGATGAGCTACGTCGGCGAACTCGGCTGGGAGCTCTACGTCCCCGTCGGTGACGCGACCACCCTCTACGACGCGATCGTCACCGAGGGTGCCGGGTACGGACTGCGTCACGCCGGGTTCCACGCCATGAACTCGCTGCGGCTGGAGGCCGGTTACCGGCACTGGGGTGATGACCTCAGCGACCAGGACACCCCGCTCGAGGCGGGTCTGGGGTTCGCGGTCGCCTTCGACAAGCCCGGCGGGTTCATCGGTCGTGACGCGCTGGTGGCCCAGCGTGACCAACCGCGCACGAAGCGGCTGGTGCAGTTCCGGCTCGACGACCCCGAACGGCTGCTCTACCACGACGAGCCGATCTTGCGCGACGGCCAACCGGTGGGGCGGACATCGTCGGCGATGTGGAGCTACACCCAGCAGCGCGCCCTGGCGATGGGCTACGTCTCCGCGCCTGATGCGGTGGATGCCGGCTACCTCGATGAGGGCACCTGGGAGATCGAGGTCGCGACCGAGCGCATCCCGGCAACGGCGTCCCTGCGGTCCTTCTACGACCCGGGATCACAACGACCACACGGGTGACCACGGGAGATCGGGAGCCGCGCTACCCCGATCCGTGCGGCTGCACGGAGCTGGTGCGTGCCGGGGCGCCGTAGGCTGACACGCCGCCGCTGGCGGCGGCGTCGAGGAAGGTGCGGTCCTGGCCGAGGTACTCCGCCCCGATGCTGCGGGTATCGCGGCCGCCGTGCGCGTGCTTCGTCGTGGCGACGTCGTCGGCCTGCCGACCGAGACCGTGTACGGGCTGGCGGCCGACGCGCTCGACCCCGCTGCGGTGCGCCGGATCTTCGCCATCAAGGGCCGACCGGCTGACAACCCCCTGATCGTCCACCTGCACACGGCGCAGGAACTCGAACGTGTCGTCGCAACCACCACGCCGCTGGCCCGGGCCCTCGCGGCGAGCTTCTGGCCGGGGCCGTTGACCCTGGTGCTCGACGCCGGCGATGCGGTGCCGGCGGTCACCACCGGTGGGCTGCGCACGGTCGCCGTCCGGGTACCGGACCATCCCGTCGCGGCGGCACTGCTCGCCGCGGTCGACCGCCCCCTGGCCGCACCCTCAGCGAACCGATCGGGGCGTCCATCGCCGACGACAGCCCAACACGTGGCCACCGACCTGGGTGACGACCTGGAGGTGGTGCTCGACGGCGGGCCGTGTCCCGTCGGTGTCGAGTCGACGGTCGTCGACGCACGGGGAGACCAACCGGTCGTCCTGCGTGAAGGCTCGATCAGCCGCGAAGACCTCCGGTCGGTCGTCGGCATCCCCTCGGGGATGGGCGCGACGCGCAGGCCGGTGGACCTGACGGCCTCCCCCGGCAGCCGCTACCGGCACTACGCCCCGACGTGTGCCCTGGAGATCGTCGCTCCCGAAGGCGCTGCGGCTCGTGCCGCGGAGCTGGTCGATACCGGCGCCCGCGTCGGGCTGGTGGCCTCCGGCCCTGTCCCCGCGGGGGTGCACGGCGTCCTGCGGTTCGTCGACGCACCGGAGCTGGCACGCCTGCTCTACGCCGCACTCCGCGACGCGGAGCTGGCCGAGGTCGACATCCTGGTCGTGGAGTCGGTCCCCGAGGTCGGCGTCGGACGGGCCGTCATGGACCGGCTCCGGCGCGCCGCCGAATGATCCTTCCCCCGTGCCCGGAGGCTGCGGTTCCCCGTCCAGCCGCAGGAGGCGGACGGTCGGTGCCGGGTGGCCTGCTTCCCGGGCTCCGGAGCCCCTACGATGCCCGGCATCAAGGACCGGAGGGAACCGGAGTGCCACCTCGACGGATCGTCATCCTGGGTGCGGCCGGGCGTGACTTCCACGTGCACAACACCGTCTTCCGTGACGATCCGGACGTCGAGGTGGTCGCGTTCACCGCCGCCCAGATCCCAGGCATCGACGGACGGACCTATCCACCCTCGCTCGCCGGTCCACACCATCCCCACGGCATCCCGATCCGTTCCGAGGATGACCTGGAGGATCTGGTCGCGACCCATGGCGTCACCGAGGTGGTCCACGCCTACTCCGACCTGTCACACCTCGACGTCATGCACGCCGCCTCCCGGGTCCTGGCGACCGGCGCGGACTTCCGACTGATCGGGCCGGACGCGTCGATGCTGCAGAGCCGCGTCCCGGTCGTCGCGGTCTGTGCGGTCCGGACCGGATGTGGCAAGAGCCAGACCTCGCGGCGGGTGGCCAGGGTGCTGCTCGACGCCGGACTGCGCCCCGTACTGATCCGCCATCCGATGCCGTACGGCGACCTCGAGCGCATGCGGGTCCAGCGGTTCGCGTCGCTCGCGGACATCGACGCCTCCGACCCCACCATCGAGGAACGAGAGGAGTACGAGACACCGGTCGAGATGGGCATGGTCGTCTACGCCGGGGTCGACTACACCCAGATCCTCGCCGCGGCGCAGGAGGAGGCGGACGTCATCATCTGGGATGGGGGCAACAACGACCTGCCGTTCATCCGTCCGGACGTGCACGTCACCGTTGCCGACCCGCTGCGACCGGGACACGAGCTTGCCTACCACCCGGGCGAGACCAACCTGCGCCTGGCCGACATCGTGGTGATCAACAAGGTGGCTGACGCCGACCCGCAGGATCTCCGGACGGTCGCCAGCAACATCCGGGTCCTGAACCCCGGAGCGACGGTGGTGCGCGCGAACTCGCCGGTGACCCTGGAGGCGGGGGCGTCGCTCGCCGGCAAGCGGGTCGTGGTCGTGGAGGACGGACCCACGATCACGCACGGCGGGATGCCCTACGGTGCCGGGACGGTGGCTGCACGGGACGCTGGTGTCGCCGAGATCGTCGACCCACGCCCGTGGGCGGTGGGCACCATCGCGGCGACCTATGCGGCCTACCCCGACATCGGACCGGTGGTGCCGGCGATGGGCTACGGCGCCCGCCAGGTCGGTGACCTGGCCGCCACGTTGCAGGCAGCCGCGTGTGACGTGGTGATCAGTGGCACGCCCATCGACCTGACCCGGATCGTCGACGCCGGCCACCCCGTCCGCCGCGCGACCTATGAGCTGGTCGAGGAGGGCGACCCGGACCTCGCGACCGCGCTGGCCGGTCACCTCGCGGCGTGGACACGGGACCGCTGAGGTGGCGGCGAACCGTCCGAGCCGACGCCGATCGCATGCTCCCCGGAGCGTGCCGGCGGCAGAGAGCGAGCTGACGACCCCCACGGACCTGTGCACACCGGACGGTCGACGGTTGAACCCGCAGGCCCGCGGTTGGTCACGGACGCCCCTGATCCGCGCGAATCTTCGCGGTCGGTGGGGACGCACGAAGCGGTGGGACTACTGGGCGGTCGTCACGGACGACCTCACCGTCGCGATCACCTACGCCGACCTCGACTACCTCGGCGTCGTCTCGGTCTACTGGGTGGATCTCGCGACCGGCCGGACCGGGGGACGCGAGGTGACCGTGCCCTTCGCCCGTGGCCTGGACCTGCCCGACGTGCCGGGTGAAGCGCCCCTGCGCTTCCGTCACCACCACCTCGGCGTCGAGGTGGCCGACGACGCGACGGGCAGCTGGCTCACCGCCCGCTGGCGGGAGC